>JAOPXG010000203.1 GCA_025965275.1 Nocardioides sp.
GCCCGGTTATGTCACAGGCTAAGTCGGTCTCTTGACAGCGAGAAACTGGTCTATCGCAGTGGTCTACGACCCCGGACTAGCCACCTGATCTGGACCACTGCCCGGCCCGTGAGCCTCTCCGACGGCGACCGACGACGAAGAACCAGACCAGGAGTCCGACCAGGATCAACGGCAGGTGGGTGACCACCGTCAGCGCCACCAGCACGGCCAGGACGACGATCAGTGACGTCGGGACGCCGCGTCGACAAGGTGCCACGCCTCCGGACCAGTACGTCGTGCGACGCGCCGGGTGCGGGCCGATCGGCGCCGCTGGTCCGTACCTCCCCGGCAGGTCGCGGAAGACCGGGCCGAGCTCGCCGCGGGTGCGCGCCGCCCAGATCCGGTCGAGCCGCTCCGCGTGCTCCTCGGCGGTCAACCGGCCCTGGGCGTAGTGCTCGCCGAGCTCGGCCGCGGCGGCCTCCCGCTCGGCGTCGCCGATCCGGAGCTGGTCGTCGCTCATGACTCGTCGTCCTCGAGATCGTCGAGGTCGTCGGGGTCGCCGTCGGCGAGCAGGCCGTACAGCTTGCGCCGGGTCTCGACCAGGATCGCGACGGCGTCGGCCCGCTGCTTGTCGCTCCCGGTGGTGACGATCTGCCAGACGGCACCCATCACCTGCCCGATCTCGGGCTTGATGTCGGCCGACGACTCCGCGCTCTCGCGCTCGCTCTCCTCGAACGGCGCCCACACGGCCGCGAGCTCGTCGGTGTGCTCGGCGACGTACGCCTCGCCCTCCGTGGTGAGCCGCAGGCTGCGTCGGCCCCGGGTGTCGTCGGACTCGAGCAGGCCCTCGTCCTCGAGCTGCTGGACGGTCGGGTAGACCGAGCCCGGGCTCGGGCGCCAGGCGCCGTTGCTGCGCTCGGCGATCTGCTGGATGACCTGGTAGCCGTTGACCTGCTCGCCGTTCGACTGCGCCGTGCGCACCACGTCGAGGATCGCGGACCGCACGTCGCCGCGGCGTACCCGCGGCCCGCGCTGCCGGTCACCCTGGGCGAGGCCGAAGAGGCCGGCCACCCACGGCGGCGGGCCGGGGTGCCCCGGCCGGCCGAAGCCACCCGGTCCTCCCCAGGGTCCGCCCCACGGGCCGCCCCTCCTGCCGCCGCCGTGCTGCTGCCACTGCTGGTCGGCGTGGTCTCCCCACGCCCCTCTGGTGTGTCCTCGGTGTCCCATGACAGGACTCCTCTCGTCTCTGTGTCTGTTCGGGGTACCGCGGCAGCGATCGTCCGCGTGACTGTCGCCGATCATTCGCGATATATCGTGAGTGTACGTCGACAGATCTGCCGGCACAAGACGGTTTCCCCAGCTCAGCGAGCGAGCCAGGCGGCGTACGCGTCGAAGGTGTACGGCCGACCGAGGAAGTCCGCGACCAGGTCGGCGGCGTCCTTCGAGCCGCCGGGCGCGAGCACCCGGTCCCGGTAGCGGCCGGCGACCTCGGCGTCGAAGAGGTCGTCCGGGTCGAAGGCGCTGAAGAGGTCCTTCGCGATGACCAACGACCACATGTAGGTGTAGTACGCCGACGAGTAGCCGCCGAGGTGGCCGAAGCTCGCGAACATGTGGGTGCCGTCGATGTAGGGGAACGGCGAGTAGCGCGCCTGCAGCTCGCGCATCGCGGCGGTCAGGTCGGCGGGCCGGTCGGTGTGGAACCAGTAGGACATCGCCGCGTAGAACATCTGGGTGCGGGCCACGTAGCCCTTGCCGAAGTCGTCGGCCGCGCGCATCCGGTCGACCAGGTCGGTCGGGATCGGCTCGCCGTCGGCATTCGTCGCGAAGCTGCGCAGGATGTCGGCGTCCCACGCCCACTCCTCGAGCATCTGGCTCGGCGCCTCCACGAAGTCCCACTCGGTGGCGACCCCGGAGAACCGGGTCCACTCGCCCCGGCCCGCGAGCACGTGGTGGACCAGGTGCCCGAACTCGTGGAAGAGCGTGACGACGTGGTCGTGCTCCATCAGCCCGCGGGAGAAGTTGCAGACCAGCGCGCCCTCGGGGAGCTGCCGGCCGGAGAGCCCGTCGGCGACGGTGAACTGGGCGGCGTGCTTGTACTTGCCGTCGCGCGGGTGCAGGTCCAGGTAGATCCGGCCCAGCGTCTCGTCGCCGGAGAAGACGTCGTACGCCGTGACGTCCTCGTGCCAGACCGTCGCGTCCGGCACCGGCTCGTAGCGCAGCCCGAACAGCCGGGCGGTCACGTCGAGCAGCCCCTGGCGCACCCTCGTGAAGTCGAAGTAGGTGCGCACCAGCTGGGCGTCGACGTCGTGCTGCTCCTTGCGCACCAGCTCCTCGTAGTAGAGGGAGTCGGCGTTGTCGATCTCGGTCGCGTCGGGCACGTCCTGGCGGTAGCGCGCGAGCAGCGACTCGAGGTCACGGCGCATCGGCGCTTCGGCCGCCTCCGCGATCCGGTCGATGAACTCGGGGATCGCCGGGCCCTTGCCGATCATCTTCACGTCGGCGTCGTACGACGCGAAGTCGGCGTAGCCGACCAGGTTGGCGAGCTCGTGCCGCAGCGCGAACATCTCGCCGAGCAGCGACTCGTTCTGCGGCCAGCCGCGCTCGAGGAAGGCCACGGTGACCCGGCGCCGGACGTCGGGGTCGTGGGCGAACATCCGGACCGGCACCGCGTCGGGGTAGTCGGTGGTGACCGTGACCAGACCGTCGTCGCCGGCCGGGTGGGCGTCGAGCCAGTCCTGCGGCAGCCCGGCCAGTCGGTCCGGGGTGACCCGGACGGTCCGGACGTCGTCGCGGATGGTGCGGCTGAACTCCTGCCCGACCGCGGTCAGCCGCTCGTTGATCTCCGTCAGCCGGGCGCGGGTCGCGTCGTCGAGGTCGACGCCGGCGCGACGGAAGTCCTCGAGCGTCTTGCTCAGCAGCCGGGCCGCCACCGGGTCGAGGCCGGCCGCGTCGAGCCCCGCGAAGACCTCGTACAGCGCCCGGTCCTGGCGCAGCTCGGTGACCAGCCGGTCGACCTCGACCTCGGCCTGCTCACAGCTCGTGCGGACCGCCTCGTCCGGGTGCACGTTGGCGAGCAGCGACGCCACGCTCGCGATGTTGCTCAACGCCCGACCGACCTCGTCCCACTGCCGGAGCACCCCGAGCGCGTCGGCCGGGGGATCGTCGCGCAGCCGGTCGACCAGGGCCCGGGCCTCGGCCAGCCCGTCGCGGGTACGGGCCTGCACCCAGCTCTCCGCGGCGTCGGGCGCGGGTAGGACCAGGGGCTGCGGCGTCGCGATCTCGGTCACCGCTCCAGCCTGCCATCACGGCACCGGCGAACGGGAGTCCCTCAGCCGCCGAGCTGGTCGCGCCGGCGGGTGAGGTAGGCCCGCTCGGCCTCGTTGTCGGTGGCCTCGATCGCCGCGTCGTACGCCGCCCGCGCGTCGCTGCTGCGGCCGAGCCGCCGGAGCAGGTTGGCCCGGGTGGCGTGCCAGGCGTGGTAGGTCGTGAGTGGCAACCGGTCGACCTCGGCGAGCGCCACCTCGGCGCCGTCGAGCTCGGCGACGGCGACCGCGCGGTTGAGGGCCACCACCGGGCTCGGCGCGACGGCGTACAGCTGGGAGTACAGCGTCGCGATCTGCTCCCAGTCGGTGTCGGAGGCGGTCGGCGCGTCGGTGTGCACGGCGTTGACGGCGGCGAGCAGCTGGTACTGCCCGGGTCGGTTCAGCGCGAGGCACTCCCGGACGATGGCGTGGCCCTCGGCGATCAGGGCGCGGTCCCAGCCACCGCGGTCCTGCTCGTGCAGGGGCACCAGCTCGCCTCCGGCGACCCGCGTCGTACGGCGGGACTCGGTGAGCAGCATCAGCGCCAGCAGGCCGGCGACCTCGGGGTCGTCGGGCAGCAGCGCGCGCAGGATCCGGCCCAGCCGGATCGCCTCCGCGGTGAGGTCCTCGCGGATCGGCGCGTCGCCCGAGCTCGCCAGGTAGCCCTCGTTGAAGACCAGGTAGACCACGGCGAGCACCGCCGACAGTCGCTGGGTGAGGTCCTCGGCGTCCGGCACCCGGTAGGGGATGTGGGCGTCCTTGATCTTCTTCTTCGCGCGGGTGATCCGCTGGGCCATCGTGGTCTCCGGGACCAGGAACGCTTGGGCGATCTCGGCGACGGTCAGGCCGCCGAGCAGCCGCAGCGTCATCGCCACCCGGGCCTCGGGGGCGAGCGCCGGGTGGCAGCAGGTGAAGATCAGCCGCAGCCGGTCGTCCTCGACGACGCCGACGGGCTGGTGTCCTTCTCGGTTCTCGATCATCAGTGCCGCCTGGTGCTTGGCGTCCCGGTGTGACTCGCGGCGGATCTTGTCGATGGCGCGGTTGGCGGCGGTCGTGGTCAGCCACCCGCCCGGGTTGGGCGGCACGCCGTCCGCGGGCCACCGCTCCACGGCGACCAGGAGCGCCTCGGCGGCCGCCTCCTCGGCGATGTCGATGTCGCCGAAGCGACGCACCAGCGAGGCGACGATCCGGCCGTACTCCTCGCGGTAGATCCGCTCGACTGCCTCCCGGGCATCGCTCACGCGCCCGGCTCCTCCTGGAAGGGGCGCACCTGGACTGGGTTGGCGCACGCCTTCGAGCCCTCCGCCGCCCACTTCAGCGCGGCGTCGAGGTCGGGCACCTCGATGATCCAGAAGCCGCCGAGGTACTCCTTCGACTCGGCGAACGGACCGTCGGTGATGATCGGCTCGGCGCCGGTGTTGTCCACGGTGGTGGTCGCGTCGTGGGTCATGAGGCCGCCGGCGAACACCCACACGCCCTCGGCCTGCATCCGGTCGTTGACCTTGCCGGTGGCGTCGAACACCGCCTGCATCTCCTCAGGCGACATCGCCTTCATCGCGGCGATGCCCTCGGGGGTGTGATTCACAGCGAGCAGGTACTGGCTCATCAGACTTCCTCCTGGTGGTGGGACCCCGTCCGGGCCCTTCGTCATGACCACGAAGAACCCTGCCCGGATACGACACCCTTCCCCAAAGGATTTCCCTCTGCTTACTGTGTGGCCCATGTCGGTGCCGATGTTTCGCCTCTCCTCGACCGTGCTCGGTACGTCGGACCCGCGCGGGCTCGCCGACTTCTACCGCGAGCTGCTCGGCTGGCAGGTGCGGGTCAACGGGCCCGAGTGGGTGGTGCTGAAACCGCAGGACGGCGCGACCGGCCTGTCGTTCCAGCGCGAGGACGGGCACGTGCCGCCCTCGTGGCCGGCCGCGCCCGGCGACCAGCAGATGCAGGCCCACCTCGACATCGCGGTCGACGACCTCGACGCGGGCGTGGCCCGCGCCCAGGCACTCGGCGCGACCGTCGCCGACCTCCAGCCCCAGGACGACGTCCGGGTCCTGCTCGACCCGGCCGGCCACCCGTTCTGCCTCTTCGCTCCGGGCTCCTGAGCAAATAGAGTCGGGCCATGACCGAGCCGACGACCACCTGGGGTGACCTCTACCGCGAGCACGTGAGCGCCGTGTCGGCCCTGGCCGAGGGTCTGTCGGACGAGCAGCTGCGCACCACCGTGCCGGCCGCACCGGCCTGGACGGTGCACGACGTGCTGGCCCACCTCGCCGGGGGCTGCGCCGACGCGGTCACCGGCCGGATGGACGGCGCACCGGCCCCCGAGTGGACGGCCAGGCACGTCGCGGAGCGGGCGGAGCTCCCGGTCGCCGAGCTGACCGCGGAGCTGAGGTCCCACCAGGACGCGATCGACGCGTCGACGGTCGACAACCCGCGACCGGCGATCGTCTGGGACATCGCGGTCCATCACGCCGACCTGCACGAGGCGCTCGGCCTCGGCGAGCTGCCCGAGCCGATGTGGCGACCGGTGCTCGACGGGGTCGCGCCGATGAAGTTCGGGGCCACGGCGGTCCCCGAGGACGTCGAGCCGTACGAGCTGTTCCGCGCCCTCTTCTCCCGGCGCTCCCGCAGCCAGATGCAGGCGTGGGGGCTGCCCCTGTCGCCCGAGCAGCTGGACGAGCTCTGCATCTTCGGCCCGCGCGAGGACGACCAGCCCGTACCCTGAGCAGGTGCTCCCTCGGACCTCCCGCCTGCACTCACGCGTTCTCCTGACCCTGGCCGCGCTCGTCGCGACAGGTCTCACGGTCGCGCTGGTCGAGCCGTCCGGGGCCGACCAGGTCGCCGGGACGCACGCCGCGGCCAAGGCGAAGACGGACCCGCGCAAGAAGCTCGGCCTGTTCGTGGACTCGAAGATGCCCGCCTACCAGAAGGGCGGCGTCTACCGCGACAAGATCGGCAGCCGCTCCCAGGCGTTCTGGCTGATTCCCGAGGCCTACGACACCGCGCACGTCAAGGACAAGGTCCTCGAGTACACCGGCGACGCCGGCGCGGCTCACAAGACCCCGGTCCTGACGGTCTACGGCATCCCGGGCCGCGACTGCGGTCAGTACTCGTCGGGCAACCCGCTCACGACGGCCGCCGAGTACCGCGGCTGGATCAGGAAGATCGCGGGCGGCCTCCAGGGCAAGCACGCCATGGTCATCCTCGAGCCCGACGCCCTCCCGCTGTTCAGCAGCCCCGCCGTCACCTGTCCCACCAAGCCCGAAGGCTGGGCGGGGATGCTCCGGTTCGCCAGCAAGACTCTCGACAACTCCGGCGCATGGGTCTACCTCGACGCCGGGCACTCCAACTGGACGCCGTACGACGACCGGCCGTCGTTCCTGAAGAAGGCCGGGGTGCAGTACGCCCGCGGCATCAGCACGAACGTGTCCAACTTCCGACCGACCGCGGACGAGCGCACCTACGCCAAGGCGATGCTCGCCGGGCTGCGCGGGCTCGGCATCACGGGCAAGCACTACGTCATCGACACCTCGCGCAACGGCGCGGTGCCGAGCTCGGACGGCAACGACGTCATCAACCCGACCTGGGCCCGGGTCGGCAAGCCGCCGAAGCTGCGCTTCGACGGCTCGTTCGACGGCACCCTGTGGGTCAAGCACCCCGGCGAGTCCGACGGCTACGTCAACGGCGGCAACTCGTCGGGCAAGTGGTGCTTCATGCTCGCCGACCGGCTGCTCACCGGCACCTCCGACCAGACGTCCTGCCCGGAGTGACGCGGTGGCGACGTACGCGGTCAACCCCGACGCCGTCGCCCACGCGCGCTCGCTGATCGAGAAGAAGCAGTACGTCCTCGACAGCGACTGGGGCGACGTGCAGCCGGACGCCGAGGCACAGAACGCCTACCTCGAGCGGCACTCGTGGGCGGAGTACGCCGCCTGGCACCTCGGGCTCACCGAGGGCGCGAACGACGAGACCAAGGCCCGCTACGCGTTCGTGTACGGCGACTTCCGCCGGGTGCACCGCTCCGGTCTCATCGCCTGCGTCTACCGAGCCGCGGAGTGGCGACACAAGAAGGTCGAGCGCGCGGCCCACGACCTGCTCCAACTGCTCGATCGGACCGCCGGCATCGAGTAGCCGTGATCCTTCCGTTGGTCGAGCAGGTTGCCCTGGCAACCGTGTCGAGACCCCCGCAGCCGACGCGCTGCCTTGGGTTGCGGGGTTTCGAGACAGGCGCAGAGCGCCTTCCTCAACCACCGGGAGCTCACCGGATCCTCTCCTCGAGGTGCACCGTCACCGTGTCACCCGCCTGCTTGCCCGACTCCACCCGCAGGGCGCTCTTCACCGGCAGCTTGTGGTTGCCGTCGCCGAGGGCCATGAACGAGCTCTCGAACGCCACCCCGTCCACCGTGCCGCGCACCTTCACGAGCCCGCGGGTCCCGAAGTACGCCGCGGACTCCGGCCACACCACGTAGGTCCAGCCGCCCTTCGCGTCGCTCCGCTGCAGCACCGCCTCGAAGGTCACGTCGATCACCGTCATGTCGTGTCGACCACCGGCCGGCGGCGAACTCATCGGGGTGGTCTCATCGCTCACCAGCCGAGCGTGCCGGGCGCGCCCTTGAACGGGCCGACCACCCGGCTGGTGATCCA
>JAOPXG010000217.1 GCA_025965275.1 Nocardioides sp.
CGGCGACTCGGCCGGCGTGGAGTTCGTGTGTGCCTCGGTCACATCGGGGAACCTCAAGGACATCACCGGCGCTCCCCCACGGACCGCGAGCGTCGCCGTCGAGGAGGCGATCATCGCGAACAACCGGCACATCAAGTACCTCGACTTCGACAGCCACGGCTTCTGCGTGCTCGACGTGACGCCGGAGCGTGCGCAGATGGACTGGTACGTCATCGGCGACCGGGCGGTGAAGGACACCCCGATCACGTGGGCGGTCTCCTACGCGACCCGGACCGGCACCGGCACGGTCCAGTCCGTCGGGGAGCCGGTGTGAGGACCGACCGCCGTACCCTCCTGCAGGCCGGGGCCGCCGGGCTGTTCTTCTCCGTGGCCGCCGGCGCTCCGGCCGCGGCCGCGGGCGGGCGCCGCAAACGGGCGTACGTGATCGTCATCGACGGCTGCCGTCCCGACGAGATCGACTCGGGCCTGACGCCCCACCTGAAGGCCCTGCGCGACGGCGGGCTCCGCTTCCCGCAGGCGTCGTCGATGCCGGTGATGGAGACCATCCCCAATCACGTGATGATGATGACCGGCCTGCGCCCGGACCGGACCGGAGTGCCGGCCAACACCATCTACGACCGCACGCTCGGCGCCGTCCGCACCATGGACCAGGCCTCCGACATCCGGTGCGACACGATCATCGAGCGCCTCAACCGGCGCGGGCTGACGACCGGCACGGTGCTCAGCAAGAACTACCTGTACGGCGTCTTCGGCGGCCGGGCCACCCACCGGTGGGAGCCGTCGCCGACGCTGCCGATCACCGAGCACGCGCCCGACGCCTTCACCATGCAGGCCGCGCTCGACATGCTCGAGGAGTTCGACCCGAGCCTGATGTTCGTCAACCTCGGCGACATCGACCGGTTCGGCCACGCCGATCTCACCGGCCCCGCCGGCCTCAAGGCCACCCGCCGGGCTGCGCTCGCCGACACCGACCAGCAGGTGCAGCGGTTCGTCGACGCGCTCGAGTCGCAGGGCAAGTGGCGCGACTCGATGATCGTCGTGCTCGCCGACCACTCGATGGACTGGTCGACGCCCGACAAGGTCATCTCGCTCCAGGGTCCCCTCGACGCCGACCCGCTCCTCGCCGGCAAGGTGCAGATCGCCGACAACGGCGGCGCCGACCTCCTCTACTGGACCGGCCCTGCCGGCCAGAAGGCCGCTGCCGTCACGAGGATGCGGACCATCGCGGAGGCCCAGCCCGGCGTCCTCGCGGCGTACCCCCGCACCGCCGACTGGCTCCGTCTCGGCTCCAACGCCGGCGACGTGGTCGTCTTCTGCCAGGCGGGCTGGCGCTTCAGCGACCCCGACCCGGCCACCTCGAACCCGATCCCCGGCAACCACGGCCACCCCGCCACCCGGTCGATCCCGTTCTTCCTCGCCGGCGGCCACCCGCGCATCCCCCGCGGCCGCGCCACCAGCCGCACCGCCCACACCGTCGACGTCGCCCCGACCGTCGCGGCGTTCTTCGGCACCGGCCACCCCTCCGGAGGCTGGGACGGCCGCTCCGTCCTCTGACGGCACCCCACCGTTGGTCGAGCAGCGAGCGCCAGCGAGCATCGTCGAGACCCCCTGCCATCGCTTCTGGGGTCTCGACACGGTCGCAGAGCGACCTGCTCGACCAACGGGAAGCCACCACCGTCGGTCGAGCAGCGAGCGCCAGCGAGCGTCGTTAAGACCGCCCTGCCATCGCTTCTGGGGTCTCGACACGGTCGCAGAGCGACCTGCTCGACCAACGGACGCCACCACCGTTGGTCGAGCAGCGAGCGCCAGCGAGCGTCGTCGAGACCCCCGCACCCGACCGCAACGCTGGCCACCGCCCTGCCTTCGCTTTCTGGGGTCTCGACACGGTCGCAGAGCGACCTGCTCGACCAACGGAAGGCACCGCCGCCGGTCGAGCAGCGAGCGTCGTCGAGACCGCCTGCACCCGACCGCAACGCTGGCCACCGCCCTGCCTTCGCTTTCTGGGGTCTCGACACGGTCGCAGAGCGACCTGCTCGACCAACGGACGCCACCACCGTCGGTCGAGCAGCGAGCGCCAGCGAGCGTCGTCGAGACCCCCGCACCCCACCGCAGAGCTGGCCACCGCCCCGCCTTCGCTTTCCGGGGTCTCGACACGGTCGCAGAGCGACCTGCTCGACCAACGGGAAGCCACCACCGTCGGTCGAGCAGCGAGCGCCAGCGAGCGTCGTCGAGACCGCCCTGCCTTCGCCTTCTGGGGTCTCGACACGGTCGCAGGGCGACCTGCTCGACCAACGGGAAGCCACCGCCGTCGGTCGAGCAGCGAGCGCCAGCGAGCGTCGTCGAGACCCCCACACCCGACCGCAGAGCTGGCCACCGCCCTGCCATCGCTTTCCGGGGTCTCGACACGGTCGCAGAGCGACCTGCTCGACCAACGGACGCCACCACCGTCGGTCGAGCAGCGAGCGCCAGCGAGCGTCGTCGAGACCCCCCTACCTTCGCTTCCGGGGTCTCGACACGGTCGCAGAGCGACCTGCTCGACCAACGGACGCCACCGCCGTTGGTCGAGCAGCGAGCGCCAGCGAGCGTCGTCGAGACCCCCGCACCCGACCGCAGACCGCCGCCATCCACAGGTCATGCCGTACAACGTTCAGCAGCTGCAAGGACGGGAAGTCGTCCTTCATGGCCTGGACCTACATCATCGAGTGCAACGACGGCACCTACTACGTCGGCAGCACGATCGACCTCGAGCGGCGGATCAGTGAGCACAACCTCGGGCTCGGCGCGGCCTACACCAGGCTTCGACGACGCCGGCCCGTCACCTTGGTGTGGTGCGCCCAGTTCAACCGCGCCGACGACGCGTACGCCTTCGAGAAGCAGCTCCAGAACTGGGGCCGCGCCAAGCGCCAAGCCTTGATCGACGGCCGGCTGGACGATCTGCCCGCTCTCGCTCGCGGCCGCAACAGACCTCGGCTCGACCAACAGTGAGTCCCGCGTTGCGTACCGCCCTGCCTTCGCTTCTGGGGTCTCGACACGGTTGCTACGCAACCTGCTCGACCAACGGAAGGCACGACCCCGCACCGCAACGCTGGCCACCGCCCTGCCTTCGCTTCTGGGGTCTCGACACGGTTGCTGCGCAACCTGCTCGACCAACGGGGGTTGCCTAGTCCGCACTCTTTGGGTTTCACAGGTCGGTGCGGTTGAGTGGTCCGGTGCGCCTGAAGCCCCTTGCCCTCGTTGCCTCGCTCGCCGTGACCGCCGCGCTCGTCGTGGCCCCTGTCCAGGGTGCGTCAGCCGACCCGGAGCCGAGGACGACCAGCAGCCCCGCGGCCGCCCGGGCGCTGGCCGACGCGCGGGCGCTGTTCGCGCCGGCGGCCTCGACGTACGCCCGGCAAGCGGCGGCCCCCGCGAAGGACGCGACGATGGTGCTGCACCGGCTCTCGGTGCTGCGCGACGAGCTGAGCGGCGACGACCGCGCCGCGGCCGACCGGATCCTGGCCCGCCCGACCGATGGCGCCAACGACCCGGACGGGCCGGGCTACCTCCACCCGGAGGACGCGGAGCGCGCGTGCAACGACCTCCTCTGCGTGCACTGGGTCGATCAGACGAGCGACAAGGTGAGCCAGAAGGATGCCGACCAGAACGGCATCCCCGACTACGTCGAGACCGTGGCCGACGTCGTCACCGACGTGCTCGACACGTACGCCGCCGCCGGCTACCGCGCGCCCGAGCCCGACGAGGACCTGGGCGGCGACGCCAGGATGGACATCTATCTCGCCGACGTCGGCAGCCAGGGCTACTACGGCTACTGCAACAGCGACCAGAAGATCCCGCGCAACGGCCGCCACGACGGCTGGGCCTACTGCGTGCTCGACAACGACTACTCGGCAGAGGAGTTCCCCACCAACACTCCGCGGGCGAACCTCGAGGTCACCGCGGCGCACGAGCTCTTCCACGCCGTGCAGTTCGCCTACGACTACTACGAGGACGCCTGGTTCATGGAGGCGACCGCCACCTGGGCCGAGGACGAGCTGTACGACGACGTCGACGACAACGTCCAGTACCTGTCCCAGAGCCCGCTGGCCCGCCCCGCCACGTCGATGGACCGCTTCGACTACGGCGGCGTGCAGCAGTACGGCGACTGGATCTTCTTCCGCTACCTCACCGAGCACTTCCCGGACGCTGAGGGCGGCCTGCCCACGATCGTCCGCAGCATGTGGGAACGCGCCGACTCCGCGCCCGGCGGGGACGACGACTACTCCGTGCAGGCCATCGCCCACGAGCTCACCGCCGAGGGCACCAGCCTGCGCCGGGTCTTCGCGGACTTCGCCGACGCCAACCGGCGACCCGGCCTGTCGTACGAGGAGGGCGCCGCCAACAACTACCCGGTCGCGTCGCCGGCCGGTCGGACGACGCTCTCGGCTGGCCACCGCGACAGCGGCGTGCTGACCCGCAAGGTCGACCACCTCGCCAGCTCGACGTTCCGCTTCACCCGTGGCTCCGGGCTCGCCGCCCGGACGGTGAAGGTGCAGGTCGACCTGCCGCCGACGTCGCGCGGCTCGGCCGCGATCGTCACGGTGCACAGCACGTCCGGCCAGCCGGAGACGACCACGCTCACCCTGTCGTCGCAGGGCGACGCGTCGAAGGCGTTCGCCTTCGGCAGCGGCGTGGAGTACGTCGAGGTCACCCTGGTCAACGCCAGCATCCGCTACCGCTGCGGGGTCGCGCCGAACGCCGGCTTCTCGTGCGACGGTCGCTCGAAGGACGACAACCTGCGGATGGCCGTGCGGGCCCAGGCGGTCAGGTAGCCGCCAGGCGCGCGAGCGCCTTGCGCACGACCGCCGGGTCGGTCGTGGTCCACATCGGCGGCAGGCTGGCCTTGAGGAAGGTGCCGTAGCGGGCCGTCGCGAGCCGCGGGTCGAGCACCGCGACCACACCACGGTCGGTGTGGGTGCGGATCAGTCGCCCCGAGCCCTGGGCGAGGAGCAGCGCGGCGTGGGTCGCCGCGACCTGCATGAAGCCGTTGCCGCCCGCGCGGTCGGCGGCCTTCTGACGGGCGCTGAGCAGCGGGTCGTCGGGCCGCGGGAACGGGATCCGGTCGATGATCACCAGCTGGCAGGTGTCGCCCGGCACGTCGAGGCCCTGCCAGAGGCTGAGCGTGCCGAAGAGACAGGTGTGCGGGTCGCTGACGAACTGCAGCGCGAGCTCGGGCAGCTGGGCGTCGCCCTGCGCGAGGGTGGTGAGGTGGGGCAGCCGCTCGCGGACCGCCTCAGCCGCGGTCTCCGCGGCCCGCCGTGACGAGAAGAGCCCGAGGGTCCGGCCCTCGGCGGCGTCGACCAGCTCGGCGATCTCGTCCAACACGGCCGGGCCGAGCCCGTCGCGGCCGGGCGGCGGCAGGTGGCGGGCGACGTAGAGGATCGCCTGCTTGCCGTAGTCGAACGGGCTGCCGACGTCGAGGCCGCGCCACGGCAGCGTCTCACCGCTCGTCCCGGCCGGCCCCGCGTCACCGAGCAGGCGCTCCGCCGGCTTGAGGCCGACGCTGGTGGCGACCGCGCCGAAGTCGCCGCCGAGCATCAGCGTCGCCGAGGTGAAGACGACGGTCTTGTCGCTGAGCAGCTTGTCGCGCATCGGCCCCCAGACCTGGAGCGGCGCGACGCACAGCCGCGGTGGCATCCGCTCGGTGCCCTCCGACATCCAGAGCACGTCGGACTCGAGGTCGGCGGCCATCCGGTCGGCGGTCGCGAACACCTCCTGCACGGCACCCTTCGCCTGGGCCCGCCCGGCGTCGGCGTCGTCGGTCGCGTCGCCCTTGGGGTAGGCCGAGATCACCGCTCGCGCGGCGTCGCGCACCAGCACCAGCGCGTCGGACAGCTCCTCGGGGATCCGGTCGAACCGGCCGGGGCTGGCCTCGCTGATCGCGGCGCGCAGCGCGTCGGAGGCGTCGGCGAGGTTGTCGGCCTCAGGACCGTCGACGTGGCGCTGGCTGCGCCGCGCGGCCCGCTCCACCTCGGCCGCCCAGAGCTCGTCGGTGGCCGCCTGGGTGACCCGGGTGGTCAGCTCGTGGGCCTCGTCGATCACGACCACGTCGTAGTCGGGGATCATCGGCACGCCCTCGATGGCGTCGATCGCCAGCAGGGAGTGGTTGGTGATCACCAGGTGGGAGCGGTGCGCCTTCTCCTTGGCGCGCTCGGCGAAGCACTCCTGGCCGAACGGGCACTTCGCGGCGCCCAGGCACTCGCGGTGGTTGACGCTGACCTGGCGCCACTCCTTGTCGGTGTGGCGCGGGGCGTTGTCGCGCTCGCCGCTGCCCTTCTCCTCGACCTCCCCCTCGGCCCAGGCGCGCAGCTCGAGGACCTTCTTGCCGAGCGAGCCCTCGGGCAGCTCGACCAGCGCACCCTGGTCGTCGGGCACGCCCTCGCGGACCCGGTGCAGGCAGGCGTAGTTGGAGCGGCCCTTGAGCACGGCGTACGACGTGTCGACCCCACTGTCCTTCACCGCCTCGACCAGGCGTGGCAGGTCACGCTCGACCAGCTGGTGCTGGAGCGCGAGGGTGGCGGTGGCCACCACGACGCGCTTGTCGTGGAGCAGGCTGGGCACCAGGTAGGCCAGCGACTTGCCCGTGCCGGTGCCGGCCTGGACGAGCAGGTGCTCGCCGCTCTCCATCGCTGCGGTGACCGCCTCGGCCATCTCGACCTGGCCGGCCCGCTCCTGGCCGCCGAGCGCCGCGACCGCGGTCGCGAGCAGGTCGGATACGGAGGGGGCGTCAGGCACCCGAGAACCCTAGCCGCGACACCGGACAGCCGTCGGCCGCCATCCCCAGGGGCTCAGTCGTCGTGACGAGCCGCGATCTGTCCGGCCACGTAGTCGCCGAAGGCCTCGTGACCGGCCGGCGTCAGGTGCAGGTGGTCGTCGAGGTACGGCAGGTGCAGGCCGGAGGTGCGCACGTAGGAGACGTCGTACTTCCTCGCGAGCGAGGCGAGCAGCGCGTCGAGGTGGCGTACGGCGGACGCGCGGGCCGGCGCCGAAGCCGGCCCGACGATCACGACGCGCTCGCCCTTCAGGGTCCGCATCAGGCGGGCGAAGCCGGACCGGATGTCGGCGTCGGGCTGGTTGAAGTCGTTGAGCCCGCCCTCGACGACGACCAGGTCGGCGCCGCCGCGCAGCGCGGCGGGCGCCCGGTCGGCGAAGGACACCGACCCGCAGTCACTCGCGTGCTCGCTGAAGCCGGAGCCGGAGAAGCCCGCGACGTGCACCGTGCCGGGCAGCCGCGACGGCCACGAACCGGCCGACCTCTCGAGGCCGAGGCCGGCCGACCACGAGTCGCCGATCACCACGACGTGCCGGCCGCTGCCGGTCACCTCGCTCGCGCGGGTCGCGGAGTCGGCGGTGAACCGGTCGCACCGGTCGACGCCGGCGCTCGACCGGTCGGCGACGTGCAGCACCAGCACCGACACGACGACGAACACGAAGAGCGCGCCGACGACGAACGTGCGACGGCGTACCGACCTCAGCGAGCCCTGGCCCGCGACCCCCCGATGGACCACACGACAATTCTGCGGCTTCCCCCCACCCCTTCGCAGGGGAAGTTGCGAAGCCGTGACGATCTCGCAAGAAATACTGGCAGGCTGGCCCCATGAGCGAGCTGATCCAGGTCTCCGGCCCCGACGACCGCACCGTCGAGGTGCTGGTGGGAGGTGACCCCGACGGCTTCGGGCTCCTCTACCACGGAGGGTCGCCCTCGGCCGTGGCCGAGTGGTCGCTGATCGACGACGCCGCGCGCGCGGCCGGGCTGCGTCTGGTGACCTACTCGCGGCCCGGGTACGGCGCCTCGACGCCGCGGCCGGAGGCCGGACGGTACGTCGACGACGTCGTCGAGTCGGTGGCCGTGCTCGACCATCTCGGGATCGGCGAGTTCGTCACCATCGGCTGGTCCGGAGGCGGGCCCCGGGCGCTGGCGTGCGCGGCGCTGCTGCCCGACCGGTGCCGCGCCGCGGCCTCCCTGGCCGGGGTCGCGCCGTACCACGGCGAGGACCTGGACTGGTTCGACGGCATGGCCGACGAGAACCACGACGAGTACCACGCCGCCGAGCAGGGCCGCGCGGTCTACGAGGCCTACCTGGAGGAGAACTTCCTGCCGATCCTCCAGGCGTCGCCGGAGGAGCTCGCGGAGGCGATGGGCGGCCTGGTGACGCCGGTCGACAAAGCCGCCCTGGACGAGGACATGGCCGACTGGCTGAGCCGCACCTTCACCCACGCCGGCGCCCAAGGTGTGACCGGCGTGCGCGACGACGGGATCGCCGCGATCTCGCCGTGGGGCTTCGACCTCGCCGACATCCGGGTGCCGGTCGCGATCTGGCAGGGCCGGCAGGACGCGATGGTCCCGTACGCGCACGGCGAGTGGCTGGCGGCGCACGTGCCCGGAGCCGAGGCGCACCTCTTCGACGACGAGGGTCACCTGTCCCTGGTCCGGCAGCTCGACGGGATCCTCGCCGACCTGAAGCGGCTCGGCGGCGTCGCCTGAGCGGAGCTCAGGAGGTGGCGTAGGCCTCGAGCTCGCCGGCGAGGTCCTCGTTGGCGCGGCCGACGACGATCGTGCCCTCGCCGGTGTGGTCCATCGAGTCGATCTCGCCCTGCTGGTGGAGCCGGTTGATCAGGTCGCCGCGCTCGTAGGGCACCAGCGCCTTGAACTCGACGCCGGGCTTGGGCAGGTCGCCCTCGACCGCCTCGAGCGCCTCGGCGATGCCCTCACCGGTCTTGGCGGAGACGACGACCGAGTGCGGCTCGCGCTGGCGCAGCCGGGCGAGCACCATCGGGTCGGCGACGTCGGCCTTGTTGATCACGACGAGCTCGGGCACCTGCGAGGCGCCGATCTCGGCGAACACCTCGCGCACCGCGGCCAGCTGGCCCTCGGGGTCGGGGTGGGAGCCGTCGACGACGTGCACGATCAGGTCGGAGTCGGCGACCTCCTCCAGCGTCGAGCGGAAGGCCTCGACCAGCTGGTGGGGCAGGTGCCGGACGAAGCCGACCGTGTCGCTCATCGTGTAGACGCGGCCGTCGGAGGTCGTCGTACGCCGCGTCGTCGGGTCGAGCGTCGCGAACAGCGAGTCCTCGACGAGCACGCCGGCGTCGGTCAGCCGGTTGAGCAGCGACGACTTGCCGGCGTTGGTGTAGCCCGCGATCGAGACGCTGGGGATGTGGTGGCGCTGCCGCTCCTGGCGCTTGGTGTCGCGGGTGCCCTTCATCTCGCGCAGGTCGCGGCGGAGCTTGGCGATCTTGGTGTTGATCCGGCGCCGGTCGGTCTCGATCTTGGTCTCACCGGGACCACGGCCACCGATGCCGGCACCGCCGGCGACCCGGCCACCGGCCTGGCGGGAGAGGTTGCCACCCCAGCCGCGCAGGCGCTGCTTCATGTAGTTGAGCTGG
This sequence comes from Nocardioides sp., assembly GCA_025965275.1. Taxonomy (GTDB): domain Bacteria; phylum Actinomycetota; class Actinomycetes; order Propionibacteriales; family Nocardioidaceae; genus Nocardioides. Next base: position 9,421 of record JAOPXG010000217.1, read on the forward strand.
GCCAGCTCGGTCTGGGCCTGGGCCTCACCGGAGCGGGCGTGCTGGGCGAAGATGTCGAGGATCAGCGCGGTCCGGTCGACGACCTTGACCTTGAGCCGGTCCTCGAGGTTCCTCAGCTGGCTGGGCGCGAGCTCGCCGTCGCAGATCACCGTGTCGGCGCCGGTCGCCTGCACGATCTCGGCGATGCCCTCGACCTTGCCGCGGCCGACGTACGTCGCGGGGTCGGGGGTCTGGCGGCGCTGGTAGATCGCCTCGAGCACCTCGGAGCCGGCGGTCTCGGCGAGCAGCGCGAGCTCGGCCATGGAGTTCTCGGCGTCCTCGGTCGTGCCCTCGGTCCAGACACCGACGAGCACGACGCGCTCGAGCCGGAGCTGGCGGGACTCGACCTCGGTGATGTCTTGGAGCTCGGTGCGCAGGCCGGCGACGCGACGGAGCTGGTGGCGCTCGGCGAGCTCCATCGCGCCCACGGTCGGCTCGTCGCCGTCCTCGGGGTCGGGCTCGTCGTGCCAGCCGTCGTCCGGTTCCTGGGAGTCGTCCCAGTCGTCGGTCTCTTCGAGCTCGGCGTCGAGGTTGAAGTCAGGTGCGTTCGTCATATGAGGTAAAGCGTACGTTTCGGTCATCTGCATGTTCCAAC
>JAOPXG010000254.1 GCA_025965275.1 Nocardioides sp.
ACATACATCCCCGGCCTGGCCGACGCGTTCGCCACCGTGTTCGTGGTGGCCACGATCCTGGTCGCCTGCGTGCTCATCCCGGCGGCGTTCCTCCCCCGCAAGAAGGTCGCCCAGCCGGTCGACCTGGCGGTCCTCGTCGGTCACTAGGCCCGTTGGTCGAGCAGCGAGCGCCGTCGAGACCCCAGAAACCCACGTTGGGGCAGCGAGTGGGCTGCGGGGATCTCGACACGGTCGCAGAGCGACCTGCTCGATCAACGAGACCGATCAGGCTCGTCCCGTGATCGGCGGGAGGTCCGCGAGGGTGACGATCCCGGGAGGCGCGGCCACGACGTACGGCACCGCGTTCGTCACCGGCATCGCGGTGTAGATCATGCCGAGGGACATGATCCCCTCGCTCCAGTCCTGGGGCGGCAGGCAGTGGATGACGGTGCGCATGTTGGGCACGCCGAAGACCTGGATCACGTGCCCGTGCGCGAGCGGCTTGGGCGGCTCGACGTGGTCGCCCATGGTCCAGTTGAAGCCGACGCTCACGACGTTGCGGTCCCCCACCCAGCCGCGGTGGTAGCCCATCACGCCGCCGACGGTGCCCGCCGGGATCGTCATGAAGCCGAGGTCCGTGTCGTCGGTGGCCGCGGTGAAGGTGACGTCGAACGTCATCCGGTCGAGGGTCACCCCGATCGCATCGGCCATCATCGCGGCCGACTCGGCGAAGACCTCGCTCTCGCGGCGCACGTTCTCGGCGAGTCCGGGAGTGTCGGGTGACTGCGAGAACCCCATCGCCGTCTGGGTCTCCGCCGACTCGTACGTCGAGCAGTCCACCGACTCGGTGATCCGGATCTCGTCGACCCGCTCGCAGCTGCCGCTGAGCACCATGCCGACCAGGTTGGTCATCCCCGGGTGCGCGCCGCTGCCGAAGATCGAGGCGTTCCCCTGCTCGCAGGCCTCGAGGATCCGGTCGCGGTCCTCGGAGGTCTGCTTGCCGCCGGTGATCCAGGCCGCGCTCGTGCAGACGTCGACCCCCGCCTCGAGCAGCGCGCAGAGCTCGTCGATGCTCGGCCACAGCGGGTTGTAGCAGCAGGCGTCCGCGCCCAGCGCCAGCAGCTCGTCGATGTCGTCGGTGGCGACGACGCCGGTCGGCTCGGGCCAGCCGCAGAGCTCCGCGGCGTCCTTCCCGACCTTGGCGGCGCCATGCGCGAAGACGCCGACGAGCTCCATGTCGGGGCGACCGATGATCGCGTGCAGCGACCGTCGCCCGATGTTGCCGGTCGTCCACTGGATCACCCGGATCGGGCGGCTCACACTCATGAACTCAGGCTAGAACCTGTTCTAGTTTCCGTCCAGCAACCCTGAGAGCCCCGTAAATGCTGGGTGAACCGGCCCCCGGTCCTCGCCTGAACGGCACCGTGACGACGGTCTCGTGACCGGAAGCACGTCGTCAGGACTTGCATCCGCGCAAGCATTCTCGACACGGTGGAGGGACCAGCGCGACTCACGCAGCGCGCCTTTCCGCTGAACCCGACGGGTCCATGACCACCCGTACGTCGGTCCGTCGCTCTCAGCGTCGTCCGCCCGTGTCCGCCCCATCCGGCAGGCGCGTCCGTCGAACCGAAAGGTCACGCCCGTGTCCCTCACTCTCGACCGTCACTCCACCACCCACCCGCCCTCGGCCGGCCGCGTCGGCTCCCGCGACGAGGTGGTCTCCCCACCGATCCGCAACCGGTTCGCCGTCGCCACCCCGCGCCGGCGCCGCGAGATCGTCGCCGTCATCGACCCCGTCTGGGCCACGCCCGACCCCGACGCGACCGGCGGCGTCCGCCCGCCGGTCGAGGTCGTCCACGCCGTCGCCGAGCGGCTCACCCGCTTCCTCCAGCCCGGTGAGCTCGTCGCCTCGACGGCCGAGGGCCGGCTGACCCTCCGGCTCCGCCACGAGGACCGCGCGGCCCGCCCGGTCCGGCTCCAGGAGATGGCCTACCACGCGGTCGAGGCGTTCGACGCCCTCACCGACCACGACGGGGTCTTCGACCTCGGCGTCGGCTGGGCGCGCATCTCGCGCAAGCAGGATCCGCGAGCGGCCGAGATGCACGCCGCCGCGGCCGCGGCGGAGTCCGTCAACGAGCGCGACCTGCAGCCCCGCTCGAACGGCGCGCACGTGCGCCGCCGGCACCCGGCCGTGAACCTGTGGACCGCGAGCCGGCAGGTGCTGCTCGCCACCGTCGGGAGCGTCGTGCTGCCGTTCCTCGCGCTCGTCGGCCTGTACGCCGTGGGCCTCGACGTCTCGAGCGTCGTCTACTGGGCCCTGGTGGCCGCGTTGGGCCTGACCGCCGCGACGATCTGGGCCGAGTGCTCGCACGCGGTCGATCCGGAGCTGCCGCCGTCCAAGCCGTCCCGCCCGGCGCCCCGGGCGACGGCCGTGATCGCGGCGTACCTCCCCAACGAGGCCGACACCATCCTCGAGACCGTCGACTCGTTCCTCGCCCAGGGCTACTCGGGCGGCCTGCAGGTCGTGCTCGCCTACAACACGCCCGTCCCCCTCGATGTCGAGGACGACCTGGCCGCGCTGGCCCGCGAGCACGCCGACCTCACCGTCCTGAAGGTGCCGGACAGCACCTCGAAGGCGCAGAACGTCAACGCCGCCCTGCGGGTGGCCGAGGGCGAGTTCGTCGGCATCTTCGACGCCGACCACCACCCGATGGCCGGGGCCTTCGACCGCGCCTGGTGCTGGATCGCCGACGGCGCGGACGTCGTCCAGGGCCACTGCGTGATCCGCAACGGCGACGACTCGGCGATGGGCAAGCTCGTCGCCGTCGAGTTCGAGCAGATCTACGCGGTGTCGCACCCCGGCCGGACCCGCCTCTTCGGCTTCGGCATCTTCGGGGGATCGAACGGCTACTGGCGGGCCTCCGCGCTCGAGCGGATCCGCCTGCGCGGCTCGTTCCTCACCGAGGACATCGAGGCGTCCATGCGGGTGCTCGACGCGGGCGGCCGGATCGTCAACGACCCCGGCCTGGTGAGCCGCGAGCTCGCGCCGGAGACGCCGAAGGCGCTCTGGAACCAGCGGATGCGGTGGGCGCAGGGCTGGTTCCAGGTCTCCTGCCGCCACCTGTGGCCGATCCTGAGGTCGCCGGCGCTCACGCTGCGCCAGCGGATCGGCATCGTCTACCTGCTCGGCTGGCGTGAGGTGTACCCGTGGATCGCCCTGATGGCCTGGCCGTTGATCGGCTTCTACGTCTGGCGCGACGGCGGTCTCGACCTCAGCTCGCCGATCTTCCTGCTCCTCACGCTCTTCACGACGGTCTCCGGCCCGTTGCAGACCGTCGCCGCGTGGCGGCTCGCCGCTCCTGAGCTGCGCCGGCACCCGCGCTGGTTCGTCGGGTCGGCGGTCGCGAACGTCTTCTTCTACACCGAGCTCAAGAACATCGTGAACCGCGTCGCGCAGCTCAAGCAGCTGCGCGGCGAGCACCGGTGGGTCGTCACCCCGCGCAGCGCCGGCAGCTCCGGAGCCGTGATCGACGACCCGACCGAGACCGAGCCCATCCACGAGGAGGTGGCCGCATGACCGTCTCCACCCTCCACCGTCAGTCGACCTCCCAGATCGACACCGTCGCCGCGCCCACGTCCCCGGGCGCCCCGCGCGGAAGCTCTCCGCAGTACCCGCTCGGCTGGCTGCGCGGGATCGCGGCCCTGGCGGTCGTGTTCTTCCACGGCTACCAGAACAACCGCACCGGCGCGGAGTGGGAGTGGCCGTGGTCCGGCACCGCCCACCAGCTGATGACCGGCACCGATCTGTTCGTCGACATGTTCTTCGTGCTGTCGGGGCTGGTGCTCTGGCTGCCGGTCGCGCGCTCCTGCGCCGACGGCACCACCGGTCGGCCCGGCCGGGTGCTGCTGCTGCGCCGGATGGCCCGGCTGCTCCCGCTCTACTACGCGATCGTGCTCGTCGTCTGGGTCACGACCACCCCGTCGTTGCCCGGGCAGTGGCAGGACCTGCTGATGCACCTGACCTTCACCCAGGTCTACAGCGACCAGTACATCTTCTGGACCGACGGACCGGCCTGGTCGCTCGCGGTCGAGTTCCACTTCTACGTGCTCATGGCGTTGGCGGTGCCGTTCGTGAACCGCGCGGTCCAGGGTCGGGAGAGCCGCCGGGCCCGGATCGCGGTCGCCGCCGTGCTGCCCGTCCTCAGCGCGCTGATGGGCGTCGCCTACCTGCTGTGGGCGACGGTCCTCACCACCCAGGACTCCGAGAACTGGTCCGTCTGGTTCTCCCCGATGTCCAAGGGCGTCGACTTCGGCATCGGCATGGGACTCGCCGTCCTCGTGGCCGCCGGCGTCCGCCTCCGCGGCCGCGCCCGGGCCGCGCTCGGCGCGCTCGGCATCGGCGCACTCGTCGCGCTCGTGCTCGCGCGCCCGCCGCTGGCGCACGGCCTCAGCGAGTGGTGGCACCCGATGTACGCCGTCGCCGTCGCCGTCGCGCTCGCGGGCGTGGTGCTCCACGAGGGCCCCTGGTCGAAGGCCTTCGACTGGAAGCCGCTCGTGTGGGTCGGCACCCTCGGTTACGGGATCTACCTCATCCACGAGCCGGTGATGCGCTTCCTCGGGCACGTCGGGGTGCTCCCCGACGCCCGCCCGGGCTCCTTCTTCATCCTCACCGCGGCGCTGGTGGTCGTCCCGAGCATCGCGCTGGCCTGGGTCAGCTCGAGGACGCTCGAGCCGGCCGGGCTGCGGATGCTCGCGATGATGGACAAGCAGGGCCGTCCGCGCGACTACTACGACCACCTGGTCGACGACGAGATGGCCGAGAAGGTCTGAGCCGGGTCAGGGCAGCGGCGGGCTGGTCGGGGGCGGGCTCGTCGGCGGCGGACCGGCGGGCGGCGGGCTCGTCGGCGGCACGTACGGCGGGGGGCCGCCTGGCGCCGGCAGGTTCGCCTGCTGCTGCCGGAAGCTCCGTCCGGAGGAACGCACGAGGACGTAGACCAGGAGCGCGCCACCCACCGCACCGAGGACGACACCCCACCAGGTGGGGTGGTCGGCGCGCAGCACCACGGTGGCGAGCGGCGTGACCGAGACCGCCATGGCGACGACGAGGAGCCGGAAGCCCACGTGGCCGGTGAGGGCCGCGCACGCGGCCCACCCGACCATGAGCAGCAGCGCCAGGGCCAGGATCACCCAGGTGTCGTTGTCGTAGGACCCGAGCCCGCTCCCGCCGTCGTAGTCCGCGTAGTCGCGCTGGGCCATCATCGGCGCGAGCGCGGCCTGGAAGGTGCTGGCGACCGCGAGCACCCCGGTCAGGCTCGCGAAGCCGACCACGGTCACGGCGCCGGCGACCACGCCGCTCAGCGCGCGCGTCGGCAGCAGCCAGCCCGCGCCGGTGACCAGCACCGCGAAGACCGTGAGCGCCACCGCGATCCGGATGGCGCCGATGTCGTCGTCCCCGAACCCGACGACGTCGTCGAGGAGCTGGGCGTAGACGACGAAGAACCCGACGATGGCGGTGACCACGAACGGCGCCCGCTGCACCAGCAGGTAGCCCGCGACCGAGATCAGCAGCACGGCCACGCCGGCGACGTACTCCGTCGCCGCGGCGTCGTCGAGGCCGACGCCGATCATCAGCCCGACGCCGAGGGCGCCGAACGCCCCGGGCCAGGCGACCAGGTCGGTGGTCGCGTCGGCGTCCCGGGGGACGACGACCCCGGCGAGCGCCGCGGCCGCGATGCCGAGCAGACCCACCGTCGCCACCAGGCCGACGACGTAGTTGGACCCGTCGAGGTGGTCCTTGAGACGGGTGTAGTACGTCGAGAGCACCACGGCCGTCGACAGCAGGGCGACGCCGAGGGCGACCGTCGGACGGTCGACGTCGAGGCGTCGCGGAGCGGGTGACGCGGTGGGCGGGTACACCTGGGTCATGAACCGACCCTAGGCACGTCTAGCCGGGTTTGTCGGTAGGCACAGCCCTATGAGGTCGCGGCCAGCACCAGCGGTCGCACCTCGGAGGCGCCGGCGCGTCGTACGGCGCGGGCCGCGAGCGTGAGGGTCCAGCCGGTGCCGGTGCGGTCGTCGACCAGCAGCACCCGCTGCCCGTCGAGGGGTCCGTCGGTCTCGAGTGAGTAGCGCCGCCCGACCGCGGCGACCCGCTGCGCCGAGTTGGCGGCACCCTGGCCGGGGATCACGTCGGGGTTGACGATCGCGTAGCGCCCGACGACCGGGACCCTCAGGTAGCGCGACAGCCCGTCGGCGAGGTCGGCGGTGAGCAGGGGCCGGGTCTGGGACTCGACGACGACGATCGCGTCGACGGGCGGGCGCCACTCGCCGAGCACCTCCACGACGGCCCGGACCAACGGCACCGGCACCGGCCCGTCCTCGACGCCCGGGGCGAAGAGCTCGCGCAGCGCCTGGCCGTAGCCGAGGTCGGTGAGCCGGGCGACGGCGCGGCCCTCCTCGGCACCCTCGCCGATCTTGCCCTTGAGCTCGATGCCGAGGTTGGCCAGCGCGGTCGGCCACATCTTCCGGGGCTCGACGACGACGCCGGGCCGCGACAGGCGGGCGTCGGCCTCCTCGACCGCCGCCGCGGAGACCTCGGTCGGGAGGGTCAGGCCGCCGCAGTTGTCGCAGCGTCCGCAGTCGACCGCCTCGGGGTCGTCGAGCTGGTCGCGCAGGAAGTGCATCCGGCAGCGGTCGGTGGAGATGTAGTCGAGCATCGCCTGCTGCTCGCGCTCGCGGGCCTCCGTGACGCGGCGGTAGCGCTCCTCGTCGTAGGCCCACTCCTGGCCGGTGGACTCCCACCCGCCGCGGACCCGTCGTACGGCGCCGTCGACGTCGAGGACCTTGAGCATCGTCTCGAGGCGGTTGCGGTTGAGGTCGACGTAGGTCTCGAGGGTGGCGGTGCTCATCGTGCGGCCCTCGTCGGCGAGCACGGCGAGCGTCTGGCGGACCTGCTCCTCGCGCGGGAAGGCGAGCGAGGCGAAGTAGGCCCAGATGTCGCGGTCCTCGATCGCGGGCAGCAGCACCACGGTCGCCTCGTCCGTGCCGCGACCCGCACGGCCGACCTGCTGGTAGTAGGCGACCGGGGACGCCGGCGCGCCCATGTTGACGACGAAGCCGAGGGTCGCGTCGAAGCCCATGCCCAGCGCACTGGTGGCGATCAACGCCTTGACCCGTCCGGACAGCAGGTCCTGCTCGAGGGCCTGGCGCTCGGTGGTCTCGGTCTGGCCGGAGTAGGCCGCGACCTCATGGCCACGCGACCGCAGGTAGTCGGCGATCTCCTGGGTGGCGGCGACGGTGAGGCAGTAGACGATGCCGGAGCCCGGCTGCTCGGCGAGGTGGTCGGCCAGCCACGCGAGCCGCTGCTGGGCGGTCTTCAGCCGGACCACGCCGAGCCGGAGCGACTCGCGGTCGAGCGAGCCACGAAGGACCAGGACGTCTCCCAGAGATCCGGCACTGCCGAGCTGCTCGGCCACGTCCTGGGTGACCCGGGCGTTGGCGGTCGCGGTCGTCGCGAGGACCGGGATGCCGTCGGGGAGGTCGCCGAGCAGGGTGCGGATCCGCCGGTAGTCGGGCCGGAAGTCGTGGCCCCAGTCGGAGATGCAGTGCGCCTCGTCGACGACGAGCAGGCCGGCCGTGGCCGCGAGCCGGGGCAGCACCTCGTCGCGGAAGCCCGGGTTGTTGAGCCGCTCGGGGCTGACCAGCAGCACGTCGACCTCGCCGGCCAGGATCGACTCCTGGATCGGCTCCCAGTCCTCGATGTTGGTGGAGTTGATCGTCACCGCGCGGATGCCGGCGCGCTCGGCGGCCTCGATCTGGTTGCGCATCAACGCCAGCAGCGGCGACACGATCACCGTCGGGCCGGCGCCCTGCTCGCGCAGCAGCAGGGTCGCGACGAAGTAGACGGCCGACTTGCCCCAGCCGGTGCGCTGGACGACGAGCGCGCGGCGCCGGTGCACGGCGAGCGCCTCGATCGCCGACCACTGGTCCTCGCGCAGGACCGCGTCACCCTGCCCGTCGCGGGGGCCCACCAGCGCGCGCAGGTGCGCCTCAGCGCTCCGGCGTACGTCGGTCTGCGATGCGGCGGTCATGGGCCCCTGTCTACCAGCGGCCTACGACAGCGGACCGGCGCCCTCCACAGGCATGGGTCGGCGCGGTTGGTATCCCCCGGGCCTCGGCCGACTCCTCACCCGTGTCGCGACTCACTCGGGGCCGCGCGAAGGAGGAGATCACCATGACCACGTTCCGCACCATCACCGCAGCCGGCATCGCCACCGTCGCCCTCGCCGGCGGGGCGGCCCTCGCCGGGTCGTCGGCCCACGCCGAGGGCCGTGACGACCCCACGGCGGCGGCGCCCGCCCGGCCGGCCGGGAAGGCCCTCATCGCCACGTGCGACGGGGGTGCCGTGCTCAGGCTGCACATGCGCAGCATGGACTTCCAGTCCGTCCCCGCCGGCACCACCGCGGAGGTCGAGGGTTCCCAGTGGACGGTCAAGGGTCCCAAGAAGGGCTCGGACACCGTCCTGGTCACCCTGACCTCGATGGCGAGCAGCGGCGACGCCGGCGACCTCACCACCGTGTCCGTCTACAAGGACGGCGTCGCGACGGCCGAGGGGGCGAAGTACTTCACCTACAACGGCATCCTCGACCAGGCGACGGTGCAGTTCTGCACGAAGATCGGCAAGGGTCAGCACACCCTCGCCGTGCGGGCGACCGACGGCGGTGGCAGCGCGACGACGCTCTACTACCCGACCGTCGGCTACCAGGTGTTCAACTGAAGACGCCCCCACGCAGCACCGGGACGACCTCGCTGACGTCGATCGTGGCCGCGACGTCGACATCCGGGCCGAAGCCGGCGTCCACCAGCTCGCGACCGCTCGCACACTCGCGCAGCTCGGTGGGCAGCCGGCCGGCCACGGCGCGGAACGCCTGTTCGGCGACGCGGGCCTCCGGGCTGAGCCCCGTGTGGCCGAGGTCGACCAGCGCGGCCAGGACGGCGCCGGCACCCCAGAGGTCCTCGACCGCCGGGCGCAGCGAGCCGTCGGGCCAGCGCTCGCCTGCCGCGACGACCGCCACCCGGGCGCCGGGCGGCACCCACCGCGCCACGGCCGTGCGGTTGCGCAGCGACGCACCGACCACGGTCGCGGCGCCGGCGGCGGCGAGGCCGTAGCTGATCGCCGACCCGTTGGGCGACGGCAGCACGATCCGCTCGACCCCGGTCACCTCGAGCATCGCGGCCGACGAGAGGCTCACCCCGGGGCCGCGAGGGCCGGCGAGCACGGCGTCCCGCTCGACGGCGTACGCCGCGGCCCGCTCGTCCTTCCAACGGAAGGGGTGCACCCGGATGCCGCGCTCGACCGCGATGGTCAGCGTGGTCGTGAACGACAGCACGTCGACGACGACCGCTACGTCCACGTCGGATCCGATCGCCGACGCGCCGGTCGGACCCCACTCCATCCGCAGCGCGTATCCGCCTTGGCGGTGTGACCTCGCGACGGGATGGGTTTCGACACGCTCGGTCGCGCCCTCCTCCGTCGGTCGCGCTCGCTGCTCAACCACCGACGATCACGCCCGCTG
>JAOPXG010000270.1 GCA_025965275.1 Nocardioides sp.
AGGATAGGGCATCGGTGGCGTGTTCGGGTCTTCGGCGGCACCGCCCAGCGCGCCGCGGGCCGCCGCGCCTCGCCACATGGGTCATTCGGCTGCGTCTGCGTGCCGGCTGGAGCCGTTCACGGGGCGGCAGGATCCTCGGCGTCCGACAGCCTGATCTCCACCATCAGCTCGTCGGCGATCGCTTCGAGCATCGACCGCAGGTCATCCATGCTGGTCGACGGTGGCGCCTCGAGCACCGCCTGCGCCTCGAACAGCTGGCCCCCGGACATCGGCGCCTCGCGGACGTCGGTGGTCAGCTCGTGGATGCCCACGCGCTGGGCGGCGAGCGCGGCGGATACCTCGGCCACGATGCCGGGGCGATCTGCTCCGAGCAGCTCGAGGTTCAGGCGCAGCGACCGGTGCTCGGCCGGCACGTCGGTCCGCTCGAGCGTGACGAGCAGGCCGGCGTCCTTCAGTGCCGTCAGGTCGGCGACGAGCGGATCGGCCCGGTCGTCGGGCACGTCGAGCAGCAGGATCCCGGCGAACTTGCCCCCCAACCGCGCCATCTGGCTGCGTTTCCAGCTCGCGCCGTGGGCATTGATCGGCGCCGAGAGATCGGACACGAGGCCCGGTCGGTCATCGCCGATGCAGGTGAGCGTGAAGGTGGCCATGGGCGCAGGCTATGAGATCCGCGCCGGCCGTGTCGCCTGCCGCGACCAGGCCCGCGCCGGTGGTCAGCAGGGGGCGTACAGGTCGAGGGCGAAGCAGAAGCTGCGCGCGACCCGAGAGGAACGAGAAGACGAAGCGAGCCCCGTCTAGGGGACCAGCGCCGCGATCAGGTCGGCAGCCGGTCCGGGGCGTGCGTGCCGGAGTCCGGTGCCGGACCACAGGTGGAGGTGCTGGGGGTCGTCGTGCTCGGCGGCCCAGCGCCGCAGCGGCGCGGTCACGTGGTGCACCGCCGGGTAGCCGACCGGCGCGCCGGCGTCGTACACGTCGCTGAAGGAGTTGCGGATCCCGCGCGCGACCCGACCGGTGAACGCGCGCATGGTGACGGTCGTGGAGGCAGGGTCGGCCACGGCGCGGCGGTGGGTCGGGCGGGTGCCGGCCTCGTCGGCCAGGAGCAGCGCGGTGCCGACCTGCACGGCCTCGGCTCCGGCCGCCAGTGCCCCGGCGACGTCGGCCGGCGTCGCGAGCCCGCCGGCGGCCACGACCGGCAGGTCCGTGGCCGCGCGTACGCCGGCGATCAGGCTGATCAGCGGGTCGGTGCCGGGATCGCGGTGCTGGTCGAAGGTCCCACGGTGCCCACCCGCGGCGGCCGCCTGGACGACGAGGCCGTCGGGGTCCAGGTGCGCGGCCGCGCGCGCCTCCTCCACGTCGGTGACGGTCACGAGCAGCCGGGAGCCGGCGCGCCGGAGCCGCTCCAGGTCGGCCCCGTCCGGCAGTCCGAAGGTGAAGGTCACCCACGGGGCCGGGTCCCGAACCAGGAGGTCGACCTTGGCGGCCCAGTCGTCGTCGTCCTCCCAGCGGGGCTCGCCCAGCTCGACGCCGAGACGCGCGGCCTCCGGAGCGATGCGGTCGCGGTAGGCGAGCACGGCCTCGTGATCGACCGGAGACCGGTCCGGGACGAACAGGTTCACCCCGAACACGCCCGTCTCCCGTCGTACGGCGGCGACGTCTGCGGCCAGCTGCTCCGCGGTGCGGTAGCCGGCCGCCACGAAGCCCAGCGAGCCGGCGCCGGCTGCCGCGGCCACGAGCGCGGTCGTGGTCGGACCGCCGGCCATCGGTGCGGCGAGCACGGGGACGGGCGCGATGCTCAAGCGGGCCATGACGCCAGTGTCTACCCCGAGTAGGTCCGGCAGGGCTGGCTGCGCAGCGAGGCGCACGGCGGCGCCTTGGCGGGCACCTTCACACCCGGCACCACCGGCAGCACCAGCCGCGAGCGGTGCGCCTGGTCCGTGGCGATGTGGACGCGTTCGCCCCCGTCGATGGTGTCGAAGGCCCACAGGGGGCGGGCCCCGCCGGGGGCGTCGACGGTGATCCGGAGCCGCGAGCCCTTGCGGAAGGGCTGCGCGAACGGGAGCAGCGCGAGCCGGACCTTGGTCAGCACACCGGGCGGGAGCGGACGGGCGTCCGACTCGAGGTCGGTGTGCGCCGGGTAGATCGGCGTCGACTGCGCGGCGTCGAGCTTGCGGTGGCTGGCCCGGAGCCAGCCGGACTGCACGTAGACCTCGGTACCGTTCGGCCGTACCTCCGAGACGGTGACCTCGAGGTCGGTGTCCTCGGCCGGGGTGCGCACCCAGAGGTCGACCGATCCGGTGCCGACGGTCACGACGTCGTGCCTCAGCGGCGCGGTGATCCAGCCCAGGCCGGTGCCGGCCGGGATCTGCCGCCAGTCGTACGACGGGTGGGCCCGCCAGATGCCCGAGCTCGAGCCGGTGTAGTCGGTCGCCGGGAGCGCGTCCGGGTCGGCCAGGTAGCTGCGCTGCCGGGCCTTGCCGGGGCTGACCGTGGACGGCTTGCGGCGCAGCTTGCCGCCGGAGGTGAGGTACCACGCCTTCGGCTCGGCGCTCGCGATCGGCCAGGACCTGAAGGACTTCTCGAAGCGGGGCAGCGGCGACCCGGAGGGCTGGCCCTGGGCCGCGCCCTCCTCGAAGAGGATCCGGATCGGGGGCGCGGACTCGTACGTCGCGAGCGCCTTCTGGTAGCCCATCCCGGAGTAGTCGGTGCCCGGGGGCAGGCTGAGCCCACCCACACCGGTGAGCGCCTGCGCGAGGATCGGGGCGACGAAGTTCTTGGCCGCGCCGGGCACCCGGTGGCCGACGTAGAGGTCGAGGAAGTCGGCGTAGCGGCCGAAGACGCCCAGGCTCAGCGACTCGGTGTGCGAGCCGTTGACCATCGTCGCGTAGAGGTGTGGCGAGGACGTGAAGTCGTCGAGCATGGCGGGGAAGTGTCCGCCGGTCTGCTCGTCCTGCCAGGCGCCGGCGATGAAGACCGGCACGTTGATCTTGTTCACGAACAGGCTCGGCGTGATCGGGTCACCGATCTCCGCCGAGTAGTAGGGGTTGTCCTGGATGAGCGCGAGCTGGTCCGGGTTCTGCAGCCGCAGGTCCTGGTTGGCCGCACAGACCGCGTCGCCGGCGTCGACCCGCGGCTGCTCCCAGCCCTGGCCGTACGGCTTCGCCTGGTCGTCGCGCTCGTTGGCCCACGAGACGGCGGACCCGGTGTTGAGGATGCCGCCCGGGAAGAGGGTGCCCCGGTAGGTGTCGTCGATGACCGACAGCGGGGTGATCGCGGAGAGGCTCGGGGGCTGGGTCTGCGCGACGTACAGCTGCTCGATGCCCGGGTAGGAGATGCCGACCATGCCGGCCTGGTGGAACTTCGCCCACGGCTGCGCGCCGATGGCCTCGATCGCGTCGTAGCCGTCGAGGCTCTGGATCGGCTCGAAGGCCCGGAACGAGCCGCCCGAGCAGCCGGTACCGCGGACGTTGACGCCGACGTAGGCGAAGCCGAGGTTCGTGAAGAGCTGCGCCATGGTCGTGTTGGCGGGGTTGCTGGGGTCGTAGCCGGAGTACTCGACCACGGTGGGGAAGGGGCCGTCGCCCGACGGGAAGACGACGTTCGCCGACAGCGTGGTGCCGTCGCGGGTCTCGATGTAGCCGAACCCCTCGTCCAGGGTCTGCTCGTCGTAGAACGACTGGGTGGGCGCGGGGTCGTCGAAGTCGGTCACGACCTGGGGGTCGGACTCCGTCACGGGATCGCCGGTCGTCCGCACGGTGTAGGTGCCGGCGTCCAGCTCGCGCCAGGCGAAGCTGCCGGCCGCGTCGACCGTCCCGGTGCCGACGACCGTGTCGGCCGCGTCGACCAGCTCGAGCCCCTGGCCCGGGGTCGCGTCCAGCACGTAGAGCTGGTTGACGCTCGGGCGCACCGTGAACGAGGCCGCGTCGGCGGCGGTGGCCACGTCGGTCGCCGTCAGCACGCCGACGAGGAGTGCGAACAGAGCCACGACGGCGAGTGACGCGCGTCTCGGGGATCCCATGTCCGGATCGTCGCACGACCCGGCCACCCCGCGTCCGAAAAAACCCGGGCCCGGTCAGTCGTCGGGGTCGTCGAGGCGGGCCAGCCAGGTCGCGAACCGCTCGACGGCGGTCTCGAACTCCGGGTGGGTGTCGGTGAACTCCTGGAGGCGCTCGGCGATCCACGCCAGGGTGACCTCTTCGTCACCCCGGCGCTTGTCGAGCTCCTCGATCCCGCGGTCGGTGAAGTACATCTCGCTCACTCGTTCCTCAAAGGTGCTGGGTCTCGACACGCCGGTCGCGACCTCGCAGGCTCGGTCGCGCGGCTTGCTCGACCACCATTGCGCCTTGCCTGAGGGGCGTCGCCTCGCATGCTCGGCGAGCGACCCTCAGGAGAAGGCGCGCGCGATCAGGTCCTTCTGCTCCTCGGTGTGGCGCTTGACCGTGCCGACCGAGGGCGAGGAGGACTCCTGGCGGGTGATCGGCTCGACCGTGGCGTCGACGTGCGGCCAGAGGTTGAGCTGGTAGTGCGGCCACGGGCCCATGTTGACCGGCTCGTCCTGCACCCAGCGCACGGCCTTCAGCTTGGGGTACTTGCCGATCTCCTCGCGGATCTCGGCCTCCGGGCGCGGGTAGAGCTGCTCGACGCGGGCGATCGCGAACCGGCCGGCGTCCTCGCGCTTCGCGCGCTCCACCATCAGGTCCCAGGTCACCCGGCCCGAGCAGAGCAGGAGCGTGTCGACCTGCTCCGGGTCGGCGTTGCCGTCGGAGACGAACGGCCGGAACGTGCCGGACGTGAACTCGTCGGGCTGCGACGCGGCTTCCTTGCGCTTGAGCATCGACTTCGGCGTGAAGACGATCAGCGGGCGGTGCGACTCGCCCAGCGAGTGCTGGCGCAGCAGGTGGAAGTACGACGCGGGGGTCGACGGCTGCGCGACCACGAACGCCTCGTCGGCGGCCATCAGCATGAAGCGCTCGATGCGGGCCGAGGAGTGGTCGGGGCCCTGGCCCTCGTAGCCGTGGGGGAGCAGCAGCACGACGCCGGACTGCTGGCGCCACTTGTTCTCACCCGCGGTGATGAACTCGTCGATGATCGTCTGGGCGCCGTTGACGAAGTCGCCGAACTGCGCCTCCCACAGGACCAGCGCCTCGGGGCGGGCCACCGAGTAGCCGTACTCGAAGCCGAGCGCGGCGTACTCCGAGAGCAGCGAGTCGTAGATGTAGAACTTCGCCTGGTCCTCGGTGAGCGAGGTCAGCGGCGTCCACTCGTCGGCGTTCTTGCGGTCGATGATCGTGCCGAAGCGCGACACGAAGGTGCCGCGGCGCGAGTCCTGGCCGGCCAGACGGACCGGGCGGCCCTCCATGAGCAGCGAACCGAACGCGAGGATCTCGCCGGTGCCCCAGTCGATCGGGCCGTCGGCGATCGCGGCGGCCCGACGCTGCAGCTGCGGCATCACCTTCGGGTGGACGGTGAAGCCCTCCGGCGGCGTGACGTAGGCGTCCGCGATCCGCTTCATGACGTCGTTGGAGACGGCGGTCTTGGTCTCGCCGGTCGGCTTGTCCGGGTAGTCCGGCACCGTCGTCCACTCGGACGGCTGGGTGCTGGCTTCGCGCACCTCGGTGAAGACCCGCTCCAGCTGCTGCTGGTAGTCGCGCAGGACCTGCTCGGCCTCCTCGATCGTGATGTCGCCACGACCGATGAGGGACTCGGTGTAGAGCTTGCGGACCGAGCGCTTCTGCTCGATGAGGTCGTACATCAGCGGCTGGGTGTACGACGGGTCGTCACCCTCGTTGTGACCGCGACGGCGGTAGCAGACGAGGTCGATGACGACGTCCTTCTTGAACGCCTGGCGGTACTCGAACGCCAGCCGGGCGACGCGGATGCATGCCTCCGGGTCGTCGCCGTTGACGTGGAAGATCGGCGCCTGGACCATCCGCGCGACGTCGGTGCAGTAGAGCGAGGAGCGCGCCGAGCCCGGCGAGGTCGTGAAGCCGACCTGGTTGTTGACGACCAGGTGGATGGTGCCGCCGGTGCGGTAGCCGCGCAGCTGGGAGAGGTTCAGCGTCTCCGCGACCACGCCCTGGCCCGCGAACGCCGCGTCGCCGTGCACGAGCAGCGGCAGCACGGGGTACTCGTTGCCGCGGTTGAGCACGTCCTGCTTGGCGCGGGCGATGCCCTCGAGGACCGGGTCGACGGCCTCGAGGTGGGACGGGTTCGCGGCGACCGAGACCTTGATCCGGTCCTTCGAACCCGCCTCGAACTCACCCTCGGCGCCGAGGTGGTACTTCACGTCGCCGGAGCCCTGGACGGTGCGCGGGTCGATGTTGCCCTCGAACTCGCGGAAGATCTGGGAGTACTTCTTGCCGACGATGTTGGCCAGCACGTTGAGCCGGCCGCGGTGGGCCATGCCGATGGTGACCTCGTCGAGGTTGGCCTCCGCGGCCGCCTCGCAGATCTCGTCGAGGACGGGGACCGTGGTCTCGCCACCCTCGAGGGAGAAGCGCTTCTGACCGACGAACTTGGTCTGCAGGAAGGTCTCGAACGCCTCGGCCTGGTTGAGCTTCAGCAGGATCCGCAGCTGCTCCTCGCGGGGCGGCTTCGTGTGCGGCTGCTCGACGCGCTCCTGGATCCAGCGGCGCTGCTCGGGATCCATGATGTGCATGTACTCGATGCCGGTGGTGCGGCAGTAGGAGTCGCGCAGGATGCCCAGGATCGAGCGCAGCTTCATGAACCGGCGGCCCTCGCCACCGAAGGAACCGGTCGCGAACTCGCGGTCGAGGTCCCACAGGGTCAGGCCGTGCGACTCCACCTCGAGGTCGGGGTGGCTGCGCTGGCGGTACTCCAGCGGGTCGGTGTCGGCCATATTGTGGCCGCGCACCCGGTAGGCGTGGATCAGCTCGAGGATCCGGGCCTGCTTGGAGATCTCGTCGTCGTGCGACGTCGAGATGTCGGCGTTCCAGCGGATCGGCTCGTAGGGGATGCGCAGCGAGCGGAAGATCTCGTCGTAGAAGCCTTCCTGGCCCAGCAGCAGCTGGTGGACCCGCTTGAGGAACTCGCCCGACTGCGCGCCCTGGATCACGCGGTGGTCGTACGTCGACGTCAGCGTCATGACCTTGCTGATGCCGTTGCGGGCGATCGCGTCGGCCGACGCGCCCTGCCACTCGGCGGGGTACTCCATCGCGCCGACGCCGATGATCGCGCCCTGCCCCTTCATCAGGCGGGGGATCGAGTGGCTGGTGCCGATGCCACCGGGGTTGGTCAGCGAGATCGAGGTGCCCTGGAAGTCGGCGACGCCGAGCTTGCCGTCACGCGCCTTGCGCACGATCTCCTCGTAGGCCGTCCAGAAGCCCGCGAAGTCCATGGTCTCCGCGGCCTTGATGCTGGGGACCAGCAGGGTGCGGCCGCCGTCGGGCTTGGGCACGTCGATCGCCAGGCCGAGGTTGATGTGGGCCGGGGTGATCTGGTGGGGCTTGCCGTCGATCACGTCGAAGCCGACGTTCATCTCCGGCATCGCCCGCACGGCCTTGACCAGCGCGTAGCCGATCAGGTGGGTGAACGAGACCTTGCCGCCGCGGGCGCGGGCGAGGTGGTTGTTGATGACGGTGCGGTTGTCCCACAGCAGCTTGACCGGGACGTCGCGGACCGAGGTCGCGGTCGGGACGGTCAGCGACGCCTCCATGTTCTGCACGGTGCGGGCCGGGGCGCCGCGGAGCACGGTGTACTTCGGCTCGTCGCTGGCCGCGGCCGGGGCTGCCGGGCGCGACTCCTTCGGCATCGGGTTGGAGGTGCCCTTGGCCGGCTCGGCGGCCTTGGTGGTGGGCCGGGGCTTCGCCACCGGCGCGGGCGTCGGGGTCGGGTCGACGTGCTCGACCTGCTTCTCCGGAGCCTTCTCGGGTGCCTTCTCAGCAGGCTTCTCGGGAGCCTTCGCGGCCGGGGCCGGCTCCGTCTTGGTCGCCGCGGTGGCGCCGCTCGCGGAGCCGTTCGACCCGCCTGCACCGTTCGTGGAGCCGTTGGTCTGGAAGTACTTCACCCACGTGGCGTCCACACTGCCGGGATCCCGCTTGTATTGGTCGTACATCTCCTCGACGAGCCACTCGTTGGCGCCGAAGTCGGCGGAGGGGACGTCGGACTGTGGACCTGGGGACTGCGGCACGGCTTGATTCGCCTCTTCCGGGACGGGCGCGGGGGAGTAGTTCAGTAGCCAAGGTTAGACCCCCGGACCAGCAATTCCAGACTGCCGGGGTGGCTTTTCGGCGTGGTGTGCCGCGAGCCACACTGCGGTCACGGAGACTGCTCTTCGATCGGCATCGACAGCGGGGAGTTTCGGAGTATGGGCAGGCGAGCTCGACGGATGACGGGCGTGGTCGCGGGACTGGCGGTGGTGGCCCTCGGATCGGGTGCGTGCTCCGACGCTGGCGGGTCCGACGGGGCAGCACCGGACGGCGGTTCTCCCGCCGGGGCGAGCGCGACGGAGCGGACGGCCGGGACCCGGGTGTCGTTCGGTGTCCTGACCGGCAGGCTCCCGAGCGACGCGCGGCAGCGGCTGTCCAGCCAGGTCGGCGACGTGGTCGACGGCTGGATCGACGCGGCGTACGTCGGGGGCGACTACCCGCGCCGCGACTTCTCGGACGTGTGGCCGGGCTTCACGGCAGGTGCGCAGCAGGAGGCGCACCACGACCGCGCACTGATGAGCAACGAGGACGTCGGTGACCGGATCGACGGGGTCGAGCTGCACAAGAGCACCGTGAAGCTCGACGTGCTCGCGGTGAAGCAGCACCCCGTCGGCGTGACGGCCCGGGTGTTCCTCGGATTCCGCACCACCGGCGACGTCGAGCGTGAGGTGCGGGTGAAGGGCCGGTTGTTCCTGACCCACACCGACCGCGGCTGGCGGGTCTTCGGCTACGACGTCACGAAGGGGGACGCATGACCACCCCACGAAATCCTGGTCTTCCCCCGCTGCGCTCCTCCATCCCACGATTCCGCGGGGATCCCGGGAACGGGAAGCGTCTCCAGCGGCCCCTCCGGTTCCTGACGATCGGCCTGGTGCTCGCGGTCGCGGCCTTCGTGGTGCCCGACTCGGCCGTGAAGAGCACCGAGGTCGCCCTCGTGAAGGTCGACCGCGCGAACGGCGTCGACCTCACCCCCGACGTGATCTGGATCCTGGCGGTCGGCTCCGACGCCCGGCCGGGCGAGGACATGACCCGCTCCCGTGGTGACGCGCTCCAGCTGGTCGGGATGGACACCAAGACCGGCGCGGCGACGGCGATCGGCATCCCGCGCGACTCGTGGGTCTCGATCCCCGGCCACGGCTACGAGAAGATCAACGCCTCGCTCTACTTCGGCGGGCCGCAGCTGCTCGGGCAGACCGTCGGCAACCTGGTCGGCATCCAGCCCGACTACGTCTTCGTCAGCCGCTTCAAGTTCTTCCAGGCGATGATCCGGGACATCGGCGGCATCGACGTGGTCAACCCGATCGCCTTCGACGACACCTACCTCAAGCCGGAGGGCTTCCCGAAGGGCAGGCTCCACCTCGGTGGGTACGACGCCATGGCGTTCTCCCGGATCCGGCACAACCTGATCCGCGGCGACTTCGACCGCTCGGCCAACCAGCAGCGGGTGCTGCGGGGCATCCAGGCCAAGGTCCGCGCCCGGTCCGCCGTGCCCGGCTTCATCGAGCGCGGCGTCCTCACGGTCATGCAGCACCTCTACACCGACCTGTCGCCCGCCGAGCTCTTCCGGCTCGCCCAGGCGATGGCGCAGGTCGAGCCGCGCAAGATCACGAACTGTGTGGTGCAGGGCGGGATCGGCGACATCGGCGGGGCGAGCGTGGTCCTGCCGTACGTCGACCGGGCCCGCCGGCTCGGCGACGAGGCCCGGAACGACGCGACGATCGACCACTGCTGACCCGGCGAACAGCAGTGGTCGATCGTCGATGACGCGTCGGGGTGTCGCGGTCAGTTCGGCAGGATGTGGCCGCCGGCCCAGCCGACCTCGAGGATCGAGCCGCCCGGGATCAGGCCGGGCAGGGTCAGCCGGAAGGCCTTGACCTCGGCCCCCAGCCGGTTCTGCTTGACGATGCGGTACTCCAGGATGTTGCCGTCGCCGAGGTCGACCTGCTGGCCCGGCTTGGGCAGCGCGATCTCCTCGCCGTTCAGCGTGATCTTCGCGAGGCCGGTCCTGATCGTCCGCTCGACCTTGGTCGTGTCCTGGCGCTTGTGCAGGTTGACCTTCGACCTGATGCCGTCGATGACCAGGCCGAGGCTCGGAACCTCCAGCGAGCCGATGGTGCTGGAGACGAACCCGCGGGCCGAGCCGTTGGCCTTCTGGTCACCCCTCAGGGCGTAGTCGATGCCGCTGAGGTTGACCAGGCCGCCGAGGACGGACACGTCGGCGATCCGGTGGTGCTGGACCTTGCCGTGGGTGCCCTGGCACGGGATCGACTGCTCCTGCAGGCCGCCGAGGCGGAGCAGGTCGTTGCCGCCGAACATCTCCAGGCCCATGGCCCGGGAGTGGAAGACCCCGGCCGGGACGGGCTCCGAGATCGCCGTCCGGGCACGGCCGAGGGTGATCACGGTGTCGTGGCCGGTCGCGTTGACCAGCAGGCGCAGGGCGTAGCTCTCCGAGGACGCGGAGTGCGGCCCGACCCGACCCGACTTCACGCCGCCGAGGCCGATGCTGCCGAGGCCCGGGATCTCGATCGCGTTGCCCGTGGTCTCGCTCAGCAGCTGGATCACCTGGTTCACCACGTCACCCGTGGTCGAGCCGAGGACATCGAGGAGGTCCTGGAGCTCCTGGGGGATCTGCTCGGGCAGGTTGCCGATGTGGAGGCCGTCGAAGGTGAAGGTCTCCTGGTGCCCGAAGGAGCCGTCCTTCTTGCGGAAGCTGTCGGCCGTCGAGGTCAGGCCCTGGAGCGACAGGGTGGGCGTCGCGACGCCCTGGAACTCGCCGCCGAGCGTGAGGTCGGCGATCGTGCTGATGCCGCGGACGCCGTTCACGCCGTCCTTGAGGTAGGTGTTGGTCCGGCTGGACGCCGCGGAGACGTGCACGAGCTCGTTGTCGGGGATCGTGAGCGTCGAGTTCTTGACCACCTGCCGGCCGGCGACCCGGGTGCACTGCTGCTGGGCGAACGCCTCCTTGGCGTTGCGCACCTCGACGCCGTCGATGATCACCTTGGTGCCGTAGACGGTCGCCTTGTAGCCGAGGTTGGTCCGGACCGGGTGACCCGCGCGGTGGCCGCTCGTGCCGGCGTCGGCGGACGGGATGGTGGCGAGGGTGCCGGCGAGACCGGCGGCGCAGACGGTGGTCGCTGCGACTGCCCTGCGAAGGGACGAGGTGTTCACGTGCAGTCCTGCTTTCGTGGCCGGGGCCGCTGCGACCTCCCCGGTCGCGTGGCGGCTGTTGATCCCATGTCGGCGATCCCCGATGGGTCGCTCCGGGCACGATTGTGCGGTCGGAAGCAGCGTCCGCGGGAGAGGGTGGGACGAGAAAGGGCCGAGCGGTCAAGACCTGTTCGGGTCATTTTCGAGACCTGCGTAACCCCGGATGGACTAGCCCGTTATCCAACTTTCTGGAACGCGTTCCAGTCCGTGTGAGAGAAGCGCCCCCGGCAGGATTCGAACCTGCGGCACCTGGTACCGGAAACCAGTGCTCTATCCCCTGAGCTACGGAGGCAACACCCCCGCTGTGCGGAGGCTGCGCGTCACCCTACAACCGACGTGCGAGCGACGTGCAATCGGCCTGGGAGTCCCATGTCCGATATCGATGCGGGGCCCGGCAGCCCGCGCCGATACCCTTGGCCGGTGACTCCCGAGCAGCTCTCCACCGCGATCGTCGACGTCCTGACGACGCTGTCCACCGACGGTGCCATCACCCTTCCCGACGGCGTCCCGACGAGTGTGACGGTGGAGCGCCCGCGCCAGAAGGGACACGGCGACTACGCGACCAACGTCGCCCTCCAGCTGGGCAAGAAGGCCGGCCTGAGCCCGCGCGCGTTCGCCGAGCTGGTCCAGCAGGGGCTCGAGAAGACCGACGGCATCGCCGGTGTCGAGATCGCCGGTCCGGGCTTCCTCAACATCACCGTCGCGGCCGGCGCCCAGGGCGTGGTGGCGGCGCAGATCGTCGAAGCAGGGGCGTCGTACGGGTCCTCCGACGCGTTCGCCGGTGAGAAGGTCGACCTCGAGTTCGTGTCGGCCAACCCGACCGGCCCGCTCCACATCGGCGGCGTGCGGTGGGCGGCGGTCGGTGACGCGCTCGGCCGGATCTTCACGATGACCGGCGCCGAGGTGACGCGGGAGTACTACTTCAACGACCACGGCGCCCAGATCGACCGGTTCAGCAGGTCGCTGCTCGCGAGCGCGAAGGGCGAGCCGGCGCCGGAGGACGGCTACGGCGGCGAGTACATCCACGAGATCGCCGCGGCGGTCGTCGCGAAGGAGCCGCAGGTCAAGGACCTGCCCGACGCCGAGGCGCAGGAGGTCTTCCGGGCCGAGGGCGTCGAGATGATGTTCGCGGAGATCAAGCAGAGCCTCCACGACTTCGGGGTCGACTTCGACGTCTACTTCCACGAGAACAACCTCCACAAGAGCGGCGCCGTCGACCGGGCCATCGCGCGGCTCACGGAGCTCGGCAACACCTACGAGAAGGACGGCGCGCTCTGGCTCGCCACCGAGAAGTACGGCGACGACAAGGACCGCGTCATCATCAAGTCCGACGGTGACGCGTCGTACCTGTCCGGCGACCTCGCCTACTACCTCGACAAGCGCGAGCGCGGCTTCGACCGCTGCTTCATCATGCTCGGCGCCGACCACCACGGCTACGTCGGCCGGATGAACGCCATGTGCGCCGCGTTCGGCGACGAGCCCGGCAAGAACCTCGAGATCCTGATCGGCCAGATGGTCAACCTGCTCAGCCACGGCCAGCCGCTGCGGATGTCGAAGCGGGCGGGCACCGTCGTCACCATCGACGACCTGGTCGGCGCGATCGGCGTCGACGCCAGCCGCTACGCGCTGGCGCGCTTCAGCTCGGACTCCAACATCGACCTCGACCTGGACCTGTGGGCCAAGCAGACCAACGACAACCCGGTCTACTACGTGCAGTACGCCCACGCCCGGGTGTCCGGGATCCTCCGCAACGCCGGCGAGCTCGGCATCGAGTGGTCCACCGCCGACTTCGACCCGAGCCTGCTCTCCCACGAGAAGGAGGGCGAGCTGCTGCGGTCGCTCGCCGAGTTCCCGCGCGTGGTCGCGAGCGCCGCCGAGCTGCGCGAGCCGCACCGGGTGGCGCGCTACCTCGAGGACATGGCCGGGGTCTACCACCGCTTCTACGACAACTGCCGGGTGCTGCCGATGGGCGACGAGGAGGTCAACGACCTCCACCGGGCCCGCCTCGTGCTGGTCGCGGCCACCCGCACGGTCCTTGCCAACGGCCTCCGCCTGCTCGGGGTCTCCGCTCCGGAGCGGATGTAGCTATGTCGCACGAAGCAGGCTGGGCGCACGCGCCCGGCGCCCTGCGGGGGCCTGCCTGGCTGCGCGAGCCGGCCGACCCCGACGCCCTGGTCCAGCACCTCTGGTCGTCGACCGCGCACAAGGTCGACGGCGTGCTCCACGTCGGCGGGCTCTCGGTGCCCGAGCTGGTCGCCGAGGTCAACACCCCGGCGTACGTCCTCGACGAGGCCGACTTCCGGATGCGCGCCCGCGCCTTCCGCGACGCGTTCGCGGCGTACGACGTCTTCTACGCCGGCAAGGCCTTCCTGTGCACGGCCGTCGCCGGGTGGGTCGCCGAGGAGGGACTCAACCTCGACGTCTGCTCCAACGGTGAGCTGACCGTCGCGCTGCGGGCCGGCTTCGACCCGGGGCGGATCGGCTACCACGGCAACAACAAGACGGTGACCGAGCTGAGGCGCGCCGTGGCCGAGGGCGTCGGGCGGATCGTCGTCGACTCCTTCGACGAGCTCGCGCGGCTCGAGATGATCACCGCCGAGACAGGCCTGCGTGCCCGGGTGATGATCCGGGTCACCGCGGGCGTCGAGGCCCACACGCACGAGTACATCGCGACCGCCCACGAGGACCAGAAGTTCGGCTTCTCGATCACCTCCGGCGACGCCTTCGAGGCCGTACGACGCGCCGAGGCCGCCGCCGGCATCGACCTGCTCGGCCTGCACTCCCACATCGGCAGCCAGATCTTCGACTCGTCCGGCTTCGAGGTCGCCGCCCGCCGGGTGCTCGCCCTCCAGGCGCGGGTGTCGAGCGAGCTCGGCGTGACGCTGCCCGAGATGGACCTCGGTGGTGGCTTCGGCATCGCCTACACGACCCAGGACGACCCGTCCGACCCCGCCCAGCTCGCGACGGAGATGAGCAAGATCGTCGAGCACGAGTGCCGTGCCCTCGGCATCCCCGAGCCGCGGCTCTCCATCGAGCCCGGTCGCGCGATCGTCGGACCCGCGGTGTGCACCGTCTACCAGGTCGGCACCGTGAAGCCGGTCCAGCTCGACGGCGGCGCTGTGCGCACCTACGTGTCGGTCGACGGCGGGATGAGCGACAACATCCGCACCGCGCTCTACGACGCCGACTACTCCTGCACGCTCGCGTCGCGCTCGTCGACGGCACCGGCCGTGCTGTCGCGCGTCGTCGGCAAGCACTGCGAGGCCGGCGACATCGTGGTGAAGGACGAGTTCCTGCCCGGTGACGTCGCACCGGGCGACCTGGTGGCCGTGCCGGGCACGGGTGCCTACTGCCGGTCGATGGCCTCCAACTACAACCACGCGCTGCGGCCGCCGGTGGTCGCGGTGCGGGACGGGGTCGCGCGCGTCGTCGTGCGCCGCGAGACTGAGGACGACCTGTTGGCAACGGACATGGGTGATGCGCAGTGAGTGAGGGCGACAAGCGGCTCCGGGTGGCGGTGCTGGGCTGCGGCTCGGTCGGCTCCCAGGTGGTGCGGCTGCTCAGCGAGCAGGCCGGCGACCTGGCGGCCCGCGTGGGCGCGCCGGTCGAGCTGGTGGGCGTCGCCGTCCGCCGCCTCGACGCGACCCGCGACGTCGAGGTGGCCGAGGGGCTGCTGACGACCGACGCGATGGGCCTGGTCACCCGCGACGACGTCGACGTGGTCGTCGAGGTGATCGGCGGCATCGAGCCGGCCCGGTCGCTGATCCTGGCGGCGCTCGAGAGCGGTGCCTCCGTCGTCACCGCCAACAAGGCGCTGCTCGCCGAGGACGGCCCGACGCTCTTCGAGGCCGCGGAGAAGGCCGGCCGCGACCTCTACTACGAGGCCGCCGTGGCCGGCGCCATCCCGATCCTGCGCCCGCTGCGCGAGTCGCTCGCCGGTGACAAGGTCACCCGGGTGCTCGGCATCGTCAACGGCACCACCAACTTCATCCTCGACAAGATGGACACCTCGGGCGCGGGCTTCGCCGAGGCGCTCGAGGAGGCCCAGGAGCTCGGGTACGCCGAGGCCGACCCGACCGCCGACGTCGAGGGCTTCGACGCCGCCGCCAAGGCCGCGATCCTCGCCTCGCTCGCGTTCCACTCGCGGGTCACCGCGTCCGACGTCCACCGCGAGGGCATCTCCGAGGTCACCGCGGCCGACATCCAGTCCGCCCGCGAGATGAACAGCGTCGTGAAGCTGCTCGCGATCTGCGAGCTCAGAGCTGGATCCGGGGGAGACGACGCGGTCGCCGTCCGCGTGCACCCCGCGATGATCCCGAGGTCCCACCCGCTCGCGTCGGTCCGCGAGGCCTACAACGCGGTCTTCGTCGAGTCCGAGGCCGCCGGCCAGCTGATGTTCTACGGTCCCGGCGCCGGAGGCTCGCCCACGGCGTCCGCCGTCCTCGGCGACCTGGTGACGGTGGCCCGCAACCGGCTGGCCGGCACCCGCGGCGTCGGGGAGTCGGCGTACGCCGACCGCGCGGTGCTGCCGATGGGGGAGACCCTCACCCGCTACCACGTGGCGATCGACGTCGACGACCGCGCCGGCGTGCTGGCCTCGGTCGCGACGGCGTTCGCCGAGCACGGTGTCTCGATCCAGACCGTGCGGCAGGAGGGCCGTGGCGCCGACGCCCAGCTCGTCGTCGTCTCGCACGAGTCGACCGACGCCGCGCTGAGCGCGACCGTCGAGCACCTGCGCGGCATGGAGATCGTCCGCGAGGTCACCTCGGTGATGCGCGTCGAAGGAGCGATGGAATGACCACCCGCACCCCCACCCGCACCCACCAGTGGCGCGGCGTGATCGAGGAGTACCGCGACCTCCTCCAGATCCCCGAGGGCACCCCGGCGGTCACCCTGCGCGAGGGCGGCACACCGCTGGTCTCGTCGGAGTGGCTCTCCGGCCTCACCGGTGCGGAGGTGTGGCTCAAGGTCGAGGGCGACAACCCGACCGGCTCCTTCAAGGACCGCGGTATGACGGCCGCGATCTCGGTCGCGAAGCACGAGGGGGCCGCGGCCGTCGTCTGCGCCTCGACCGGCAACACCTCGGCCTCGATGGCGGCCTACGCCGCGAAGGCCGGCCTCAAGCCGCTCGTCCTCGTGCCCGAGGGCAAGATCGCCGCCGGCAAGATGGCGCAGGCGATCCTCCACGGCGCCCAGGTGATCATGGTGCGCGGCAACTTCGACGACTGCCTGGGCCTCGCCAAGGGGCTCGCCTGGGACTACCCGGTGGCGCTGGTCAACTCCGTGAACCCGGTCCGGCTCGAGGGCCAGAAGACCGCCGCCTTCGAGATCGTCGACTTCCTCGGCGACGCCCCCGACTACCACCTGCTGCCGGTCGGCAACGCCGGCAACATCTCGGCGTACTGGCTCGGCTACACGCAGTACGCCGACCTCGGTGTGGCCACCAGGAAGCCGGTGATCCGCGGGTTCCAGGCCGAGGGCGCGGCCCCGCTGGTCACCGGCGAGCCCTTCCCCGACCCCGAGACCCGCGCGACCGCGATCCGGATCGGCAACCCCGCGTCGTGGAAGCTCGCCGAGGCGGCCCGCAACGAGTCCGGCGGCCGCTTCGCGTCGGTCACCGACGACCAGATCCTCGCCGCCCAGCGTGAGCTGGCGTCGCGCGACGGCGTGTTCGTCGAGCCCGCCTCCGCGGCCGGGATCGCGGGCATCCTGCAGGAGCTCGCCGGTGGCGAGTCCTACCGCGGCAGCACCGTCGTCATCACGGTGACCGGCCACGGTCTCAAGGACACCGTCACCGCGCTCGAGGGCTTCACCGAGAGCGGCGGCAGCATCGTCGACACCGTCATCGACGCCGACGTGACCGAGGCGGCCGCCGCCGCCGGTCTCGCCTGATCCGGTGGTGACCTTCGTCGAGGGACCCGTCCGGGTCTCGGTCCCGGCGACGTCGGCCAACCTCGGCCCCGGCTTCGACTCCCTCGGGCTCGCCCTCGCGATGCGCGACGAGCTCGAGGCCGAGGTCGTCGAGGTCGGTCTTCACGTCGACGTCTCCGGGTCCGGCGCCGAGGACGTGCCTCGCGACGAGTCCCACCTGGTCGTCCGGTCGATGCGCGCGGCCTTCGACGCGATGGGCGCCCAGCCGGGCGGGCTGCGGCTCTCCTGCGCGAACGTCATCCCGCACGCCCGCGGCCTCGGCTCGTCGTCGGCCGCGATCGTCGCCGGGGTCGTGCTGGCCCGTGGCCTGGTCGCCGGGGGAGCGCTGCTCGTCGACGACGAGTCCCTGTTCCGGCTCGCCGCCGAGATCGAGGGCCACCCCGACAACGTCGCACCGGCCTTCCACGGCGGGTTCGTGATCTCCGGCAGCGAGGATGGTTTCTACGCCGTCACGTCGCCGGTCGACCCGCGGATCGAGACGGTCGTCTTCGTGCCGCCGACCCCGGTGTCCACCGAGGTCGCCCGCGGCCTGCTGCCCGCGGAGGTGCCCCACGCGGACGCTGCGGCCGACGCGGGTCGTACGGCGCTCCTGGTCGCGGCGCTCGCCGGCCAGCCCGAGCAGCTCTGGCGGGCCACCCGCGACTACCTCCACCAGGACTACCGGCGCGCTGCGATGCCCGACTCGCTCGCCCTGGTCGACGCCCTGCGCGCCGACGGGGTCGCGGCGATCGTGTCCGGCGCGGGGCCGACCGTGCTCGCCTTCACCGACACCTCCGGTGGGGCCGCTCTGGAGGGCCGCTGCCCGGCGGGCTGGGCCGTGCACCGGCTCGCCGTCGACCGGGACGGCGCCCGGTTGTCCTGACCGTGGCCGATGCCACACTTCCCGCGCCTGGTGGTATGTTGGCGATGCGTCGGAGCTCTCCGGCGTGGCACCGCCGCAGACGCTCAGACTTCGGCAACAGTGCACACTCTTCCTCTTCCAGGCGCGGAGACCATTCGCGCACACCCGCTTGGATGCCGTCGGTTCGGCGAGCACCCGCGGACGAGGAAGCAATGACCAGAAGCCGACGGCGTCCGCCGGATCGGCACTGATACGTGGGAAGGACCTCACGTGACGGAAACCATCGATTCCACCACCGACGCCCCCAGCTCGGGCAAGAAGCGCGGTGGCGGACTCAACTCCATGCTGATCGCCGACCTGAAGGCCATGGCCGGCGGCATGGGGATCCCGGGCTCCGGCTCGATGAAGAAGGCCCAGCTGATCGAGGCGATCAAGGCCGGGCAGTCGGGCAAGGGCGCGGCGAAGAGCTCGGACTCGGGCTCCGCGAAGTCCCAGGACAAGCGGCGGGAGAAGGCGCCCGAGAAGGCGCCCGAGAAGGCGCCCGAGAAGGCGCCCGAGAAGGCCCAGGACGCCTCCCCGGAGCAGGCGCCCGAGCAGGCCCAGGACGCCTCCCAGGAGCGCACCCGGACCCGTACCCGCGACCAGGGCGGGAGCCAGAACCGCGACCACCAGGCCACTCGCAACCAGGACCGCGCCCGCGACAACCAGGCCGGCAACCAGGACCGCGAGCAGCAGGGCCGCGACCAGCAGGGCCGCGACCAGCAGGGCAACCGCAACCGGGACAACCAGGGCGGGAACCAGCAGAACCGCGACACCCAGCAGAACCGCGACAACCAGCAGAACCGCGACCAGCAGCACCGCGACCGCGACAACCAGGGCGGCAACCAGCAGGACCACGGCGACGAGGGCGACGGCAGCCGCCGCAACCGGCGCCGCCGGGGTCGCGACCGCGACCGCACCGGCGCCCGCCCCGCGGGCACCGGCGCCGGCGGCAGCCAGCGCAACGAGCCCGACACCACGATCCTCGAGGACGACGTCCTGGTGCCGGCTGCCGGCATCCTTGACGTGCTCGACAACTGCGCCTTCGTGCGCACCTCGGGCTACCTGCCCGGTCCCGAGGACGTCTACCTCTCGCTCTCGATGGTGCGGAAGTACCACCTGCGCCGCGGCGACGCGGTCGTCGGCGCCATCCGGCAGATCCCGGACAGCGAGCAGCCGAGCCGCCAGAAGTACAACGCCCTCGTGAAGGTCGACTCGATCAACGGCCTGCCCGTGCCTGAGGCGGAGGGGCGGCTCGAGTTCGAGCAGCTCACCCCGCTCTACCCGGCCGAGCGCCTGCGCCTCGAGACCGAGTCGAACAAGCTGACCGCCCGCGTGCTCGACCTCGTCGCGCCGCTCGGCAAGGGCCAGCGCGGCCTGCTGATCGCGCCGCCCCGCTCCGGCACCACCCTGCTGCTGCAGGCGGTCGCCAACGCGATCACGACGAACAACCCCGAGGTCCACCTCATGGTCGTGCTCGTCGACGAGCGCCCCGA
>JAOPXG010000168.1 GCA_025965275.1 Nocardioides sp.
CCTCGGTGGCGATGTTGACGGCCGTGTCGAACCCGAACGTGAAGTCGGTGCCGGAGAGGTCGTTGTCGATCGTCTTGGGCACGCCCACGACGTTGACGCCGAGATCGGCCAGCTTGGTCGCGACGCCCAGTGTGTCCTCGCCGCCGATCGCGATCAGCGCGTCGCAGCCGTGCGCGGCGAGGTTGTCCTTGATCCGCTCCACCCCGTTGTCGATCGCGAACGGATTGGTGCGCGACGAGCCGAGGATCGTGCCGCCGCGCGGCAGGATGCCGCGGCACTGCTCGATGCCGAGCTCCATGGTCTGGCCCTCGAGCGGACCGCGCCAGCCGTCGCGGTAGCCGACGAACTCGAAGCCGTACTCCTTGACCCCCTTGCGCACCACCGCGCGGATGACGGCGTTCAGGCCGGGGCAGTCCCCGCCTCCGGTGAGCACTCCGACGCGCATGACACTCCCTCTGGATCGTGCAGGCAAGGTTTGGATCGTTCAACACGTCCGGCTTCACCCTAGTGGCGTCGTACGCCGCGCGGCCAGCACCCTGGGGCGACCTCGCGTCGTCGCTAGTCTCGGCGCCATGACCTTCTCGATCGGTGCCCGGTCCGCCGACGGTGAGTCGTGGGGCGTGGCCGTTGCCTCCAAGTTCCTGGCCGTGGGGTCGCCGGTGCCGGCCGCCGTGGCCGGTGTCGGTGCCATCGCCACGCAGGCCAGCGCCAACGTGGCCTACAAGGGCCAGGCGCTCGCGCACCTCGATGACGGCGCCACCGCGTCGGTCGCCCTGCAGCGCCTGATCGAGGACGACGAGGGCCGCGACCACCGTCAGGTCGGCATCGTCGACGTCGACGGCAACGCAGCCAGCCACACCGGCCACGCGTGCCTCGACTGGGCGGGCAGCCTCACCGGCGACGGTTACGCGATCCAGGGCAACATCCTCACCGGCTCCGAGGTGGTCGAGGCGATGGAGGCCGCATGGCTGGCCTCCTCCGAGGACGCGCCCCTCGAGCGGCGGCTGCTCGACGCCCTCGCCGCGGGCGACGCCGCCGGCGGCGACTCCCGCGGGCGACAGTCGGCGGCGCTGCTGGTGGTCCGGGACGAGGCTGGGTACGACGGCAACGACGACATCGCGGTCGACCTCCGGGTCGACGACCACCCGGAGCCGATCACGGAGCTGACCCGGCTGCTGGTGCTCAACGAGCTCTACCTGACCGCGTCGACCGAGGACGAGAAGGTGCCGGTCACCCCCGAGCTCGAGGCCGAGCTGGAGGAGCTGGCGCAGGCCGCCGGCGCCCGCGACTTCGCGGCCTGGGTCGGCACCGAGAACTACGAGATGCGGGTGGCGGCCGACGGGTCGTGGATCGACGTCCAGGTGCTCGAGATCATCCGGGCCACCCGGGCATGAGCGAGCGCAGCAAGCGAGTCATCCAGCACAGCGCGACCTGTGCCTCATGCGCGCACGGAGCGAAGCGAGTACGCGCATGAGCGTGCTCGCGATCGACGCGGGTACGACCGGGGTCACCGCGGTCGTCGTCGAGCAGGACGGGACGATCGCGGCCAAGGGCTACCAGGAGTTCGCCCAGCACTTCCCCCGGCCGGGCTGGGTCGAGCACGCACCCGAGGAGATCTGGCAGGCGACGCTCGAGGCGACCAGCCAGGTCCTCAAGGCGTACGACGCGTCGCAGCTGCAGGCGATCGGCATCACCAACCAGCGCGAGACCGTGCTGCTGTGGGACCGCGAGACGCTGGGGTCGCCGCGCCGGGCGATCGTGTGGCAGGACCGTCGTACGGCGGACCTCTGCACGCGGCTGCGCGACGCCGGCCACGAGGACCGGGTGCGCGAGCTCACCGGGCTGCGGCTGGACCCGTACTTCTCCGGCACCAAGCTGATGTGGCTGGCCGAGAACGAGCCGCACACCTGGGCGCTGGTGGAGTCGGGGCGCTACGCGATCGGCACCGTGGACTCGTACCTGATCGCCCGGATGACGCGCGGCACCTACCACTGCACCGACGTCTCCAACGCGAGCCGCACGCTCCTCTTCGACCTCGAGGCGGGTGACTGGAGCGACGAGCTGTGCTCGCTCTTCGGGGTGCCGCGCGACGCGCTGCCCGAGCTGGTGCCCAACTGGGGCGAGATCGCCACCACCGACCCGAGGTCGTTCCTCGACCTGTCGCTGCCGATCGCGGGCCTGGCCGGTGACCAGCAGTCCGCGCTGTTCGGCCAGACCTGCTTCGAGGAGGGCGACTCGAAGTGCACCTACGGCACCGGGTCGTTCATCCTCACCAACACCGGCTCGACGATCCTGCGCTCGGACGCCGGCCTGCTGTCGACGGCCGCGTGGCGCTCGCCGTCCGGGGAGATGACCTACGCGAGCGAGGGTTCGATCTTCGTGACCGGCGCGGCCGTCCAGTGGCTGCGCGACGGGCTCCAGATCGTCGGCTCGGCCGCCGAGACCGAGGCGATCGCCCGGACGGTGCCCGACAGCGAGGGCGTCGTCTTCGTGCCGGCGTTGACCGGGCTCGGTGCGCCGCACTGGGACCCGCACGCCCGCGGCCTGATCATCGGGATCACCCGCGGCACCACCCGTGCCCACATCGTGCGGGCAACGCTCGAGGCCATCGCGTTCGAGGTGCGGGACGTGCTCGACACGATGCCGGGGCTCTCCGCCCTGCGGGTCGACGGCGGCGCGGCCGCCAACGACATGCTCTGCCAGATCCAGGCCGACCAGGTCGGCGTACCCGTCGAGCGGCCGAGCATGGTCGAGACCACCGCCCTCGGCGCGGCGTTCCTCGCCGGCCTCGGCACCGGGGTCTGGGCCTCCACCGACGACCTGCGCCACACCTGGACCCTCGACCAGCGCTTCGAGCCCGGCGCCGACCGCACCCGGGCCGACGCCTGCTACGCCCGCTGGACCGACGCCGTCGATCGCTCGAAGGGCTGGGCTAGCTGAGCTTCTCGAGCGCGGCCGCGGCGGCGTCCCGGGCGATGGTGGCCTCGCGCAGCGACTCCTCGGCCTCGGCGCGGACGTCCTCGGCGTCGCCGAGCTCGTCGTCGACCTCCTCGTAGGTCGCCTCGAGCTCCGCGACCTTCGCGCGCAGCTCATCGATCTCGGCCTGCACCTGCATGCTGCGGGCCTCGAGCTTCTTCACGTCGGCGACGGCGTCGTCGTACGCCGAGGTCGCCCCGGTCAGCTCGGCGTCGGCCTCCTCCAGCGCCTCGCGGGCGAGGGCGAGAGCCTTCTCGTCGGCCTCGGGATCGGGGACCACGTGCAGGTCCGGGCGGGGGGACGGCGCAGCCTCCCGCGGGGTCGCGGCGAAGCCGAGCGCCTCGGGCAGCGCGACCGCGCCGGCCACGTCGGCGGCGTCGAGCCCGGTGGTCGCCAGCGCGGCGACCAGCAGCCCGCTGCGCACGGCGCGGGCGCAGTCCTCCTCGACCATCGCCGCGGTCAATGTCGCCTCGACCTGGTCGGCGACGGCCTGGGTGACCCGGGTGCCGGCCTCGGCCGCGACGGCCCGGGCCTGGGTGGTCACGGCGGCGGTGAGCTGGCGGCGCTGCCGGGTGAGCGCGCGCAGCTCGTCGCCGGACATGCTGGCCTGCGCCTCGCGGAGCGCCTCGCCGACGGCGAGCACCTGCTCGACCTGCCCGGCCTCGCGGCGCACCAGGAGGTTCACGACCCAGGCCGCGGTCGACGGCTTCTTGAGCGCCTTCACCTGCGGCGCCAGGTCGGTGCCCTTGAGCTCCTTGGCCCGCGCGTCTCGCGCGGGGGTGAACTCGGGCAGCGTCAGGCCGTAGAGCTCGTCAGCGATCTCGAGCAGCTCAGCCATGAACGGCAGCCTAGGGTGCCACCGCCCCTTAGGGTGACCCCGCCGCGACCCAGGACAGGTGGGTCGCGAGCATCCGGTCGAAGAGGGCGCGCAGCTCGT
This sequence comes from Nocardioides sp., assembly GCA_025965275.1. Lineage (GTDB taxonomy): Bacteria > Actinomycetota > Actinomycetes > Propionibacteriales > Nocardioidaceae > Nocardioides. The sequence continues at coordinate 3,914 of JAOPXG010000168.1, forward strand.
CGCGGTCGATCCCGTCCAGCGAGAGCCCGAGGTCGACGAGGCCGGCCTGCCACGCGTCGTACGTGTCGAGCACGGTCGTGGTCGTGCCGCCGGCGGTGACCTGGTGGAGCAGGCAGCCGCGCAGCGTCGTCGCCCCGCCGGCGTGCCGGCGCTGCACGACGAGGATGCGGGCGAACTGGCCGGCGCCGGGAGCGCACAGCTCCGCGTGCGCAGCGAGGACGGCGACGGGGTCGGTGGGCCGCGACGTCACCTCGAGGCCGGCGAAGCTCCCGGCCGGGTCGTGGCGGAACGACCAGCCGTCCGCACGCACCTCGTCGATGCGGTAGCGGAAGCCGTCCTGCGCGTAGTCCCCCGCGACCACCGGCAGCGGCTCGCGGAAGCCGTCGCCGAGCCCCACGTCGACCCACCACCGACCGCCGGGGTTGGCGTCGGTAGGCAGGTCGGAGACGACGAGCACGAGGTGGTTGAGGGACGCGGCGTCCCGCCCGGCCTCGTCGGTCCACACGTGGCCGTGCCGCCGGGCCACGTCGTACCCGAGGTCGCGCAGCGCCAGCTCCAACGCGCCGTTCTGATGGAAGCAGTAGCCCGCGCGGCCGACCTCGCCGACCCGTCCGAGCGACGCGGTGGCGTCGACCGACGGTGGCCGGCCGAGCATGATCTCGAGGTTCTCGTAGGGCACCCGCTCGAGGTGGCGGCGGTGCAGCAGGAAGAGGGTCTCGGCGGTCGGCGGCGGAGGGACGCCGACCCCGAGGCGGGCCAGGTACGTCGTCGTGTCGCTCATGCCGGCCGCACGTAACGGCCGCGCCGGTGCACCAGCGGGCTCTCGTCGTCGCCGACGGTCAGGTCCTCGACCACGCAGGTCAGCAGGGTCGACCAGCCGACCCCCGCCGCCGACTCCAGCGTCACGCCGGCCCACGTCGAGACGTCCGTCAGCCGCGGCCCCCAGGCGGTGTCCTCGAAGGCTCCCGTCCGGAACGGCCCACCGGGCGCCGGCGCGGTGCCGGCGAAGGCCTCGGCCAGGTCGCGGTGCGGCCACGACAGGAGCTGGACGACGGCGCGACCGGTGCGGTCGACGGCCTCGGCGAGGTCGCTGTCGGGGTCGACGAGCAGGAGCAGCCGCGCGGGGTCGCCGTTCGCCACCATCAGCGAGCTGACGGTCAGCCCGGCCCGGCTGTCGGCGTCACCTGCGGTGACGAGAGCGACGGCCCCACCGAGCCGGCCGCGCAACCGCCGGACCGGGTCGGGGTCGGGGTCCGCGAACGGGTGGGTGGAGTGGATCGTCAAGACGCGAGCTTGGGCTCGTCCGCGTCGCCCGGCCCGGCGGCCTTGTCGGCGGCGTCCTTGTCGGCCTTCTTCTGCTCCTCCTTGGCGCGGGAGGCGTACATGTCGACGTACTCCTGACCGGAGAGCCGCATGATCTCGTACATGATCTCGTCGGTGATCGAGCGCAGGATGTAGCGGTCGTTCTCCATGCCCTCGTAGCGGGAGAAGTCCAGCGGCTTGCCGAAGCGGACGACCGGCCGCGTGAAGCGGCCGAAGGTCTTGCCGGGGGGCGCGACGACGTCGGTGCCGACGACCGCGACCGGGATCACCGGCGCCTTCGTCTCGAGTGCGAGCCGGGCGACGCCGACCTTGCCGCGGTAGAGCTTGCCGTCGTGGGAGCGGGTGCCCTCGGGGTAGATGCCGAAGAGCTCGCCCTCGCCGAGCACGCGCTTCGCGGAGATGATCGCGCCCTCGGAGGCGCCGCCGCCGGAGCGGTCGATCGGCACCTGGCCGGAGCCGGCGAAGAACGTCTTCTGGAGCCAGCCCTTGATGCCGGGCGAGGTGAAGTACTCGGCCTTGGCCACGAACGTCACCCGGCGCGACAGGGTGAGCGGCATGAACAGCCAGTCGGCGTAGGAGAGGTGGTTGCTGGCGAGGATCGCCGGTCCTTCGAGCGGGACGTTCTCGGCTCCGTGCACGCGGGGGCGGAAGACCAGCTTCAGCCACGGACCGAGGGCGATCCACTTCAGGAACCAGTAGAACAACCCACACACCTCCGCACACCCGCCCTGAGCCAGCCTGGGACAGCCGACCCGCGAAGCCTAGACCGTCGGCCGCGTCTTCCACAGAGACCCGTCCACGGATATCTCCGGTGCGGCATGATCCGGGGCATGACGATCCACCCGCTCGCCTCGCCGTACTCCCGCCCCGCCCAGCCCGAGCTGACCGGAGGTCGGAAGATCGGCGTGCTGCTGAGCCACGGCTTCACCGGCCAGCCGGCGTCGATGACGCCGTGGGCCGAGGCGATGTCGGCCAAGGGGTACGCCGTCGAGCTGCCGCGGCTGCCCGGCCACGGCACCACCTGGCAGGAGATGAACACGACCCGGTGGGAGCACTGGTACGCCGAGATCACCACCGCCTTCGAGAAGCTGTCGGCCGAGAACGACGCCGTCGTCGTCGGCGGGCTCTCGATGGGCGGGGCGCTCGTGCTGCGGCTCGCCGAGGACCAGCCGGACCGGGTCGCCGGCGTCATGGTGGTCAACCCGGCGATCGCCACCAAGCGGTTCGACGTGAAGCTGCTGCCGCTGCTCAAGCACCTGGTGCCGTCGTTCCCGGGCATCGCCAACGACATCAAGAAGCCGGGCGTCGAGGAGCACGGCTACACCAAGACGCCGCTCAAGGCGGCGCACTCGATGATGCAGGCGTGGCCGAAGATCGCGGCGGACCTGCCGAAGATCACCGCACCGATGATCTACTTCCGCTCCACCGAGGACCACGTCGTCGACGAGAAGACGCAGCCGATCATCACCGGCGGCATCTCGTCGACCGACGTGACCGTCGTACCCCTCGAGAACAGCTACCACGTCGCCACGATCGACAACGACGCCGAGAAGATCTTCGAGGAGTCGGCCGACTTCATCGCCCGGGTGACCGCGGCGCGCTAGACCGCGCGACGAATCTCCGGCAATCCCCTGACCGTACCGCGACGGCCCTGCCCACGGTCGTGCCGTTTCGACCACCTGGTGATGCCTGGAGGCCCCGTGTCCGTCTCGATCCGCGCGCGGCCCGCGACACGTTCGCGAAGGGCCCGCAGGCGACGACCAGCGACCTGGAGCCGGTGGTCGGCGACGTGCTGACCGCTCGCACCGGGAAGCCGGTGCCGACCCCGGACCGGTACCGCTTCCAGTGGCTCAGCGACGACGAGGCGGTCACGGGGGCGACCAAGCGGACCTACACCGTCCGGCCCACCGACATGCGCGCCCTGATCACCGTCCGGGTGACCGCGCTCAAGGCCGGCCACCGGCCGGCCCGGGGCCTCTCCCCGGCGACCTACAACGTCGCCGTCGGCGGCTTCACGACACCCCCGGTCGCCACGATCAGCGGCGTCGCGGCGGTCGGCGAGACCCTGACCGCCGGCCACGGCACCGTCCGGCCGAAGCCCGACGAGTACGAGTACCAGTGGTTCCGCAGCGAGGAACTGATCGACGGCGCGACGGGGGGACCTACGTCGTGGGCCCGGAGGACCTCGGCCAGCATCTCGCCGTCCGGGTCAACGCGCGCCGCGACGGCTTCTACCCGTACGACGACCTCTCAGACCCGACCGCACCGGTGGTCGCGGCCGGCTGACCCGGCGCCGCGGGCGCGCGGCACACACGGTGCGCCTAGGCTCGTCCTGTGCAGTCCAACCCTGACGGACCTGAGGGCCGCGGCGAGGCCGACGACCCGGCGGACGCCGCGTGGCGCGCGATCGTGGACAACTACGGCGACCGCGCGGAGATCGACGACCCGCCGCCCCCGCCCGTCGCGCCGCCGGCGTCCTCGGCGCCGTTCGGTGGCCGGTTCGGCGACCTGACGACGGGTCCGGGCTTCGAGGAGGAGGACGAGGACGAGCCGTTCCTCGCCGACGAGCACTTCGAGCCGCCGCCCCCTCCCCCGGTGCCGCGCACCACGCCGGACCGGCTGGCCGCCTGGGTCGGCATCTTCGGCTCGCCGGCCATCCTGCTCGCCTCGCTGATCTTCTCGATCTCGATGCCGACGTTCGTCGCCTACCTCCTGGTCGCCGGCTTCGTGGGCGGCTTCGTCTACCTCGTCTACCAGATGCCCCGCGGCCCCCGTGACCCCTGGGACGACGGCGCGCAGGTCTGACCGGGCGCGGGGAGGCGCTGGCCTTCGTTACTGTGCTCGCGTGAGCGCCCACGAGACCGTCGAGATCACCGGACACCTGATGGATCACGGCATCCTGTCGCGGGTCCTGGACGACATCCGGGAGTACAGCGGCGACTACACCATCGAC
>JAOPXG010000271.1 GCA_025965275.1 Nocardioides sp.
GCTGCGGCGACGCGACGGTGGGCCACCCAGATCTCCTCGGGGAGACGGTCGAACTGCTTGAGGTGCTCCTCGCGGAAGCCCATCTCCTGCTTCCAGCGGGCCACGTCGATCGTGAGGATCTTGGCGAGGTCCTCCGGCTTGGTGCTCATCCCGGTGAGGACGAGCTCGTCCTCGGTCGGGATGATGCCGACCGGGGTCTCGCGGCCCTTCACGTCGCCGTTCTTGAGCTGCAGCAGCCAGAGCAGCGGGCGCAGGTTGTCGCGGTAGCCGTGCCACAGGAAGTGGCCGTCCTCGGGGTCGCGCTGGAACCAGTTCACGTGCGCGAAGATCGGCTGCTCCTTCGCGGCACCGATGATCTTCAGGTAGTGCGCCGCATAGTCGCCCTCGCCGTAGGCCATGAAGGGCCGGTTCGACATCGGGTCGTAGCGCAGCTGACCCTCGACGCCCTCGGCCGCGGCCGTGGCCTCGGCGCCCAGCGTGAGGCCGTCGTACACGCCCTCGGCGAGGTCGGTGATCGCGCGGATCAGCGGCTCGCGGTCACGGGTGCGGCCGCCGAAGATGATCGCATCGATCGGCACGCCCTTGGCGGCGTTGTAGTCGGGCGCGATGTTGGGGACGTTGTCGAGCGTCGTGGTGAAGCGGCTGTTCGGGTGCGCCCACGGCAGGTTGTCGCCCTCCTCGCGGTCGGCGATCGGGGCGCCCCGCCAGTCGAGCCAGCCGTCGGTGTCGGCCGGCGGCTCCTTCGTCTTGCCCTCCCACCAGACCTCCTGGGTCTTCGGGTTGTAGGCGATGTTCGTGAAGATGGTGCCGGTGCCGTGGGCGACCGACTGCAGCGCGGTGGGGTTGGTGACCTCGTTGGTGTCCTTGGCGACGCCGAAGACGCCGTACTCCGGGTTCATCCCGTAGAGCTTGCCGTCCTCCTCGTCGACCCACAGCCACGCGATGTCGTCGCCGTAGAAGGAGACGTGGTAGCGGTCGCCGAGGGCGTCCGGGGCCAGCATCATGGCGAGGTTGGTCTTGCCCGAGGCGCTCGGGAACCCGCCGCAGATGTGGTACGTCTTGCCGGTCTCCTTGTCGTGGATCCCGATCAGCATGTACTGCTCGGCGAGGAACTTCTTCGACGCCCAGCCGTCGTACGCCGCCTGGCGCAGGCCGTGGGCGATCTTGCCCAGGAGCGCATTGCCGCCGTACGACGACCCGAAGTGGAGGATCGTGCGCTCGTCAGCCACGGTCACGAAGTAGCGCTGGTCTTCGTCGGTGCCCTGGCCGAGGTTCTCCAGGTCGCCGGTCACGTGGACCGCACGGACGAAGCTGTTCTGGTCCTCGAGGTGGTTGACGAACTCGACGCCCACCCGCGACATCCGGATCATGTGCAGCACGACGGTGCGCGCGTCGGTGAGCTCGACGCCCGCCGCCCACGGCTCGAGGACGTTGCCCGGAGGGGACATCAGGTAGGGGATGACGTACATCGTCTTGCCGGCCGAGGCACCGCGCATCCGGTCCTCGAGGAGCGGCTTCATCTCCGAGGCGGGGCGCCAGTTGTTGTAGACGCCCTTGTCGTCGGGGTTGTTGGTGGCCACGATCGTGCGCTCCTCGGAGCGCGCGGTGTCCTTGTGGTAGCTGCGGGAGTAGTAGCACCTGTCGCCAGCCGGCTCGAGCTCGCGGGCGGCCAGTGCCTCCTGGATGAGCCGCGCGTCGTCAGCGGCCGAGACCACCTCGATGCGGTCGGCGCCGGTGAGGTCCGCGTAGTAGCGGACGTACTCCCGGACGTTCTGATTGGTGAGCCCTGCGGCGTCCAGTGCCGCGTCAACGTCTGCCATCTGGCTGTTCCCTCTCGCGCATTCGCGGTGTTCGCCGGGTCCCCGGTGTCGCCGGCCGCCGAGCGTATCGACGGTGTGTCGTGGAGTAGCTGTGGATCGCGCGGCGTCGTTGTCGGCGACTTTTGTAGCCCTGCAGGTGGCGCTGGAACATGCGCCTGGCCTCGGGTTGGGGCGACAGTACCCCCGTAGTTTGGGCGTGACACATTGGATCGTTCAACGCCCTATGGGCCGCGTCACACCCCGGGAAATAGCTCCGGAATCGCCCATCCTTCGGGCTTTTCGAGGCCAAAGAATCGGACCGTCGTGGGCGTGATCTCGTCGAGTCGTACGGCGATCAACACGGCGTCGTCGACGGTCACCAGGACCATCCCGCCGACCCCCGCGGCGGTGTCGCGCGCCGCGGTCACCGCCGTACGGCTGGAGGCCTGGAAGCGGATCTCGGCCGTCCACGAGAGATGGTCCTCGGACGGCGCGGTGCTGACCTCCGCGATCGTCGCGTCGCTCGGCTCGCCCAGGACCCGGTAGCCGTGCTGTCCGTCGGCCGAGCACACCCGGCGCTCGCCGTCGCCCGGTCGGAGGTCGAGGGGTGCACTGATTTCGTCCACCCCGCGAGGGTCGGCTATCCTCGACCAGTCGTTCACGCGAGTGTGCGACGGGCGCCTGTAGCTCAACGGATAGAGCATCTGACTACGGATCAGAAGGTTTGGGGTTCGAATCCCTACAGGCGCGCAGATCGGATCCACCGCATGACCTGCGCAAACAGGTTTAGAGGCCCACTTCCGGAACACGGGGGTGGGCCTTCTCCGTCTCAAAGACCGTCTCAAAAACTCTTCGCGGATCTTGCGTCGCGCCAGGACGGTTCAGGTCGCGTACCCCCACCGCGTCCCCCCGGAATCTCCCCGCGTCCCCCCCCGTCCCCCGGCGCCGTGATCCCTGGGAGCAGACCCGCGCACTTTGGTGCCACATGGAGACCACCACACACCTCAGCACCCCGACCACGACCGCAGCCGACACCCTGCTGCTCACCCTCGACGAGGCTGCCCGCGAGCTGCGCTGCGCGCGCCGCAGTATCGAACGACAGATCGCCCGACACCGCCTCACCGTCGTCCACGTCGGCCGCTCAGTCCGCGTGGAGCGTCGCGAGCTCGAGCGCTTCATCGCCCAGATGCGGGACCACGGCGATGGGTAGGCCTCGCAAGGCCGCCGAGCAGACCACCTCGACGCCCTACCGCGGCGCAGACGGCCACTGGCACGCCCGGGTCACCATGGGCCGCCGTCCCGATGGCAGCACCGACCGCCGACACGTCCAGCGCCGCACCAAGACCGAGTTCCGCCAAGCCGTCCGGGAGCTCGAGCACCGCCGCGACAGCCAGGGCTACACCTGGACCGACGGCGACCCCACCCTCGGCGACTGGCTCGAACACTGGCTCGGCGCCGTCCTGCCCATGACGGTCCGGTGGAAGACGCTGTCCACCTACCGCAGCCAGATGCGGCTCCACGTCCTGCCGACCCTGGGCGGCTGGCGGATGAGCGAGATCCAGCCCGAGCACCTCGAGGAGCACTACCGCCGGATGCAGGCCGACGGCCGTTCCACCCACACCATCCGTGCCGTCCACCGCGTCCTCCGCTCAGCACTGAATGAAGCAGTGCGCCGCCGCCGGCTCGCTGGCAACCCGGCGCTCATCGCGCGCCCGCCCCGTGCCGAGGATGTCGAGGTCGAGCCACTCTCTGTCGAGGAGAGCCGCCGCGTCCTTGCCGCGGCGCAACACACGCTTCATCCAGCCCGCTGGTTCATCGCGCTCTCGCTCGGACTACGCCAAGGCGAGACACTCGGACTTCTCTGGCCGGACGTCGATCTCGACGACGGCGTACTTCGGATCCGCCGGGCTGCCCAGCGTCACACCTGGGATCACGGGTGCTCGGCTGCGGACGGGTCCCCTTCGTGCGGACGAAAGCGCGGGGCCGAGTGTGAGCACCGGACCGGCGGTGGCCTGCAGCTGGTCGAGCCCAAGACGAAGGCATCGAAGCGGACGATCGTGCTTCCCCCGCCGCTCGTAGGGAGCTGCGCGCTCATCGCGCCGTCGTGAACCGCCGACGCCTCGCGGCCGGATCCGACTGGGACAGCACCCACGATCTGGTGTTCCCGGCGCGAAGCGGCAGGATCGTCGATCCCGCGCGGGACCACACCGAATGGAAGGCCCTTCTGCAACGAGCGGGAGTAAGGGAGGTTCGCCTCCACGACGCCCGGCACACAGCTGCGACCCTCCTCCTACTGCAATACGTCGACATCCGCACCGTCATGTCCATCATGGGCTGGACCGAGATGGCCACCGCCCAGCGCTACACCCACGCCGTCGTCGAGCTCCGTCGTCGGGCAGCGCGCCAGATGGGCGCCCTGCTGTGGGACGAGCAGGTCTGGCGGTGATCGTGTGCACGACGGTCGTTACGTACCGGTCATGGAAGCGGTCAATCCGCCCACTATGACGTGCTCCTGCTGTGCTGTTGGCCAGTCCGCACCCTTCGACGTCAGCACGCTCGGCTAACACTTGGGTGTACGCCTCCGCGACTACGCTCCGGCATAAATCCGCTCAATGTCCCT
>JAOPXG010000288.1 GCA_025965275.1 Nocardioides sp.
CCGGCCAGCGCCTCCTCGCTCTTGCGCAGCTGGCGGGCGAGCCCGACGACGGCCTTGTCGGCCTGGAACTGGGCGAAGGACTGCTCGAGCAGCTGGCGCGAGGTGTCGCGGCCGAACTGGTGCACGAGGTTGACGGCCATGTTGTACGACGGGCGGAACGACGACCGCAGGGGGTAGGTGCGGGTCGAGGCCAGGCCGGCCACCTCGCGGGGGTTCATGCCCGGCTGCCACAGCACGACGCCGTGGCCCTCGACGTCGAGGCCCCGGCGGCCGGCGCGCCCCGTCAGCTGGGTGTACTCCCCCGGTGTGATGTCGGCGTGCGTCTCGCCGTTCCACTTCGAGAGCTTCTCGATGACGACCGTGCGGGCCGGCATGTTGATGCCGAGCGCCAACGTCTCGGTCGCGAACACCACCTTGCACAGGCCGCGGGTGTAGAGCTCCTCGACGCACTGCTTGAAGGCGGGCAGCATGCCGGCGTGGTGGGCGGCGACGCCACGGGTCAGGGCGTCCAGGAAGTCGTGGTAGCCGAGGACGTGCCGGTCCTCCTCGGGCAGGTGCCGGCAGGCCTCCTCGACGTACTCGTAGATCGCGTCGCGCTCCTCGGGCTTCGTCAGCCGGATCCCGGCGCTGAGGCACTGGGTCACGGCCGCGTCGCAGCCCACCCGGCTGAAGATGAAGACGATCGCGGGCAGCAGCCCCTCGCGGTCGAGGCGGTCGATCACGTCGGCACGGCTCGGGATCCAGACCCGGCGGCCGTTGCCGACCTGCTTGGGCCCGCCCCCGCGCTGCCCGGGCTTGGTGCGGCCCTTCGGCGAGCGGCGGTCGGTCATCCGGCTGCTGGCCCAGTCGTCGCGGGCGATCTTGACCAGCTCGTCGTTGACCGGGGCGCCCTCCTTCACGAAGCCGGCGGCCGCGTCGATGTCGGACGAGGCGAAGAGGTCGAGCAGCCGCCTGCCGACCATGACGTGCTGGTAGAGCGGGACCGGGCGCTTCTCCTCGACGATCGTCGTCGTGTCGCCGCGGACGGTGGCCAGCCACTCGCCGAACTCCTCGGCGTTGGAGACGGTCGCGGAGAGGGAGACCAGCGACACGGACTCGGGCAGGTGGATGATCACCTCCTCCCACACCGCGCCGCGGGCCCGGTCGGCGAGGTAGTGCACCTCGTCCATGACCACGAACCCGAGACCGAGCAGGGTGCGCGACCCGGCGTACAGCATGTTGCGCAGCACCTCGGTCGTCATCACCACGATCGGCGCCTCGCCGTTCACGACGTTGTCGCCGGTCAGCAGGCCGACCTGGTCGGGGCCGTAGCGGGCCACGAGGTCGTTGTACTTCTGGTTCGAGAGCGCCTTGATCGGCGTCGTGTAGAAGCACTTGCGGCCGGTCTCGAGGGCCAGGTGGACGGCGAACTCGCCCACGATCGTCTTGCCGGAGCCGGTCGGTGCCGCGACCAGCACGCCGCGGCCCTCCTCGATCTCCCGGCAGGCCTCGACCTGGAACCCGTCGAGCGGGAAGTCGTAGAGGGCTGTGAAGGCGCGCAGCACGGGGTGCCGGCGGCCGCTGCGGTAGTCGGCGTACCGCTCGGACGGGGAGAGTTCCTGGTCGTCCGAGGTGCTCATGCCCCTCAGCCTAGGTGAGCACCGTCAAGGCCCCGGGAGCACACTCGATCGTGAGCGGCAGCGCTCCGAAGCGCTCGCCGTCGGCGTACGAGATGATCCCCGGTGCCGCGACGGTCACGCTGCGCACGCGGTGGTGCTCGTACTGGGGATGCGTGGTGTGGGTGCCCTTGAAGAGCTTCGGGTACGTCGTGACGAGCGCCAGCTTGCTCATCGGCTTGATGATCACCACGTCGAGCATCCCGTCGTCGAGGAGCGCGCCCTCGGTGATGCGCAGGCCACCGCCGAACGACGGGCCGTTGCCGACCGAGACCATCATCGCGTCGAGGGTGAGGGTCTCGCCGTCGAGGTCGAGCGTGTACGGCAGCGGCTTGAAGGTGCGCAGCTCGGCCAGGGTGGCGATGTTGTAGCGCATCTGTCCCTTGGGCCAGGTCATCCGGTTGGCGCGCTCGTTGACGATGGCGTCGAACCCGGCGCAGAGCACGGTCATGTAGTGGAGGGTGCCGCTCCGGGCGAGGTCGACGACGCGGGTCTGCCCGGCCACGACGCGGTCGGCAGCGGCGCCGGGGTCCTTGCGGGGCAGGTCGAAGTAGCGCGCGACGTCGTTGCCGGTGCCGGCCGGGATGATGCCCAGGCTGGTGCCGGTGCTGGCCACCGCCTGCACGCCGAGGTGGACCATGCCGTCACCGCCGACCACCACCAGCGACTCGACGCCGTCGGCGACACACTGGCGGGCCAGGTCGAGGGCCTCGTCGGCGTTGCGGCCCTCGAGGTCGCGCACGGTGATGCCGGCGGAGCGGAGCCGGCTGAGCGCGACGTCCCGGGCGCGGGCACCCCTCCCCTTCCCGGCAGTCGGGTTGGTCAGGAGCGCGATCTCGCGGTCGGGGCCGGTCACGCGGCTGAGACTAGTCATCGGCGCCCGCAGGGATGCGGTTTGGTCACAAACCGCAGGCTGGGAGCGCTCCCGGTTGCGGTTTGGGACCAAACCTCAACGCGAGACGCCGATGCGCAGGCGGACGGAGTAGTGGTCCTCGGAGGCCCCGACCGCCTTGGCCAGGCGGCCCAGCGCGTCGAGGACGAGGTCGGCCGTGAAGCCGGTGCCGGGCACCGCCAGAGTGACCCGGCCGTCGGCGTCGACGAGCAGCACCTGGCCGTAGCGCCAGGCCTGGTGGGCGTCGTGGCGCACGCCGTCGGTGGCCACCGGGACCGGGTAGGCGACGTCGACCGCGAGGAGATCGCACGGGAGCGGGCCGTGCCCGTCGGCGTCGAGGTGCCCGGGTACGGCGTACCCGCTGCGCAGCCCGGCCTCGGCGGTCCAGGTGACGTCGGCCTCGCCCAGCCACTCGGGCAGGTCGAAGGGGTCGACGACGGCCAGCGCCGGCGGTGAGCTCACAGGGGCGAGACCTCGTCGTCGTCCCACTGGTCGGTCGCGCCCTGGCCGCGGCCGCGGGCCCGGTCGACGGACCGCGCGATGACCTCCGCGGCGGCGAAGAGGACCAGCATCGGGATCGCCAGCATCAGCATCGAGAACGGGTCGGTCGACGGGGTGGCCACGGCAGCGAAGACGAACGTGCCCAGGATGATCCACGGCCGGTACTTGCCGAGCGCCTTGCCCGAGACCACCCCGGCCAGGTTGAGCATGATCACGAAGAGCGGGATCTCGAAGGCGATCCCGAAGACTAGCAGCATCCGGGTGAAGAAGCTGAAGTACGCGTCGAACTCGACCAGGTTGTCGAGCCCGGCCGGCGTGAAGCCGATCAGGACCTCGAGGCCCTTGGGGAGCACGTAGTAGCCGGTCAGCACGCCGATGAGGAACAGCGGTCCGGCGACCGCGGCGAAGATCCGCGACCACTTCTTCTCGGAGTCGTGCAGGCCGGGGACGATGAACGCCCAGATCTGATAGAGCCAGTAGGGGCTGGAGACCACCAGCGCCGCCATCCCGCAGAGCTTGAGCTGCAGCATCAGTGGGCCGGTCGCGCCCTGGACGTAGGCCTGCGTCTGGACCGACGCCCCGAGCGCGTCCCGGGCGTCGTTGTAGGGCCCGAGGACGAGGCCGAGCAGTCCGTCGTCGGGGCGCTGGAAGAAGAACAGCGCCACGAAGAAGACGACGATGAGGAACAGCACCGACTTCAGCAGTCGGGCGCGCAGCTCCCGGAGGTGGTCGGAGAGCGCCATCCGCCCGTCCTCGCCGATGGGGTGGCGTGGGCGGCCGGAGAAGTAGTCGAAGACCCCGCTGATGGCCAACTGAGACGGCGCCGCGGTCAGGCGGTGTCGTTGCGGCGCAGGCGCTCGCGCTCGGCGTCGATCTCGGCCTGCCGGGCGTCGAGCTCGGCCTGACGCGTCTCGATCTCGCGCTGCTCGGGCGTCTTGGTCACCGGATCGACCGTGACCTCGTCGTCGTCATCCATCAGGCCCTTCGTCTCGGCCTTGAAGATGCGCAGCGCCCGGCCGCTGCCGCGGGCGAGGTCGGGGAGCTTTGTCGCACCAAACAGCAGGACGACGACGGCCAGGATGAGCAGGAGCTCGGTGGTGCCGAGGCCGCCGATAAGAAGCGGAGACATGTGCGTCCTCACGTGTAGGTCTGGATGGGCTTCATACTACGCCGGAGTCACTCGTAGAGGCTGAGGGCGGCCCGTGCGGCCGTGGTGTACGCCTCGGCGTACTCCACCGGGTGGAGTACCTCCGCGTGGGGGGCCAGCCGGAGCAGCAGGCGCTGCAGCCAGCGCTCGTCGGCGATCAAGAGGTCGACCTCGAGGACGCCCCCGCGGCGCGGGCGGACGGCCTCGAGCGGGTAGTACTCGACGATCCAGCGCGCCTCGCGCCCCAGCCGGAGGGTCACCAGCGTGGTGTCGTCGGCCCGGGCGAAGAGGCCGTCGGCCAGGTCGCGGGGGGCTTCGGGCGGCGTCACGACCGGTGATTCGGAGACCTCGGCCCGCCGGATGCGGTCGAGCCGGAAGAGCCGCGGCGCCTCGGCGCTGTGGCACCAGGCGTCGAGGTAGGTGAAGCCGTTGGCGGTGACGATGCCGCGCGGGTCGACGGTGCGCTCCGACTCCTCGTCGCGCGAGGGCACGAAGTAGGTGATGTCGACCTGCACGGCCCGGTCAGCCGCGTCCTGGAGCCGCGCCGCGAGCTGGGTGAGGTCGGTGCCGACAAGGTCCTCCCCCGGGTCGATCTGGACCGCGGCGGAGCCCTCGGCGGCGGCCGCCTCGAGCTTTGCCAGGGCCCGGTCGACGATCTCGCGGGTCTCGTCGCGGGCGCCGTTGCGCAGCGCCCGGAGCGCCACGATGATCGCGGTCGCCTCGGTCGGCGTGAGCCGCAGCGGCCGGGCGAGGTAGTCGGCGTTGGTCACCCGGATCACGCCGTCGGCCTCCGGGCCCTCGAGCGCGTCGAGGTCGACGTCGATGAGGTCGTCCGGGTAGCCGCCCGGCAGCCCGCACATGAGCAGCACCTTGAGGTCGCTGAGCAGCTGCTCCTGGGGCACGCCGAGCGCCCGGGCCGCGTCGTCGAGCCGGACCTGCCCGCGGGCGTGCAGGAACGGCACCAGGGTGAGGAGCCGGGCGACCTGGTCCTTCGCGCCGGCCTGCTGCGAGTACGACGGGGAGGTCGTCATGACGCCGCCCCGACCGCGGCCCGGAGCCGGTCGACGACGATCGTGCGCAGCTCGGCAGGCTCCTCGACGTAGACGTCGGCGCCGTACCCGAGCACCTCGTCGGAGACCCCGTCGCCCCCGCGGCTGATCACGACCCGGTCCCACGCCGTGCGCTCGTCGGGGCCGGCGACGCCGCGCTCGACAGACTCGGCGTCGCGGCGCAGCGCCAGCCCGGCGTGCTCGCGGACCAGCAGCACCGCCCGGCCGGTGGTCGGCGCGGGCGCCAGGCGCAGCGTGGTGGCGCGGATGTCGGTGCCGGGCGGCACGTCGTACGAGCCCGGCTCACCCTTCTTGCGGGCGTCGCCGCGGACCCGGGACAGGCGGAACACGCGCTCCTCGCCCCGGTCGGTGTCGAGCCCGACGACGTACCAGCGGCCGGAGTAGCGCACGACGCCCCACGGCTGGAGGTGTCGCTTGGTGGTCGTGGTCGCGCCCGAGCGGCGGTAGTCGAACTCGACCGGGGTGCGCTCCTGGGTCGCTTCCCAGAACACGTCGAACGACGGCTCGTCGGCGCTGAGCCGCGACTCGGCGATGTCGAGGGCGCTGACGTCGATCGGGACGCCCAGGGCGGTCAGCTTGCGCACCGCCTCGGTGGTCGCCTCGGCGAGGCGGGCGTGCTCCCAGACGCGGGTCGCGAGCCCGATCACCGCCGCCTCGTCGGCCGTGAGCGAGATGTCCGGGAGCGCGAACTGGTCGGGACGGATCCGGTAGCCCGGGTCGTCGTCGAAGTAGGGGTCGATGCTGCCGACCTCGATCGGGACGCCGAGGCTGCGCAGCTCCTCCTTGTCGCGCTCGAACATCTTCTCGAAGGCGTCGGTGCTGGAGCCCGGGTAGAGGATCGCCCGGATCCGGTCCTTCGGGACGTACGTCCGCTGGACCAGCAGCATGATGAGCAGGTTGAGAAGGCGCTCGCTCTTCCGCACCGTCATGCTCATGGTCATGCTGCTGATCCTCGCGGACAGATCAGGATGCAGCCAGGATGTCGACCACGAAGTACAGCGTGTCGGTGCCCTTGATGCCGGCGCTCGAGTTGCCTTCCTTGCCGTAGCCGTCGGTCGGCGGGATCGCGAGGATCATCCGGCTGCCGACGGTGGTGCCCACCAGGGTCTTGTCCCAGCCGCTGATGACGCCGCCGGTGCCGATCGCGAACGAGGCGGGCTGGCCCTTGCTGTAGCTCTCGTCGAACCGCGCCTTGGCGCCGTAGACCTGGCCGAGGTAGTTGACCGTGATCGTCTGGCCCTTCTTGACCACGTCACCGTCGCCCACGATCAACGGGGCGGACTTCAGCTTGCCGTCCGGCTTGGGCGTGCCCTTGAAGTCGAGACCGGTGATGGTGTCGCCGTCCTGGACCAGGCCGGGCGCCCACGACGGGGCGGGCTTCTCGTCGCCCTGCGGGCCGTCGAGGACCGTGGTCTTGCCGATCAGGTCGACGATGATCAGGACGCTGTCCTTGTTGCCGATCCCGAGCTGCGGGTTGCCGCTCGCGCCGAAGGCGTCCTCCGCGGAGGCGGTGACCGCGATGCGCGAGCCGACCGTCTGGCCCTCGAGCGCATCCTTGAAGACGGGGCTGAGGTCGTCGGAGACCGTGACGGACTGCGGCTGGCCCTCGTCGTAGGTGCTGTAGGCCTTCTTCTGGGTGTAACCGTTGCCGATCCAGATGTGGGCCGAGACCTGGTCGCCGGAGGCGATCTCCTCGCCGTCACCCTTGGTCAGCACGGTGGTCTCGATGTCGCCGACCTCCATCTTGCCGTCCCAGGTGACCTCGGGCTCCTTGCCCTGGTCGCCCTTGACGGTGACGCCGTCGAGAGCGCCCGCGGAGGCGGAGGACGACGACGAGGCGCCGTCGGAGGAGTTGCTGCTGTCGGAGCCGCAGGCGGCCAGGGTGGTGGCCAGCACGAGCGGCAGCAGCAGGACGGGCAGGCGTCGGAGACGTAACACAGGGTTTCACCTTCACAGCTTCGGGTGTGTTTCAGGGAGCCCGCACACACTAACGGGCAACCCTGAGCGCAGCCTGATCGGCGTTCACATGCCGTCGATGAGGCGCTGCACCCGCTCGTCGTACGCCCGGAACGGGTCCTTGCACAGCACCGTGCGCTGCGCCTGGTCGTTGAGCTTGAGGTGCACCCAGTCGACGGTGAAGTCGCGGCGGCGCTCCTGGGCCTTGCGGATGAACTCGCCGCGCAGGCGGGCGCGGGTGGTCTGCGGCGGGACCGACTTGGCCTCGAAGATCTTGAGGTCCGTGGTCACCCGGGCGACCATGCCGCGCTTCTCGAGCAGGTAGTAGAGGCCGCGGCCGCGGTGGATGTCGTGGTAGGCGAGGTCGAGCTGGGCGATCCGCGGGTGGCCGAGCGGCAGGCCGTGCTTGGCGCGGTACTGCTCGATCAGCTTCCACTTGATGACCCAGTCGATCTCGCGGTCGACCAGGCCGAGGTCGTCGGACTCGACGGCCTTGAGGCCGCGCTCCCACAGGTCGAGCGCCTGCTCGATCACCGGGGTGCTGATCTCGCGGCGGTCGACGAAGTCGCGGGCCTTCTGGAGGTACTCCTGCTGGATGTCGAGCGCACTCGCCTCGCGGCCGTTGGCCAGCCGGATCTTGCGGCGGCCGGTGACGTCGTGGGAGATCTCGCGGATCGCGCGGATCGGGTTCTCCATCGTGAGGTCGCGCATGATCACGCCCTCCTCGATCATGCGCAGGACCAGGTCGCAGCTGGCGACCTTGAGCATCG
>JAOPXG010000309.1 GCA_025965275.1 Nocardioides sp.
GAGGTCTCCCGGATGCCCGCGAGGATGCCCTCGTGGCTGCGCCGCAGGTAGTCGAGGAACTCGTTCTCGAAGCGGAGCACGTCGTCGGTGGGCACCTTGTCCAGGCGACCCGACGTGCCGGTCCACAGCGAGACGGTCATCTCCTCGACCGGGTACGGCGAGTACTGCGGCTGCTTGAGCAGCGCCATCAGGCGCTGGCCGCGGTCGAGCTGCTGGCGGGAGGCGGCGTCGAGGTCCGAGGCGAACATCGCGAACGCCTCCATCGCGCGGAACTGCGCGAGGTCGACCTTGAGCGAACCGGTCACGGCCTTCATCGCCTTGGTCATGGCCGCACCACCCACGCGGGACACCGAGACGCCGACGTCGATCGCCGGGCGCTGGTTGGCCGCGAACAGGTCGGACTGCAGGAAGATCTGGCCGTCCGTGATCGAGATGACGTTGGTCGGGATGAACGCCGAGACGTCGTTGGCCTTGGTCTCGATGATCGGCAGGCCGGTCATCGAGCCCTTGCCCAGGTCGTCGGAGAGCTTCGCGCAACGCTCGAGCAGCCGGCTGTGCAGGTAGAACACGTCGCCGGGGTAGGCCTCGCGGCCCGGCGGGCGACGCAGCAGCAGCGACACGGCGCGGTAGGCCTCGGCCTGCTTGGTCAGGTCGTCGAACACGATGAGGACGTGCTTGCCGTCGTACATCCACTGCTGGCCGATGGCCGAGCCGGTGTAGGGAGCGAGGTACTTGAAGCCCGCGCTGTCCGATGCCGGCGAGGCGACGATGGTGGTGTACTCCAGCGCGCCGGCCTCCTCGAGGGCGCCACGCACGGCGGCGATGGTCGAGCCCTTCTGGCCGATGGCGACGTAGATGCAGCGGACCTGCTTGGTCGGGTCGCCCGACTCCCAGTTCTGCTTCTGGTTGATGATCGTGTCGATCGCGATGGTGGTCTTGCCGGTCGCGCGGTCGCCGATGATGAGCTGGCGCTGGCCGCGGCCGATCGGGGTCATCGCGTCGATGGCCTTGATGCCGGTGGCGAGCGGCTCGTGCACCCACTTGCGCTGCATGACGGTCGGGGCCTGGAGCTCGAGCGGACGTCGGACGTCGGACTCGATCTCGCCGAGACCGTCGATCGGGGTGCCGAGCGGGTCGACGACCCGGCCCATGAAGTTGTCACCGACGGGGACCGAGAGGATCTCGCCGGTACGGCGGACCGTCTGGCCCTCCTCGATCTTGTCGAAGTCACCGAGGACGACGACGCCGATCTCGCGGGTGTCGAGGTTCAGCGCGATGCCCAGAGTACCGTCCTCGAACTCCAGCAGCTCGTTGGCCATCGCCGACGGGAGGCCGGTGACGCGAGCGATGCCGTCGCCGGCGGTCGCCACGGTGCCGACCTCTTCCTTGCCGGCCGCCTCGGGCTGGTAGTCGGCGACGTACTTCTGCAGTGCGTCGCGGATCTCCTCCGGACGGATCGAAAGCTCCGTCATCTTCGTCCCTACTCTCTTGTCTCTACTGAAGTCTGCGTTGTCTGTGACTGGGGCCGACCGGACGGTCAGCCGGCCAGCTTCCGGCGGGCGTCGTCGAGGCGGCTCGACACGGTTGCGTCGAACACGTCGTCGCCGATCTCGACGCGCATGCCGCCGATGACACTCGGGTCGACGATCTCGTTCAGGTGGATCTCACGGCCGTACTGCGCCTTCAGCGCCCTGCTGAGCCGCTCACGCTCGGCGTCACTCAAGGAGTGCACCACATGCACGGTGGCGACACCGGCGCCCTCGACCGAGGCGGCGACCTGGCGGTAGTTCTCCAGGGCGGCCGTCATCGTGCGGTAGGTGCCCGCGAAGGCCTGCTTGACCAAGGTGAGCGTCGCCGGTAGCACCTTGCCGTCGAGCAGGGTGTCGACCAGGGCCGCCTTGTCCGCAGCCGAGCGCGCCGGGTTGGACAGCGCGTCGCGGAGGTCGGGGTTGGCGGTCACCATCTGGCCGATGGCGAAGATCTCGTCGGCCAACTGGCCCGCCTTGTCGCCGACCGAGCGGACCAGCGTGATCTCGCTGAGACGCTCGAGGGAGTCGGGCAGGTCGTGGGTGCGGGTCCAGCGACGGGCGACGGCGCTGACGAGCAGCGACATCGTGACGTCGTCGACCTTGCCGCCGAAGACCTGCTTGACCATGCCCTGCTTGGCCTCCGGCGCGAGCGACGCGTCGGTGGCGACGCGCCGCAGGGACGGCTCGGCACGCAGCAGCGAGGCCACGGTGAACAGCTCCCCCGCGACCCTCTCCGCGTGGGACCCGGCCCGGAGGGCGTCGTCCAGCTCGGTCGTGAGCTCCGCCAGGGAGTCGGCCGATGCTCGGCGCAGATCCATCAGCTGGCGCCTTCCAGCTCCGCGAGGAAGCGGTCGACGACGCGGCTCTGGCGAGCCTCGTCCTCGAGGGACTCCCCGACGATGCGCCCGGCGAGCGTGGTCGCGAGCGTGCCGACCTCGGCACGCAGCGAGGTGACCGCCGCCTTGCGGTCGGCCTCGATCTGCGCGTGGGCGTGCTCGATGATGCGGGCCGCCTCGGTCTGAGCCTGCTCACGCATCTCCGCGATGATCGCCGCACCCTGCTCGCGGGCCTCCTCGCGGATCCGCGCCGCCTCGTGGCGCGCGTCGGCGATCTGGGACTTGAACTCCTCCTCGGCCGCCTCGGCCTCGGACTTCGCCTCGTCGAGCTCGGCGAACTCGGCACGGATCGCTTCCTGTCGGGCGGTCATCGCGCGGTTGATCGGCGGGATGACGTACTTGCCCAGCAGGAACAGCAGGACGCCGAACGCGATGAGCTCCACGAAGAACGTGCCGTTCGGGACCAGGAAGTTCTGCTCCATGGGAGTGATCGCAACGCTTGCCATCATGGGTTCCTTTGCTTCTGACCGGTGGACGGAGGGCTAGGGCCCTCGGTCAGGCTGCGCCGAGCACGAAGACGAACAGGGCCATGAACGCGAGGTTGATGAAGAACATCGCCTCGACCAGACCGACCGTCAGGAAGAAGATCGTCTGCAGGCGACCCTGCGCCTCGGGCTGACGGGCCACGCCCTGGATGTACGACGAGCCAGCGAGGCCGTCACCGATACCAGCGCCGATGGCGCCACCGGCAAGGGCGATGCCACCGCCGACGAAGGCGCCGGCCAGCTTGACTGCGTCGGCAGTTGTAGTTGCGGTTGCCATGTCTCTCCTTGGTTACGCACCGGGGTCCGGTGCCTCTTTCTTACCTCTGTCGACGCGCTGACTCGGTCGGTCAGTGCGCTGGAACGGGGGTGGCCTCGTCAGAGACCGCGGCTGCCTCGGCAGCCTTCTTCTTGCGCTGCTCGTCCTCGTGCTCCTCGTGGCTCTCGTGCTCCTCGTGGCCGGCTCCGGCCATCGCGAAGTAGAGGACCGTCAGGAGCGCGAAGATGAACGCCTGGATGACACCGATGACGGCGTCGAACGCCTTCCAGAGGATGTTCGGGGCCCACATCGCGTAGAGCGGGATCAGGCCGATCAGCGCCAGCATGATGCCACCGGCGAAGATGTTGCCGAAGAGTCGCAGGGCGAGCGTGATCGGCTTGATCAGCTCCTCGAGGATGTTGAGCGGCAGCAGCACCGGGAAGGGCTCGAGGAAGTGCTTGAAGTAGCCCTTCACGCCCTTCTGGCGGATGCCGTAGGTCCACACGCTGACCATCGTGACCGCGGCCAGCGCATAGGTCAGGTTGGTGTCGGCGGTCGGGGCCGGCAGCAGGTGGAGGTGCTCGTTGATCTCGGTCGGCACCAGCTCGAGCCAGTTGCAGAACAGGATGAAGAAGAACAGCGAGATGGCGAGCGGAGCGACGAACGGGTGCACCTTGCCGAGGTTGTCCTCGACCTGCTTGTTGACCTCGCCCACCACGAGCTCCCACAGGATCTGCACCTTGGTGGGGACGTGGTCCTCGGTGTCCTTGGTGAGGGAGCGGGTGGCCCAGAAGCCGAGCAGCAGCACGAGGACGCCGGCCACGAGCGTCGAGATGATCGTGTCGATGTTGAACGTCATCCCGAGCCACTCACGCTCCACGTGGTGCCCGATCTTGATCTCCATGGGAACCAGGCCGGTCATGGGTTCTTCAACTCCTTCAAGAGCGGGAGGGTCGTCATCACCAGGGCGATGAGCCGGAAGATGGCGAGGCCGAGGAGCAGCCCGATGCCGTCGGGCCAGAAGATCACGGCGAAGCCGACCGCGACCACCGTGAGCACCGCGAGGCGCATCAC
>JAOPXG010000178.1 GCA_025965275.1 Nocardioides sp.
TGACCGGGTTGGTCCATCACACCGATGCCGGCAGCCAGTACACCTCGTTCGCGTTCACCGAGAAGCTCATCGAAGCCGGCGTGGATGCCTCGGTGGGTTCGGTGGGTGATGCCTACGACAACGCGCTGGCCGAGTCCCAGATCGGGGCCTACAAGACCGAGCTGATCCGCCCCCTGGGCCCTTGGCGCGATGTCGAGCACGTCGAGATCGAGACCCTGAACTGGGTCGACTGGTTCAACACCGAGCGCACCCACGAATCCATCGACGACCTCACACCCCTACAAGCAGAGAACGTTCACTACGCTGCACGAAACCGTCTCCTCCCGACCGGGTAGAGACACAGAACGGAGCCTCCGGAAACACCGGGGCGGTTCAGACGGCTGCGACTGGCCACCCGGCCTCTGCCACGCCCACCACGACAACCTCCCCTGGGCCCAAGGCGGCCACACCTCCGCCAAGGACGGACGACTCCTCTGCCCCCAACACCACACCCGCGCCCACGACCCCACCTACACGATGACCAAACTCCCCGGCGGGAAGGTCGCCTTCACCAGGCGGACATAGGCCGACCGCCACCCAACGTCAATCGAGTCCCAGCTGCTCGACGACCCACGTCCAGAGGTGTTCGCGCTCGGCCTCGCCGGTGCGGGTCTTCTTGAGGATCTGCGTCGGTCGCGGGTGCCGGTCGTGCCAGAGCCGGCCGCCCGTGGGAGTCGGCTGCGTCGCGGCGAGCCACACGGTGGTGTCCGCACCACCTGCGGCGTCGCGCAGCAGCGGGCCCATCACCTTGTTGAAGGTCGGCAGCGACTCGGTCACGCCCGGGGTGTCGGCCCAGCCGGGGTGGGTGGCGTGCACGTCGACGCCCTCGAACGCCCACTGGCGCTGGAGGGTCGGCAGCAGCTCGACCTGCGCGCGCTTGCTGCGGGCGTAGGACGTGGCGGGCTTGTACTCACCCTTCAGGTACTCCGGGTCGTCGTCGCGGAGCCGCTGGGTGTACATCCCGCCCGAGGTCACGAAGATGACCCGTCCGCCGCGCAGCTGCGGCTTGAGCAGGTCGGTCATCAGCACCGGGCCGAGCACGTGCAGCGCCATCGCCATCTCGTGGCCCTGCGGCGACTCGGTGCGCTCGGGCGGCATCGCGCCGGCGTTGTGGACCAGGACGTCGAGGGAGCGGTCACCCAGCTCGGCGGCGAGCTCGGCCGCGAAGCGTCGTACGTCGTCGAGGTCGGCCACGTCGCAGCGGCGCACCTCCAGCGTCGCCAGCGGCCGGGTGGCGGCGATCTCGCGGAGCACCCGCGCGCCCTTGTCGGTGTCGCGGACGGCGAGGATCACCGTCCCGCCCAGGTCGGCCAGCCCCTCGGCGGTCGCGCGCCCGAGCCCGGAGGTCGCCCCCGTGACCACGGAGACCTTGCCGGCCATCGACCCGGGCCGCGGGTCGTCGGGCCACGTGGGCAGACGCCGACGTACGGCCGGCCCGATCACGGTGTAGCCGAGCACGACGGTCCGGTCGAGGAGGGTGTCGATGCCGGAGGCCATCCCGGTCGTGATCGGAAGCTGACGCATAGCCCGAACGTAGCCGTCGGTGCGTGAAAGCATGCATCGTGACCTCGTGGCGACCGGTGTGGGACGCGTTCCCCCAAGAACTGCTGGACTTCTGGACCGAGCGGCACCTGTGCACGCTCACGACCCTGCGCGCCGACGGGCTGCCGCACGTCGTCCCGGTCGGCGTCGCGCTCGACCACGAGGAGCGCTGCGCCTGGGTGATCACGTTCGACTCCTCCCAGAAGGTCCGCAACCTCGCGCACTCCGGCGCGCTCGCCGCCTGTCAGGTCGACGGCCGCCGCTGGTCGACGATCGAGGGCACCGGCGTGGTGCTCACCGACGAGACGTCCGTACGGCGGGCCGAGGAGTGCTACGCCAGCCGCTACCGGACGCCGAAGCCCAACCCGCGCCGCGTCGCGGTCCGGATCGAGGTCGAGCGGTTCCTCGTCTCGGCCGCCTTCGCGCCGCCGACCGCCGGATGACAGGCTTGTCCCCATGCACGCCGACCAGCCGGAGCTCGACGACCTCGACCGCGAGATCCTCGAGTTCGAGCGCGACTGGGTGGAGCACGTCGGGTCCAAGGAGACCGCGCTCCGCGAGAGGTTCGACCTGACGTCGACCCACTACCACCAGCTGCTGAACAGGATCATCGACCTGCCCGCCGCCGAGGCGCACGCGCCGCGGCTGGTGCGCCGCCTGCGCCGGCGCCGCGCAGCTCGTCAGGAGCAGCGCAGCGCCCGGCGCCACGGCGACCTGGCCTGACTCAGGCCGCGACCAGCTCCTCGGCAGGCGTCTGCTGCTCGACCCACGGCTGGTCGAGGTCGCGGCCGCGGGTCTCGGGCAGGAAGCGGGCGCAGGTGAGGCTGATCGCCGCGACCACCACGTTGTAGCTCGCGACCAGCCAGAGGCTGCCGTCGCCGCGGGTGACGAGCCAGGCGGCGATGAGCGGCGTGAAGCCGGACGCCACGATGCCGGAGATCTGGTAGAGCGAGCTCAGCGCCGAGTAGCGGTAGCGGGTGTCGAACAGCTCGGACCAGAACGACGCGAGCGGCCCGTAGATGACGCCGTACAGGACCCCGAGCCCGATCACGAACGTCGCGAAGATCGCCCACCGGTCCTCCGACTGCAGCAGGAACGCGGCCGGGAAGGCGAAGATCAGCGCCATCCAGGCACCGAGCCGGAAGACCGGCTTGCGGCCGATCCGGTCCGACCAGGCGCCGGTGGCGACCACCAGCCCGACGCCGAGGGCAGCGCCGACCATGATCCCGTCGAGCGCCCACGACT
>JAOPXG010000347.1 GCA_025965275.1 Nocardioides sp.
GAGGGCGTTGGACTCGCAGAGGTCGAAGTCGACCTTGATCTTCATGGCTTCTCTTTCTCCTAGCCTTCGCTCGAGTGACCGGGGAACACGTGGGCGCTCGGGTCGATGACGACCGCGGCGTTGTTGATGGCGGTCGCGGCCTCGCCGAACCCGACGGCGATCAGGCGGACCTTGCCGGGGTACTCGGTGATGTCGCCGGCCGCGAAGACCCGCGGCAGGCTGGTCCGCATCGACGGGTCGACCAGCACGTGCCGCTTGGAGACCTCGATCCCCCACTGCTGGAGCGGCCCGAGGTCGGCGATGAAGCCGAGCGCGGCCACGACGGCCTGCGCGGGCCGGGTCGTCGTCTCGCCGTCGACGGTGATCTCCACCGACTCCAGCCGGCCGTTGCCCGCGAGGGCGGACACCTCGGCCCGGGTGACGATCTCGACCGACGAGTCGCGCACCTGCTGGACGGTGCGCTCGTGTGCCCGGAAGGCGTCGCGACGGTGGACCAGGGTCACCGACTGCGCGACCGGCTCGAGGTGCAGCGCCCAGTCGAAGGCGCTGTCGCCGCCGCCGACGATCACCACGTCCTTGCCGGCGTACGGCGCGAAGCTCGGCACGAAGAACTCGAGGCCCCGGCCCAGCCAGCCCTCGCCGGCCGGGAGCGCGCGCGGGCTGAACTTGCCGATGCCCGCGGTGATCAGGACCGCCTTGGCGTGGATCTCGGTGCCGTCGTCGAGGCCGACCGTGACGGTGTCGCCGTCGTCGCGCAGCGTCAGCGCCGTGCGGTCGAGGAAGTACTCCGGGTGGGCGGTCGCGGCCTGGGTGACCAGGCCCTCCACCAGGTCGCGCCCCTTGACGCTCGGGAAGCCTGCGACGTCGAGGATCTGCTTCTCGGGGTACATCGCGGTGATCTGCCCGCCGAGCTCGGGCAGCGAGTCGACGACGGCGACCCGCATGCCGCGGAACCCCGCGTAGTAGGTCGCGAACAGGCCCGTCGGACCCGCGCCGATGACGAGGAGGTCGGTTTGGAGATCGGTGTCGGCCACGCCGCGATCCTTCTCCTCTCCCGACAGGGACTCAACTGGAACGTGTTCTAGTTTCTCAGAAACTAGTCGGCGAAGCCCTCGATGTCCAGCACACCCTCACTGGGTCTCGATCTTGGACACCAGCCACCCGTGGTCGGTGTGCACCACGGTGACCAGCGCGCGGTACTGCGCGTAGTCGGTCTTCGGCTGACCGTCCTCGTCCTTCTTCTGCACGTACTGGTTCAGGAACAGCAGGGCCTGCACCTCGTCCGACGAGGCGCGGACGACGCCCTGGGCGACCGCCTCCACCTGGAGCTCGGTCTCGCTGGCGACGAACTGGTCCTTGATCTCGTCGGAGGTCTGCTGGTACTCCTTCGCGAACGTGGCGGTCATCTTCGCGGTGGCCTGGTCGACCTGCTCGTCGTAGTTCTTGTACGACGTCGAGAGGATCTCCTCCGTGGACGTCGCCGCGGCCTCGACCGCAGCCCGGTGGGAGAGCTCGCCGGTCACGACCGGCCGGTCGGCCGACGGCGCGGGCTCGTCGTCGCCGGTCAGGTAGAAGATCTCGAAGGCACCGACGCCGATCAGCAGCACCAGCGCGACGACCAACGCGACCGTGGTGCGCAAGCCACCAACCAGGCGGCGAGGACGCTGCGGGTCGTCGGGGTCCTTCGGCTTCTTCTGCTTCGGCGGCTTGGTCGGGGGCGGCGGGGACCCGGCCTCCGTGTCCGACTCCGGGGTCTCGACACGCTCGACCACCGGGTCCGGCTGCTGACCGGCGACCTTGCGCGGCCGTCCGGTGGGGTTCCGCGAGCCGACGACGGGCTTGCGCTTGCGGGGATCGTCGGCCATCAGCCCACGAACTCGAGGTTGTTGGTCAGCCACACGCCGTCGACGCGGACCAGGTCGAGCTTGAGCCGGAAGCTGCGGGCGACCGGCTTGTTGTCCGTGGAGACGTTGGCGACCGTGCCCGTGGTGGCGGCGATGACGGTCGCGCTGTCCGCGTCGACGTTGACGACGCCGGCCCAGAGCACCGTGCCGTCCATCACGGACTTGTTGCGCCGGAGCACGTCGACCACGCCGTCGGTGGAGGTGTCGTACTGCTTCTTGAAGTCACCGGTGGCGCCGGCCGCGACGGCGCCGATGCTGTCCTGCGCCTTGCGGTAGTCGATGTTGATGAAGGCCTCCACCTCGTCCTCCGCGGCGTGCACGACGTCGCCGTACCGCTCCTGCTCGGCGGCGTCGCGGTCCCGGTCGCGGTGCGCCTGGTAGACGAGCACGCCCCCGAAGACGCAACCGCACGCCAGCAGCAGGGCAAGCACGTAGAGCACGATGTCGAGCCGCACCCGAGAGTCCGTGACCGGGGTCACCGGGTGACCACCGGACCCACCAGCAGCCACTTCCACGAGTCTCCTCCCAGGATCGACAGGTTGCCCTGATCGACGAACCGTACCGGGTTCCCCTGGGCGTCGACGGCACCCGACACGATTCCCGTCGACGGGTCGTACGACGAGCGGTAGAGGCGGCCGGGCGACGGGTTGCCGGACGATCCCGGCGAGTACTTCGGGCCGCGCATGTCGTACGGCGGACCGCTCGTGCACTGGGCCGGGAAGATCGGGCTGTCGGTCAGGTCGCTGGGCGGGCGCCACTCGGTGCGCGGCTTGTAGCCCTCCGTGCACGGCGGGGTGCTGTTCGTCTGCAGGTTGACGTGCCCGTAGCCGTCGCCGGGGGTGCCGGTGAAGCCCGCGGAGATCGTGCGCGGGTAGGTCACGAGGAGCTGCTCGACGCCGGCGAGGTGGGAGACGACGACCTGGTTGATGCTCACCGCGTTGCCGAGCAGGATCGGCAGCGTCGGCTCGAGGTCCTCGAGGAGCGCGTCGACCTCGCGCGCGGTCCCGGGCGTGCCCTGGAGGGTCGTCTCGAGGTCGTCGTCACTGTCCGCGAGCGCCTGGGTGATGCCGCGCAGGTCGTGCGACAGGGTGCGGATGTTCTCGCTCTCGCCCTGCTGGGTGGAGAGCACCCGCTTGCCCTTGTCGAGCAGCCGGATGGTCTCGGCGGTGTGGTCGGACGCCTCCTGGACGAACTCGCTGCCGTTGTCGAGCAGCCGCTGGAGCGGGACGCCGGTGTTGTCGAACATGTCGCCGAGCTCCTTGACGACCGTCTGGAGGCTCTTCTTGTCGACGGAGTTCACGAACTGGTCGAGCTCGACCAGCAGGTCGCCCTCGTCGACCGGGAGCGAGTCGGCGGTGCCGGTGAGGGTGTCGCCGGCCTCGGCGTACGGCTTCTCGTCGTCCGGCGGCTCGAAGTCGAGGTACTGCTCCCCCACGGCCGACAGGTTGTGGACGTACATCTTCGAGTCGAGCGGCAGCTTCGTGCCGTCCTCGAGCGCCAGGTCGACGCGGACGCCGTCCTGGGTCGCGTGCATCGACGACACCTTGCCGATCTTCACGCCGCGGTAGGTCACCTCGCTGCCCTCGAACAGGCCGCCCGAGGTCGGCAGCGTGGCGTGCACGGTGATGCCGCGGCCGAGCACCCGGTCGACGAGACCGAGGTAGGTGCCCGCGATGTAGACGATGCCGACCGCGCTGAGCACCAGGAAGGCCGCGATCCGGACCTTGATGCCGCGCTTCACGAGGCACCTCCGTAGAGCGCCGCCTGCGAGGGTGCCGGACTCGGGTCGCCACTGCTGAGCGCGTCGCCGAGCGCGGTCGCGCCGAGCAGCCCGCCGAGGCCCGGGATGCCGGGGAGGTCGGGCAGGCCCGGGATGTCGGGCCCGTCGCCGCCCGGGACGGCCTCGATGATCGTGCAGACCTGGTTGCCGTCGTACTTCTTCTTCTTGCACTGCTTGCGGAGCTGCTTGACGAGGTCGAGGTCGTCGAGGACCTTGAGGCAGGCCTTGCTCGTGACGTCGCCGCTCTTCAGGCACTTCTCGACCTGGGAGAGGATCTGGCCGGGGTCCGGGACGACCGGCGGCAGCCCGCCGCCGCCGTCGCCGTTGGGGATCAGGTTCTCGAGGTTGATGTCGGCCCGGATCGACGTGTTGGCGTAGTCGCCGCTGACGACCTCCGACGCCTCCTTCGGGAACGGGAAGCTCACCAGGAGGTTGAGGCCGGGCGCGAGCGAGTCGCCGGCCTCGTTGAGCTTCTGGAGGATCGGCTGGAGGTGGTCGAGCGACTTCAGGATGTCGTCCTTGCTGGCGCCGATGACGCGGGTGCCGACCACGCCGAGGTGGTCGAGCGACGTGAGCATCGCGATCAGCTCGTCGTGCTGGGCGGCGAGCACGTCGACCGCGGGGCCGGCCACGTCGAGCGCGTCGGTGATCGTCGTCTTCTCGGTGTTGAGCGTCGCGGTGAGGTGGTCGATGGACTCCATCGCGTGGATGATGTCGGCCTTCTGGTCGTCCAGGGTGCCGACGACGTCCTCGAGCGAGCCCAGCAGGTGGCGCAGCCGCCCGGTCCGGCCGTCCATGACGTTGTTGAGCTCCTGGGTGATCGTGCCGAGCTGGCCGACACCACCACCGCTGAGCAGGAACGACAGCGCGCCCAGGACCTCCTCGACCTCCGGGTTGCGCCCGGTGGCCGAGAGCGGGATGTTGTCGCCGTCCGACAGCGTGCCCGTGGGGCTCACGTCGGTGGGCGCCTCGAGGGCGACGTACTTCTCACCGAGCAGGCTGACCTGGCGGATGTCGGCGATCGCGTTGTCGGGCAGCGTCACGTCGTCGCGCACGCGCAGGGTGATCTTGGCGTGCCAGCCGACCCGCTCGACATCGGTCACCTCGCCGACGGTCACGTCGTCGACCATCACGGGCGAGCGCGGGACGACGTTGAGGATGTCGGCGAACTCGGCGGTGACCTCGTAGGAGTGGTCGGCGTCGACCGGCGACCCGGGCAGCGGGAGGTCGTAGGCGCCGTCGAACTTGCAGCCCGTCGCGACCAGCGCGAGGCCGGTGAGCGGGACGACCCAGCGCAGCACGCGGTTCACGAGGCACCGCCCATGAGCTGGCCGAGCGAGACGGAGCCCGGGTCGGCGGCGTACCGCTGCTGCACCGACCGCGACTGCGACTCCTCGTTGCCGGCGCCCGGCAGCGGCGCGCGCTGCTTGCCGGACGGCGGCGGGATCGTGGGGGCCTGGCCCTCGACCGGCTCGAGCAGCTGCTTGAACAGCTGGCAGGCGAGGTCCTTGCTGGCCCGCGGCAGGCTGGACTGCTGGACGACGCCGCACAGGAAGCCGTCGGCGTCCCAGACGTTGCCGCTGATGCCGATCCGCGAGCCGATCGACCCCGACTTGTTGTTGAAGGCGAGGCTGAGGTTGCCGATCGCGACCGGGGCGACCCGCAGCGCGGTGTCGATGCTGTCCTTCTCGGAGTTGATCGTCTTCATCACCGATGTCAGCTTCTCGACGTCGGTGACCAGCGCCTGGCGGTTGTCGTGCACGAACGTCTTGACCGTGCCCACCGCCCGGGCGACCGCGGCGAGCGCCCCCTGGATCTCGGTGCGCTCGTCGACCAGCTGCGAGGAGACCCCCGCGAGGTCGCGGATGAACGCGCGGACCACCTTGTCGTTGTCGGCCAGGGTGCTGGTGAACTCGGCGAGCTGGCTGACCGTGGCGAACAGGTCGCCGCTGCCCTCCCCGAAGGTCTGGGCGGCTGCGGCCAGGTTGGTCAGCATCTCGTTGCCGAGCTTGCCCTTGCCCTTCAGCGCGTGGGCGCCGGCCTGGAGGACGTGATCGAGGGTGCCGAACTTGTTGACGCCGTTCGGGCCGAGTGCCTCCGACAGGTCACGCAGGCTGGCGTAGATCCGGTCGAGCTCGACCGGCACACCGGTGTCGGGCAGCGCGATGTCGGCGCCGTCGGCCATCAGCCGGTCGCCGTCACTCCACGCGGGGGTGAGCTGGACGAACCGGTCGGCGACCAGGGTCGGCGTCACGATCACGGCCTTGGCGTCGTCGGGCACCTTGTACTGGGCGTCGTACTTCATCTCGACCCGCACCGAGTTGCCCTCGGGGGTCACCGCGGTCACCCGGCCGACGTTGACGCCCAGGATCCGGACGTCGCTGCCGACGTAGATGCTCACCGCGCGCGGGAAGTGGGCGGTGACCGTCTTGGACTCGTCGTCGCCGCCACGCACGAAGAAGAACGTCGCGGTCAGCAGCACGACGGCGAGCGCCACGGCGATCGCCCGGCCGCTGACCCTGTTCCCCATGCTCATCACTCGTCCCCGATCGAGCCGGGCTGGAACTCACCGGTCGGGATCGAGGCCAGGTTGACGGCGTACGCGTCGAACCACGGCCCGGTGCCGATGATGTTGCCGAGGATGGAGACGTAGGGGCCCAGGGCGTGCAGGGTCGCCTTCAGCTCCTTGTCCTTGTTGTTCAGCAGCGAGAGCAGGTCGTCGACCTCCGCGAGGGCCGGCTTGATCTGCTCCTGGTTGTCGGTGGCGACGCCCCTGAGCTGGGCGGCCAGGCTGCGGGCGTTGACCAGGAGCAGGTGGATGGCCTCCTTGCGGCGCTGCACCTCCTGGAACACCAGGTCGCTGTGCTTCATCAGGTCGACCAGGTCGGCGCTGCGCGCGGCGAGCACCTTGCTCACGCCGTTCGAGCTCTTCAGCAGGGCCTGGATCTGCTCGTCGCGGGAGGCGACACTCTGGGACAGCCGCGAGATGCCCTGGAAGCTCTCCTGGATCTCGGGTGCCGCCTTGTTCGTGGTGTCGGCGACGATGTCGAGCGCCTTGGAGAGCTGGTCGGTGTCGATCCGCTCCGTCGTCGTGGTCAGGTCGCCGAAGACGCCGACGATGTCGTACGCCGACTGGGTGCGGTCGAGCGGGATCGGGTCGTCGCCGGACAGCTGCCCGGAGCCGGCGGGCGTGACGTCGAGGTACTTCTCGCCGAGCAGGTTGAGCACCTCGATCGACGCCGAGCTCTCGGTGCCGAAGTCGACACCGTGGTCGACCTCGAACTTCACCAGGACCTTGTTGCTGTCCTCGAGGCTGACGCTCTGGACCCGGCCGACGCGGATGCCGCCGATCTGGACCATGTTGCCCTTGTGGAGGCCGCTGGCGTCCGTGAAGAGCGCCTGGTAGCTGTCACCCCCGAAGCCCGGGAACCGGGACAGGTTGAAGGCGGCCGCCATGATCACGAGCATCACCACGACGGTGATCGCCCCCAGGCGCAGGATCCGGGCCTCGCTGTAGCGCGTCATGGCTTGTTGCACCTCGGCGCGGTCGAGTGGAAGTTCAGGTTGTTGAGCTGACTCATCAGTTGCCGCACGCCGGGGATGTCCCCCAGGCCCGCGGGCAGGCTGATCCGGCCGCTGAACCCGCAGATGTAGTAGTTGTACCAAGATCCGTAGGTGCCGGTCCGGGTCTGGTCGGACATCGACTCGGGCAGCCGGTCGAGGAGCTCCGTGATCTGCGCGCTGTTCTGCTTCTGGTTCAGCAGGGCGGCCAGCCGGCGCAGCTTGGTGACGTCCGACTTGACCAGCGGGCGGCCCTGGCGCAGCAGGTCGGCCACGACCACGGTCAGGTCGGACAGGTTCTCGAGCGACGACCCGATCGTGTCGCGGTCCTTGGCGAGGTCGGTCATCCAGTCCTTGAGGCCGACCACGAGGTCGTTGAGCTGCTGGTGCCGGCTGTCGACCGTCTCCAGCGTCTGGCCGAGGTTGTCGACGACGCTGCCGATGAGCTCGTCACGGTCGGCCAGCGTGTTCGTCAGCGACGCGGTCTTCGCCAGCAACCCCTGCACCGTCCCGCCCTCGCCCTGGAGCACCTGCACGAGGTTCATGCTCAGGTCGTTGACCTGCTTCGGGTTGAGTGCCTGGAAGAGCGGCTGGAAGCCGTTGAAGAGCGTGGTCAGGTCGAGGGCCGGCGTCGTCTGGCTGACCGGGATCGTGTCGCCCGACTCGAGCGGCTCGGCGTCCGCATCGGAGCCTTCCTCGAGGGCCAGGTAGCGGTCGCCGACCAGGTTGAGGAAGCGGATCTCGGCCTGCGACGCGGTCGTGAGGGGCACCTCCGACTTCACGCGGAAGGTCACCAGGGCCTCGGTGCGGTCGTAGTGCTCGACCTTCTTCACCTCACCGACGCTGACGCCGGCGATGCGCACGTCGTCGCCCTTCTCGAGCATCGACGCAGTGGTGAAGACAGCCTGGTACGTCGTGCCGGCGCCGAAGCCGACGTTGCCCATGATCGCGGCGAGCAGGCCGGTGACCAAGATCGAGACGATCGTGAAGATCAGCAGCTTGATGCCGGCGGCGATGGTGGTCGAGTTGCGGTGGTTCCTGAGGAAGGCGCTCCGCGCCTGTCTCGAAGGGCTCATCGGCTCCCACCCCCGGTGCGACCCTCGCTGGGCTCGCGCACCAGCGGCCCGTACATCAGCGACCCGAGCGAGCCGTAACTGTCGGCGGCCCGGCCGCTGCGCTGGGCGAGCAGGGCGTTGACGATCTGCTGCTCGCCCTCGCTGCCGGAGTAGTCGGTACCGACCCGGTTGGCCCCACCCGGGACCGGGCTGGTCGGCGGGTGGTCGTCCACGTCGCTGCCGTCCTCGAGCGCGATCGGCGGGCTGGGCACCGGCGGGTAGGGCAGCCCCAGGCACCAGGGTCCGTGGCCGA
>JAOPXG010000352.1 GCA_025965275.1 Nocardioides sp.
CACCACGGCGGCGGGGTCGGCATGGGACGCTCGATCCACGCGGGCCAGGTGTGTGTCGCGGACGGCACGGCTCTGGCTGCGGAGAAGATCGAACGGGTGCTCACCAACGACCCGGGGATGGGCGTCATCAGGCACGTCGACGCGGGCTACGAACGCGCCGCCGAGGTAGCTGCCGAACGGGGCGTACGCATCCCGACGTCCGAGCAGTAGCGTCCGATCATGTCGGAGACGTTCGAGCAGATGTGGTCCTCCGTGGCGCCGGTCGGGCGCTCGGGTTCGTCGGGCGGCTACTTCCGGCAGCCGTTCACCAGCGCTGAGCGCGAGTGCCACGAGTGGTTCGTTGAGCAGTGCACCGCCCGTGGTCTGACGATCGAGCGCGACGGCAACGGCAACACAGTGGGCTGGTGGGAGCCGGTCGTGGACCGCAACTTGCCGCGAGTCCTCACCGGCTCGCACCTGGACTCGGTCCTCGACGGCGGCGCGTACGACGGACCGCTCGGTATCGTGTCGGCCTTCGCCGCTATGGACCTGCTGGTCGAGCGGGGGTTCGAACCGGGCCGGACGATCGGGATCGCCGCGTTCGCCGAGGAGGAGGGGTCGCGGTTCTCGATCGCTTGCCTCGGCTCGCGGCTGGCCGTCGGCGCAGTCAGTCCCGAACGGGCAGTCGCGCTCACCGACCGGGACGGCGTGCGACTCGATGACGCGATGGCAGCGGCCGGGCTCGAGCCGCAGCTCGGTCGGAGCGCATGGCTCGACAGCGTCGGCTGCTATCTCGAGTTGCATGTCGAGCAAGGGCGCGACCTCGTCCATCGCGAGATCCCGGTCGGCTTGGCGTCGATGATCTGGCCGCACGGTCGCTACCGATTCGACTTCACCGGTGCGGCGAACCATGCGGGCGCGACCTCGATGGCGGACCGCCGGGACCCGATGCTGACCTACGCGATGACGGCACTGGCCGCGAACAAGCAAGCGAGGCTGGTGGCAGGTGACGCTGGACGGGCGACCTTCGGTCGGCTCGAGGTGAGCCCGAACGCGACCAACGCGGTACCTGATCGCGTCACTGGTTGGCTGGATGCGCGCTGCGAGTCCGACGAAGCGCTGGTCGAACTTGTTGCGGCGATCGAGAAGCAAGGCCGCGAACGAGCCGAACGCGACGGCACCACCCTGGCGGTCACCGCGGAGTCTGTCTCACCCGCGGTGCACTTCGACCTGGAGCTGAGCGCCAGGCTCGCACACCTCGGCGGCACCGACCGGCCAGCCATCGCGACGGCTGCGGGTCACGATGCCGGAGTCCTGGCGACCTCCGGCATCCCCTCGGCGATGCTGTTCGTCCGCAACCCCACGGGCGTCTCACACTCGCCGGCGGAGTACGCCGACCTGGCTGACTGCCTGGCCGGTGTCGAGGTGCTCGCCGACGCGTTGGCGGAGCTGGCGCGATGACCACGCACCTCCTGGAGCACGCGCTGATCGACGGGGTGGTCGTCGATGGCGTGAGCGTCGAGGTGGTCGACGGGGTGATTGCGTCTGTGGGTTTCGAGACAGGCGCAGGGCGCCTTCCTCAACCACTGCGGCAGGTCGGGGCACCGGTGGTTTCGAGACAGGACTTCGTCCTTCCTCAACCCCTGCCCGAGCCGGGCGAGGTCAGGTCGAGGGCGACGTCGTACAAGATCTCGGAGAGGTGTCCGGCGCGGGTGCGCGCCTCGGTGAGAGTCAGTGACACACGCCGAGCCTAGGGGCGGCGGGGTCTCACCTCACCTGCTGCGGCGTCCGCGTCTCCGGGTGCTGGTCGGCCCAGCTGGGGACGTCGTCGGCCCGCACCGACTTCCACAGCCCGGCGGCCTCGGGCTGGTCCAGGTAGACCACGCTCTGGTCGCCCTCCCAGCCGACGCCCGCGATCGGCGCGGTCAGGAACTCGACGTCGTCGGACCGCAGGCCGGTCATGGTGTTCATCAGACCGCGCAGGGCGCTCGTGCTGAACTCCGCGTCCACCGTGAGGTGCTCGGTGACGGCGTCGAGGACGTCGTAGGACGTGAGGGGGTTGGTCACCGAGAACGCGTGGCGGACCGAGTCGATCATCGCCCGGAGGAAGTACTGCTGGCGCTGGATCCGGTCGAAGTCGCCCCCGGGAAGGCCGTAGCGCTCGCGGACGTAGAGGAGCGCCTGCTCGCCGTCGAGCTCGTGGGTGCCGCGGGTCCAGGTGACGTCGCGCGCGGAGTCGTGGACCGTCTCGGGCACCCAGACCCTGACGCCGCCCAGTACGTCGGTGAGAGCCTCGAAGCCAGCCCAGTCGATCCACGCGACGTGGTCGATGTGGACCGACGTGAGGCGCTCGACGGTCGCGACGGCGAGCGCGGGTCCGCCCCAGGAGAACGCGGCGTTGATCTTGGCCTCGCCGTGGTCGGGGACGTCGACCCAGCTGTCGCGGGGCAGGGAGACGATGGCCGCGGACTTCCGGTCGGCCGAGAGGTGCAGGAGCATCAGGGTGTCGCTCCTCTGCGCGCCGGGGGTCCAGCCCGCCGTGGCGACCGAGCCCGTCGTCGGCTGGTCGGTGCGCGCGTCCGTGCCGATCAGCAGGATGTCCATCGCCTGCGCCGCCCGGCCGGTCGACGCTTTCGGCGGACGGTCGGGAAGGCCGTCGAACACCCCGTCGATCCGGGTGACCTGCGAGTCCAGCCGGTGCTGGACGTAGAGGAGACCCGCGCCCGTCGTGAGCAGCAGGACGAGCCCGCAGCACAGGAGGCCGATCCCGGCCTTCGTCGTCGGGCTGAGCCTGCGAGAACGCCTGCGCATCGGTCTCCCCCTGATCGCGGTGCCCGGGTGTCGCACCGTCTCGTGACCACGACCCTGCGCCCGGTCACGCGACGACGTTAGAGCGGCGGAGATCGCCGCGGCCGGTCCGGTGACGGCGTACCCGGAAGTGGGGACGGCATCGCGTCGCGAGCACCGGAATTGCGGTAACTCCCGGCTCTTGGGCCGTCGGACGGGTCGCGGTGGGCGTGGATGGGCGACAGGAGACGCCGGGAGTTGGGGAGCGAGGTGCGATGACGACAGAGCGCGAGCAGGTCACCGAGGTGCAGGGCCTCGTCGAGGCGAGCCCCTCCGCACCGGTGCTCCTGGTGAGCTCCTGCGGGGGTCACTTCACCGAGCTCGAGCTGATCGCCGCCCGTCGCGGCTTCGCCCCGGACGAGCGGCACTGGGTGGTGCCACGCACGCCGCAGACAGAGACCGCGCTGGAAGGCGCAGTCGTGACCTGGATGCCACGCGTGGAGTCGCGCCAGCTGGGCCAGGCGGTGCGCAACCTGCGTGCGGCCCTCGCCCTGCACCGTCGGCTGCGGCCTCGCCTGGTCGTCAGCGCGGGCGCCGCACAGGCGGTCCCGCACCTGCTGGCCGCCGCGATCTGCCGCACGCCGATGGAGTACGACGAGAGCGTGGCGCGGATCGACGGGCCGTCGCTGACCGGGCGGATCGCCGCCCACCTGCCGGCCACGGACCTGGTGGCCCCCGTCGAGGGTTGGGGTGGTCGGTGGAGCCACGAGCCGGACCTGTTCAGCGGGTTCGAGGTCTCCAGCGCGGCGCCACGCTCGGTGACCAGCGCCGTCGTGTCGCTCGGGACCGAGCACTTCGCCTTCCCCCGGGCGGTCGAGCTGGTGCGCGCCGCGCTGCCGGACGCCCAGATCACCTGGCAGGTCGGCAACACCGACGCCCCAGCTGGGGATGTCGAGCTCAACCGCTGGCTGCGGCCCGACGTCCTGGCGGAGCAGATCGCCAGCAGCTCGGTGGCGATCGTGCACGGCGGTGCGGGCTCGATCCTGACGGCGCTGCGCCGTGGCCGGGTGCCCGTGGTCCTGGCACGGTCGGCCGAGCGTGGCGAACACGTCGACGACCACCAGGAGCGGATGTGCGCCACGCTCGCGGAGCGCGGCCTGATCGTCTTGGTGCGACCCGGTGAGGCGATCGAGCGGCGCCACCTGGAGAAGGCCGCCGCGCTCGTCGTCACCAGCCGCTGGGCGCCCTCGGCCGCCCTCCCTCAAGCGCCGCGCCTCGCCTCTTGACCCCCGTCGCTGCGGGTCAAGGGGCGGGGCCCGGTTCCTCGAGCTTGCGGACGACCTGCGCCGGGTTGCCGGCCACCACCACGCCCGGCGGTACGTCGCCACGCACGACCGCACCCGCGCCCACGACCGAGTCGCGGCCGATCTCGGTGCCCTTGAGGACCAGGGCGTGTGCGCCCACCCAGACGTTGTCGTCGAGCCGGACCGCACGCCGCGTGCGGGAGTCGCCCGGCAGATGTCGGCGGGCCGGGTCGAGGTTGTGGAAGTCGTTGTCGGTGATCCCGCAGTCCGACAGGAGGCACCGGGCGCCCAGGGTGACCTCGGTGGCCGCGAGGATCCAGCAGCCGTTGAGCAGGGAGTCGGCGCCGACGCGCACCCGGCCGCCACCGTTCACGGTGACCTTGCCGCGCACCCGGGTCCGATCGCCGAGCTCGAGCCGGGTGCCGCGGGCGACGCGCAGGCGTCCCACGATGACCACGTCCCGTCCGACCACGAGCCGGCGCGGATAACGCACCCGGTGGGCGAGGGTCGTCGCGCCCAACAGCGCCCGGACCGGACC
Source organism: Nocardioides sp. (assembly GCA_025965275.1). Taxonomy (GTDB): domain Bacteria; phylum Actinomycetota; class Actinomycetes; order Propionibacteriales; family Nocardioidaceae; genus Nocardioides. The sequence continues at coordinate 4,609 of JAOPXG010000352.1, forward strand.
CCGCAGAGGTGCGGGCAGCCGCCGGAGCCGCTCGGCGACGGCCATCAGACGCCCCGTCCTACGCGGTGCAGCACGTCCAGCACCCGTTCGGGTCGGACCAGCCCGGCCGCCACCGGGAGGGCCACGACCGCCCGCCACTGGAGCGGGTCGGCGCGAAGGGCCCGCCCCGCCCACCGCGCCGCCGACCGACGCTCGCCGAGGGCGGCCTCGCCGAAGGCCAGCTGTCCGTAGACGCGGCTGGCGCCGCGGCGGTCGGCCACGATCTCGGGATGGTGCTCGAGCATCCAGACGAAGGACTCGTTCTTGGTCTCCCAGGAACGGGCGTACATCGACGAGCGGCCCCACTGGACGTGGACGAGGGGTTCGTCGATGTGGGCGATGTCGCGGCGGGCCGAGCACCGCAGCTTGATGTCCCAGTCCTCGTTCTGGCTCCCCGGGATCTCCTCGTTGATCAGGCCGATGTCCGACACGAGGGCATCGCGGTCGAAGAACATCCCCGAGGAGTGCAGCATCGCCATGATCGAGCGGGTCAGGTGGGCGTGGGTGACGCGGTCGGTGCCCGCGGTGCGCGGCGTGAGCCGGCCCTCGAAGTCGACGACGATCGAGCAGGTCACGAGCTCGGGCCGGTCGGCCCGGGTCGCCCGCTCGACCTGCCTCGCGAGCTTGGTCGGTGCCCAGTAGTCGTCGTCGTCGCAGAAGGCGACGAAGTCGGTGGCCAGGTCCAGGATACCGGTGTTGCGGGCCCCGGCCAGACCCGGTTTGCGGCCGTTGGCGACCACGTGGACCGGACGGTCGCCGCCCCGCTCGAGGGACAGGTCGGGTGGCGTTCCGTCGTGGACGACCACGGTCTCGACCGGTCCGGGGTAGGTCTGGTGCGCGACGGCATCGAGGGCGCGGCGCAGCAGCTCGGGCCGGTCCCGGGTCGGGATCACCACCCCCACGCTGGGGTTCTGGCTCATCGGGTTCATCTCCTCGGGTCGGCGGGGCTCAGAGCGGGTAGCGGTAAAGGGCGAGCAGAGGCGCGGTCATGGCGGTCACGAGGCGCGCCTGGCGAGGTGGCGCCGAACGGCGCCAGGCCTCGTCGCTCACCAGCTCCACCTCGCCGGTGCGGAACCGCATCGGGTTGCCGGCGCAGGAGTGGCTGGAACCGAGCAGGACCGAGCCCCGCCGCACGTGGTCGGCGGTCGCGGTGACGCCCGCGTGGTCCAGGACGGCGCGGGTCGTCGTCACCGGGTCGCGCACGAAGTCCTCGTAGCGCAGCCGCAGGACCGGGACCCGCGGGCGCAGCGCCTCGATCTCGGCATTGTGCAGCAGCCACAGCGAGGAGACGGTGCGCGGGGAGTAGCGCGGCATCCGGCCGTACTCCTCGCTGACCGCCTCCGGCCGATCGACCTCCTTGCTCCAGGAGTACGCGACCCCGCGGCTGTCCCGCACGCAGTGCACGACACGGACGTCGAGGTCGCTGCGGGTCTGCAGGCACCACGCGAGAGAGACCTGCTTGCTCGAGTCGACCAGGACCCCGCCGGTGATCTCGGCTGCGGCGCGGTAGAGCCGCGCGTAGTGGTCGACGTACTCCGCGACCGCGCGGGCCAGCGCGCGGGGCCGTCCTGAGGCGACCGCGGGCACCTTCGTCGCCCGGTCGACGCGGTGCTTGAGGTCCGCGATCCGACCCGGGTCGACCTGATCCCACCCGCCGAAGGCTCGCTCACCGACCTGGTGCCAGAACGGGCACGCGGCGAAGTGCTCCCCGCAGGCGCACCGCTCGCCGCGGACCAGACCGCGGTCCCACAGGTGCATGACCTCGCCGAGCGCGGTGACACCGTCGACCTCGGCGAGCGTCCGCTCCAGCAGCGTGGTCCCGCTGCGGCCGATGCCGGCGAGGAAGAGGATGCGGACCGGTGGCGACGTCATGACATTCCCGTGGAGGAGAGGGTGCCGGCGAGCCGCTCGAACGCGCTGGCGGTCGCCGTGCCCGGGTCGACCCCGAACTGCAGGACCGGAGCTGTCGCCACGACGTCGAGGTCGAAGTAGACGACCGCGCGGACCTGCTGCTGCGTGGCCAGCCAGGCGGTGGCGTCGTCGAGCCAGGCCGCCCGTTCGTCGTCGTCGGCAACGCGGGGCACCCCGAACTCACCGATCATCACGGGTTTGTCGTGGGCGGCGGCCCACGCGAGGAACGGCGTCAGCAACGACGAGAGCGGCTGCAGGTCCCGATCGGGGTAGGCATCGGCACAGACCCAGTCGACGACGTCGTCACCCGGATAGAACTCCGCGGCGTCGCCGCCGGGACCGAAGCCGGCCGCGGTCGGGCACCACACCCAGGAGATCGCCGGCGTGCCCACCTGCTCGAAGATGGTGTGGACCCGCCGCCACGCGCGGACGAACGCCTCCGGGGACCCGACGGTCGACCGCAGGTTGGGCCGGTCCATCTCCCAGCGGAAGCGAATCAGGGTGGGTACCCCGGTCGCCGCCAGCCGCTCCGCCTGGTCGCGGATCCAGTCGTCCTCCTCGCCGGCGCCGATGGCGGCGATGTCGTCGCCGTTCCACGACAGGAGGGGGTACTTGCCGGAAGCGGCGACGTCCGTGAGGTCGGGTGGTGCGAGTGGTTCGTCCCACGTGCGGAACAGGTGGGCGATGCCGGTCGTCGTGCCGAGCTGCTGGTCGAAGCGGGTGTAGGCGCTCGCCTGGGGACCGTCGACCGGCAGCGCGCGCGGCAGGGCCACACCGACCAGCCGTGATGTCGCGGGCACCACCGGGGGAGTGCCCGGCTCGGCCGGCCAGCCGGCGGAGTCGGGCGAGGGTGCGCCGCACCCGCAGACGACGACGGCCGCGGCGAGCGTCACGCCGATCGCCGTCACCGCGGCCGACCGGCTCAACATCGTGCCTCCCGTGCGGGACCCGACAGCATCGGCGCGCGCAGGAACAGCCGGTCGAGGCGGAGGTCGGAGCGGCGCATCACGTACGACGGCAGCAGCAGCGCCACTCCGAGGGCGAGCCCGGTCCACCGACCCGGAGCGCCGAGCGTCAGCCCCCCGAGCACCGGCAGGGCAACGAGCAGGCCGAGGTCGAGGGCGGCGCCGAGCACCCAGCTGCGGCTGAACGGCAACCCAGGCAGCGTCGCCCGGAGCTGGACGAGCGGGACCACGTTCTTCACGACGATCGCCGCCGCCCAGCCCAGTGCGGCTCCGAGGGCTCCGAGCGTCGGGACCAGCGCGAGGTCGAGCCCGACCATCGTGACCAGTGCCCCGACGTTGTTGAGCACGAGGGTGGCCGAGCGGCCGGCCATGTTGAGGACGGTCTCCACCATCCCGACGCCGGTGGCGACCAGCATCGCCGCCGTGAGCACGAGGACGACGCCGACCCCGTCCCGATAGGCCGGCCCGAACACCGCGAGCCACTCGGGGGCGACGGCGGCTGCGATCAGGAGCACCGGCCACAACAGGCTCAGCAGCCACACGGTCGTGGTGCGGTAGATCGACAGCGCGACGTCCAGCTCACCTCGGGCGATGGTGCGGGCGAGCGCCGGTTCGCCCGCGGTCGCCACGGCCTGCTGGACGAGCTGGCAGACGGTGACGAACCGGGTCGCCGCGGTGTAGATCGCCGCCTCCCGTGGCCCGGCCAGCGCAGCGACCAGCACGATGTCGAGCCGGGCGAAGCAGATCTGGATGACCGCCGCCGCGCCCCGGGCCACGACGAACCCGCGGAACTCGCGCGCCTCCTCCGGCGGCCCGGCGGCCTGATCTGCGTGCCGGTCGTGCAGGGCAGGGGTGATCGTCCACGCCGCCGCGGCCGCCACGACGTAGGGCACGCACCACGCGGCCACCATCCCGGTGACGCCGGGGTCGAGCGCCACCAGCCCCGCGAGGGCGAGCTGGAGGACCGGCCGGCCGATCCGGTCGACCGCGACGGTCGGCACCATGTCGTGGTGGCCGCGGCTGACGGCGAGCACTGTGTCGAGCACTGCGGCGGCCGGCAGTGACGCGACGAGGACCAGCACGGTCGCGGTGCTGACGCCGAGCGCGGCGCCCAGCGGCGCCGACCCGATGGCGCCGAGGACGGCGACCGTCGTGGATGCCAGCAGCACCGGGCGGACGCCGCGGCGCCCGATCCGACGAGCGACGGCGCCGGTCGGGTCGGCGGCCCGGGAGACGAACAGGACGACGCCGGTGGCGGTCCCCCCTCGCAGCACCGCCGCCGCGATCAGGAACGCCGACGTCAGCGCGAAGACGCGGCCCGCGTCGGCGGGCGACAGGATACGAGCGGTGAGAACGACGACGAGCAGGGTGCTCGCCGCTGACGCTCCGGCACCGGCGAGGTTGACCAGGCTGCCCCGACCCAGGCTGTCGGCGGGCGCGCGGCCCGGGCCTTGCTCACTCACGCCAGGACGGCGTGTGTCCCAGCCACTCGCCGAGCTGGTCGTCGTACGGCGCGAAGTGCGCGGACAGGTCGAGACGGACCCCGTCGGACAGTGGCAGCCGGGGCCGGGCGTTGTGGCGCTCGAACTCCGGGTCCACCACCATCCGGGTCCCGAGCCACCCCAGGAGGTCGGCGTACACCGGCTCGGGCTCGCGGAAGAAGCGGTGGCTGTCGATCACCTTGATCTGGTCCCGGCCGAGGATCCCGGCGAGCCGCTCCAGCTGCGGGGCGTACTCGCCCCGGGTGCGGTAGGCCTGGTGACGGTGGGCGTGGGAGTGGTAGGTCGGGTCGGCGACCATCTGGTCCGCCTCACCGCGCAGCCGACCGTCCTCGGCCGCGAGCGCCTCCTCGAAGGGAAGCGTCTCGTAGCCGCGAGCCAGCTCGTGGGCGTGGGCGGAGTAGGCGCGCTCGACCGGGTCCCGGACCAACACGACCACCCGGACCGCACCAAGGGTCGACCGGATCCGGTGCGCGGCGAGCGGATGGAACATGTAGTAGGGGCTGGACTCGAAGCACATCGCCTCGGTGTGGTGCCGAGCCGCGGCCCGACTCAGGACGGACTTCCGCGGGAAGTGTGAGCGGTACCAGTCCGGTCCGCGGTCGTAGGCCACGTCGAAGTAGTGGACGCCCTTGCGCCACACCGGCCGGAACAGGTGCGGCTGCTGGGCGAGCGCCTGGTAGAGCGAGGTCGTGCCGCACCGCTGGCCCCCGATGAGGAGCAGAGACGGCAGTGCCCGGCGCTGGGCCGTGGCGCGGCCGACGACGTCGCGCACGGCGAGCACGGGCGGGCGGAGCGGGTCGGCGGCCCGCGCCCGCCGGACCTTCACGGTGCCGGTCGTCATCGATACCCCTTACCTCGAGCCCCGACGGCTCGCGAACTCACGCAGAGCCGGCCCGACCCACGTCTCCACGGTGGAGCCCGGCGATCCTGTCCCGAGCTGGCCGTCACCCAGATAGCGGGCGGTCAGCTCCAGCAGGAGCAGCACGGCCACGCTGCGGGTCCGCTCCGGCTGGTCCTGACCATGCCAGTCGGCGAGCAGCGTCGGCGCTTCGCGCAGCAGGCATACCCCAGGTTGGGTAGCCGGCGGTCGACGGAGCAGCTCCTGGAGACGGAAGTGAGCGGTGTCGAAGCCGAGTGGCCGGTCGGGTGCGAAGCGTTCCCAGTCCCAGGCCGCCACGCCTGCCCGGGAGGCCGCGACGTTCTGCGGCGACCAGTCGCCGTGCCATGGAGCCGACGGCCAGGCCGCGAGGTCGACGGTGTCGGCGACCCGGTCGAGCGCGTCGAGGTACTCCTGCACCGGCGCGGGCTCCGGGAGGGCGCCGAGGCGGTCGCGCAGGTCGGCGGCGTACGCGTCGACGGTGGCTCGGCGCCACGTGTGCCCGTCGGTCGGCCGGAGCCGGCCGACCCGGCGCTCGGCGGCGCGTCGTCGTGCCGGCGCCGGCACGACGTGGCGGCCCGGCACCTGCAACGCCGCCTGGACGAGAAGCGGCCGTCCGCCCCATGCCGTCAGCCCGAGCACCCCCGGCACCTCGAGGACCTCGGTGGCCGGTGTGGGCCCGCGGTGCAGCGCCGCCAGCACCCCGGCCTCGTGGATGACGAGCTCGGTGGTGAGATCACCCACGCCGAGCTTCGCCACCGCGACCAGACGGCCGCGGTGGTCGAAGGCCTGGATCACGGGCTTGCGGTTGGCCCGCGGTGGTCCGAAGTGGATCGCGAGAGACACCGCGGTCCCGGCGATCTCCGCGATCCGGTCCTGGAGGTCGCCTCCCGGGGCGTCGAGCAGGCCGCGTCGTGCTCCGGCTCGCTGCCCCGCCGCCGCGGCGGCGGCCACCGCTGTCCGCGCCAGGTGTCGTCCACGGGACTCCGGTCCGTTGCTGCGGGCCAGCGCCCGTCGCAGCACGAGGGGCGACTCTGCCGGCAGCAACGAGCGGAGCGTGCCCGCACGGCACAGGGGAAGGTACGACGTGGGGTGTCCGCCCCCGGGCCAGAGCGCGTCGGCGAACGGCACGTCGACGGCGGCGACGTCGGTGCTCACGCCGCGCCTCCGGCCGTCACGACGTCGGGCACCGGAGCAGCCTCGGCTCGACCGGCCTCCAGCAGCGCCTTCGTCGCGACCGCGATGGCGAGGAACTCCAGGCAGCCGGTCGGCCCGGTCCGGTCGTAGACCAGGGCGAACCACAACCCCATGACCATGGTGGCCGCGCCGGCGACGACCAGGACCGACCGCGACGACACGAAGCGCCGCAGCAGGGCGAGGTGGAACATCAGGTAGAGCCCGGCGCCCACGAATCCCTGACCGACGACCGCGAACCACAGCTGACCGTTGGTGCCGATGGGCAGGTTGCCGCAGTTGGAGCAGCTCGGGGACTTCCCGACCGCGATCGTGTCGAGGCTGCCGGCCTGGGCCCGCGTGCCCCCGAAGCCGAGGACGGGTGACTCCTCGGTCACCTCGAACGCCCGGCGAATGCTGTAGCTGCGGACGTCGTCGCTGGGCGCGTCGCCCGTCTGACGCTGCTCGGCGACGTTCCCCAACGGGCTGGCCGCCAGCAGCACCAGCACCGTCGCCGCCGCGGCGACCGCCCCGATCCCCAGCAGCTCGTGCCCGGTGACGAAGAAGCGGACGACGAGGAAGGCGACGGCGACGAGCAGCCCGATCCACAGGCCCCGGTTGAGGGACAGGACCGTCGGTACGACCGACACGGCGACCAGGGCCAGCCACCACCACCGGGTCGCGCGAGTGGTGGCGAGGACCGCGGCGGCCACCGCCCAGGGCAGCAACAGCCCCAGCGCATTGCCCCAGGAGTTCGTGTAGGGGAAGGGCGCAGAGGGCCGGCCGTTGCCGGTTCCGATCACGTCCTGGATCTGCGCCGCCGCCGGATGGACCAGGGCGACGACGTACGCGTTGGCGAGCAGGCCGTGGGGCAGGAGCCGCTCCGTCAGGGAGGTGACCTGGAACGTGGGTGCGACGGCGCCCAGGATGCCCCCCGCGACGGTCCAGACGAGCATCAGCCCGAGCAGGCGCGCGAGCCGGGTCGCCGGGACACGCACCGGATCCACGTTGACGGCCCAGAGCATCATCACCGTGGCTGACCCGTACTCCGCGAACCTGAAGGCCACCGGCACCAGGCGGGCGCCTGCCCCCTCGGTCACCGTGCCCGCAGGGGTGACGCCCAGCATCGCCACGCTCAGCACCAGCCACAGCAAGAACGCCAGCCACCACCCGAAGCCCGGCGGCACCCGCAGGCCGCGCCAGGACAGCAGCGCGACCGACATCGGCACCGCGGCGGCGAACCAGCCCAGGTTCGCCAGGCCGAGGACCCACCACAGGGGCAGCGGGATGATCAACCAGGCCAGGGGCGCGAGGGGGTCGTTTGGCAACAGCCCCGAAACGATGCCCGGGGTCCGTTCCGTCACGACGGCTGGCTCCGGTTGCGCGCCCATCCCCGGTGGATGGCCCGGCTCGCCATCGTGTGGCGGCCGGCCAGTGCGGCCGGAGACCACAACGGGGACGGCCGCGCGTCCCGGTCGGGGTCGTGGACGGGGACGGCGTTGCCCGCCGTCGCCGGTACCCCCGGTTCGGCGTCCTCGGGGTCTCGAGATTCCTCCGGGTCTGCTCCCGGCGCGGGCGGGTCCGCGGCGATCGGGTCGGGCTCGTCGCCCGGGTTCTCCGAGGCCGGAGCCACGGTGCTGGTCCAGCGGGTGGCAGGGGGGTACGGGTCGTGCAGCACGACCCCGACCACGTGGATGGCACCTCCCGCGGTGAGGGTCTTCAGTGCCTGGCGCGCGGCCGGGGCTCGGTCCCGCCGCCGCTGGACGAGGAGCACGGCCACGTCACCCGGTGAGGTGACCAGCTCGACCAAGGGGCTGGTCTGGCGCAGGCACACGACGATCACGCCGTTCTCGGGCTCCGGCACGCGGGTGGCGGACTCCGCCTGCCCCCCCAGGTCGAAGACCTCCAGCGTCGCGGCGGTGCGCAGGACGCCGTTCGCCTGGTAGTGCCCGCGCAGCAGCCGGGTCCCCTCGCCCACTGCGCGCATGGTGATGCCGGGCGGCGGGTCGCCCCCGTCGATGACCAGCCTCGCCGCGACGCCGGCGTGTGCGTACTGCCAGGCCAGGTTGAAGGCCGTGTGGAGTGCGGCGGCGTCGGACGACACCGGCGCGACGACGATCCGGCGGACGGCCGACTGGTCGTCGTGCAAGAGGTCGAGGCGCCGCCTCAGCTGTCCGAAGGAGAGCGACTGGGGGGACTGGGGTGTCGCGACCAGCGGGACCAGGCCGGTGGCCGACCCGCGGACCTCGCAGAGCCCGGGCACGCGCAGCTCGCGCTGCACGTCGTCCTCGTCGTCGAGGCGGGGACGCGTTCGCTCGCGGTACATACTGATGCCCAGCCCGGCCAGGAGGCCGAGCGCTGCTCCGGAGCCCAGCAGCACCGTCCGGTTGGGAGAGGCCGGATGGGTCGGCAGGATCGGCTGGTTGATCACCCGGCCCGGCGTGACGACGGTGCTCTGGGAGGTCACTAGGCCCTCGGCGAGGGTCGCGATGCGCGCCGAGACCGTCTGCAGCCGAGCCTGCAGCCCGGGAGCGAGGTCACCGCCCCGCTCATTGTCCAGCTCGGTGCGGAGCTGCACCTGCTCACGCTGCGCCGCCTGCAGCTGCGTCTCGTAGCTCGAGGCCAGGTGGGCGAGCGACTCCCGCGCGGTCTCCTTGCGGTTGGCGAGGTACGCCGTCGCGAAGGCTTCCGCGCCCCGCTGGGCGCGCTCGGGCGAGTTCGCCGTGAACGTGATGTCCAGGACCGTGGTGTTGGCCGGCACCTGGACCGTGACGTGGGTGCTGATCGTCGACGCGTCGAAGGAGTCCCCCACCGCATCGAGCACGCGGTCGACGACGTCGGCGGACTTCAGCAGCTGCGCCTCGGTGTCGAGGTTGACGTCCCCTCCGGTGGTCCGCTCACCCACGGCCGTCGTCTGGGAGGCCCCGGTGTCGGTCACGAGCACAGAGGCGGTGGCGGCGTACGTGCGCGGAGCGGTGACGAAGACCACCGCTCCGCCGAGCAACCCGAGCAGCAGCCACACCAGGACGGGTCGCCAGCCGCGGCGCAGCACGCGGAGATAGAAGCCTGCGTCAGATGTCGAATCCAATGTTCCCCCTCGTAGGACCCGACCCACTCTCGGGCACCGGGGCGACCGGGCAGGCGCCCGATCCGGTGCGCTCCCCGTTATTGGGGATAGATCCGGGTGGGAGCCGGCTGGGACGGCCGGAGCCCGCACGCTGAGGTGGTCGGCGGCCCGGGCAGGGCCCTCGGCGCGGGACGAGGGGCGCCGACCATGCGTCCGGAGCATGAGGGGTGATGACGTGGTCGAGCTTCAGGTCTCGGCACAGCGCCGCGGGTGGACGGCCGACCGACGCTGGGTGGCCGTGTTCGTCGCGGTCGAGCTCGTCGTGCTGCTTCTGATCGTGCTGGACCGTCTCGGGGTCCTGCTGCCGGCCCGCCTGGTGACACAGATCGGGCACAACAGCGAGGCGTTCGTGCTCGCGATCGTGCTGAGCCTGACCATCTCGGTGATCCGGGCGCGCCGGAGCCGGCCTCCCGCGACCCTGCGTCCGGCGGTCGTCGTCGCGGTGGCGGTGGCCTTGTTCGCGCTGGGGGTCGTCCTGATGGGCCTCGAGGGGCAGCCGCGCGTGAAGACGCTCAACGAGCCGGTCTTCGCCGCCGCCTTCCTGGTGCCGTACTGCGCCCTCTGGCCACGGCGCCGGGCGCTCGCCCTCTTCTCGGTGCTGGCCCTGGCCTTCACCGTGGTGTTCTTCCAGACCGACCTGGTGCGGCTCCAGGCGGAGTGCCTGGTGGCTTTGATCGTGGCGCCGGTGGGGCTCGACCTGGCCGCCCGCTGGATCCTCGCGCCGGCGACGCGCCGGTCGCGTGCCGCGGCCTACCTCTGGACCGGGTTCCTGCTGGTCGCTCCGTTCGTGCTGATGGCCCTCACGCGTCTCGACCTGGGGGCCTTCCTCAACGAGGCAGCGCTCTACGCCGAGCGCGGCAACGAGGCCTTCTGGGGGTTGTTCCTCGTCCAGTGCCTGGCGCTGGTCGCCTGGCTCTCCGGCGCGGGCAGCGATGTCGGCGACGTCGCCGACGAGGACGACGGGAGGCGACGCCGGGCCTGACGACCTCTCCCGACACGGCGGACGTGGCCGCCGGTGCGACAACCACGAACCGATTCCGGGCGGGCGCCGGCCGGATGGTGCTGCGTACCCACAATTGATGAACATTTCGCGCGCGAGCTACGCGTCCATCTAGCGTGTGGGCTTCTTTGAAAGGAGCCCACATATGCGCATGACCAGTCGCCGCCGGATGGCGGCCCTGTTGACGGCCGTTCTGGGGGCCGCGGTGAGCGTTGCGTCGCTGCCCAGTGCCGCCGACGCCGCGAGCCGAACCGCGAGTGAATGCACCCTCAGCCCCAAGCTCGTGCCCACGTGCCACGGCATCTTGAGCGGAGCTTTCGTCGCGCCGCACCCAGGTGAGTCCAACGGCCGGGCCGTGAGCCGGTTCGAGCAGGAGTCCCAGCACCGGGCGCAGATCCTGCACTTCTACTACCGCGCCGACCGGCTCTTCCCGAACGCGGACGAGACCCAGGCACTCGAACGGGGAGCGGGGAACCGCATCCTCTTCGCCAACTGGAAGCCGGACGACGGCTACACCTGGCGCCAGGTGGCCAACGGTGCCGCCGACGCCCGGCTGGTCCGGGAGGCCAAGTACCTCCAGAAGACCTGGGACCACCGACTCTTCCTGGCCGTCCACCACGAACCGGAGAACGAGGTCCGAGACTGGCCGGGATCGGGCTACACGGCGGCCGACTATGCGGCGATGTACCGCCACGTCGTCGACGTCTTCCGTGCCCAGGGGGCATCGAAGGTGGTGTGGGTCATGAACTACATGGGGGCGCAGAAGTGGGCGCTCACCGACTGGTACTCCCAACTCTGGCCGGGTCAGCGCTACGTCGACTGGATCGCCTTCGACCCGTACAAGACCGCCGGCCTCGGCGGGCAGGACGGCGGGTTCCCGACACTCGTCAACCAGTACTGGGGCAACACCTCGTGGCGGGGGGCCTACAACTGGGCTCATCGCGAGCATCCGGACAAGCCGGTGATGCTGGGCGAGTGGGGTGTCGGAGAGCGTCGCGACAACCCCGCCTGGAAGGCGACGTTCTTCCGGGGCATCGCCGCGCAGCTCGACGCATTCCCCCAGCTCAGGGCCCTGGTGTACTTCGACAACGATAACGCCGACGTCGCGGGAAACGTCTCGATCGACACGTCCCCCCAGAGTCTGCAGGGCTTCCGTGATTACCTCGGGAGCGGCTCGCTCGCCAGTATTGGGTAATCGGGCGCGGAACTCGCGCGCGCAGCCGTTCATGCCGAAATCCTCGGGTCGGGCACCGCCGTCAGAGCGGAGCAGGACTCAGAGGATGGACGGCTGTGAGAAGAGCATTGGTGGGTATTCTCGTCGCGGCACTTGGCGCGACACTGTCACTCGTCCCCGAGGCGCCGGCGGACGCTGCGCCAGGCCACACGGTCATCGCGTCGGCCGTGCCCTCGGGGGCGACACCCGCGATCAACGACGGGCAGGTCAACGCGATCGTCCAGGTCGGTTCGACCATGGTCGTGGGCGGCACGTTCTCGAGCGTCACCCCGCCGGGCGGCTCCGCTCAGTCGCGCTCCTCCTTGGTCCTCTTCGACGCGTCGACCGGCGCGCTGAGGTCCAACGTGTCGCTCAACGGCGCGGTGCAGGACGTGATGGCCGGCCCCACCGCGACCACGGCGTACGTCGCCGGATCGTTCACGTCCGTGAACGGCACGGCGCAGAGCCACGTCACGCTGCTGGACGTCACGACCGGAACGGTCGTGACGTCCTTCCGCCCGGCGGCCACCAACGGGGTCGTCAACGCTCTCACCATGTCCCGGGGCCGGCTCGTCCTCGGGGGCAACTTCACACTGGCTGGCGGCGCTGCGCACGGCGGGCTCGCGTCCATGAACCCCACCACCGGGGCGATCGACAACACCTTCATGAGCGTCGACGTCGCCGATCGGCACAACGACACCGGGAGCGGCGCCCAGGGAGCGGTCGGCGTCCGTGACCTCGAGGCCACCGCGAGCGGCGACAAGGTCGCGGTGATCGGCAACTTCAAGCACGTCGACGGGCTCGACCGAGACCAGCTGGTCGTCCTCGACGCGACCACGAACGACGTCGCGGTCGACCCGGACTGGCAGACGAACCGCTACAAGCCGTACTGCTTCAACTGGGCGTTCGACACCTACATGCGCGGCGTCGCCGTCTCGCCCGACAACTCCTACTTCGTCGTGACCGCGACCGGGGGCCAGAACGGCGGCACCCTGTGCGACACCGCGGCCCGCTTCGAGTTCAGCGCCACCGGCAACGACATCCAGCCGACCTGGGTCGACTACACGGGAGGCGACACGCTGTGGTCCGTCGAGGTCACGGAGAAGGCTGTGTACGTCGGCGGACACCAGCGATGGTTGAACAACTCCGACGCGAGTGACTCCAACGGGCAGGGCTCGGTCCCGCGGCCGGGCCTGGCGGCGCTGGACCCCGACTCGGGCTTGCCCTTCGCCTGGAACCCCGGGCGCAACCCGCGAGGCGCTGCGGCGTTCGTGGTGTATGCGAGCGCCACCGGTATCTGGGTCGGCAGCGACACCGACTGGATCGGCGACTTCAAGTACCGGCGCCCCCGCCTCGCCTTCTTCCCGCTGGCCGGGGGTGCGGCGCCGGCGACGGAGACCACCCGCAGCCTGCCGTCGGACGTGTACCTCGGCGGCTCGACCGCGGTCCAGCAGGGCAACGTGCTCTATCGCGTCAACGCCGGAAGCTCGGCGATCGACGGCATCGACGGCGGCCCGGGCTGGGCCGCGGACGACGGCGGATCCAGCCCCTACCGCAACGACGGCTCCAACGCGGCGGCCTGGGGTTCCGGTGCCAGCCTCGACGGCACCGTCCCGGCCAGCACCCCGCCCCAGATCTTCGACTCGGAGCGCTGGTCCCCGTCGGACGACCCCCGGATGTCGTGGGACTTCCCCGTGGCCAACGGACTGCCACTCCAGGTCCGGCTGTTCTTCGCCAACCGGTGCGGCTGCACCTCCTCGCCCGGCCAGCGCGTCTTCGACGTCGACATCGACGGCATCCGGCGGCTCGACGACTTCGACATCGTCTCGGCCGTCGGTGACCAGCGTGGCACCATGCGGGCCTTCGACATCACCAGTGACGGCAACGTCGACATCGACTTCGCCCACGTCGTCGAGAACCCGCTCGTCAACGGCATCGAGATCGTCCGCCGCGACCTGGCGCCGCCGAGCGGCGGGACCAACAGCCTGGCCACGGTCGCCTTCGACGGGACGACCGCCGGGGCGCCGACGAGCGTCGACACCCGCGGCATCGACTGGCGGACCGTGCGCGGCGCTTTCCTCGTCGGGAACACCCTCTTCTACGGGCAGACCGACGGGTACCTCTACCGGCGGAGCTTCACCGCGACGCAGACAGGCCCCGCCGTCCGGATCGATCCCTACAACGACCCGGCCTGGGCCGACGTCCAGACCGGCTCCGGCGACACCTACCGCGGCCGGGTGCCGAACTTCTACGGTGAGCTCAGTTCGATCACCGGCATGGCGTACGCCCGCGACCGGGTCTACTACACCCGCTCAGGCGACGGCAACCTCTACTGGCGCTGGTTCAACGTCGACAGCGGCATCGTCGGCAGCGAGCGCTTCACGGCGAACGGCGGGCGCTCGTGGACCGACACCGGAGGGCTGTTCATCGACGGCAGCACGCTGTACGTCGTCAGCCGTTCGTCCGGGGCACTGTCGGCGATGGGCTTCGCCGGTGGCGTTCCGCAGGGCTCACCGACCACGGTCAACACCACCGTCGACTGGCGCGGCCGCGCGCTGTTCATCGGGCCGACCGGTGGCGCGCCCGCCAACCGGGCACCGACCGCGTCCTTCACGGCGACCTGCGCCGGTCTGACCTGCCAGGTCGACGGAGGCGCCTCCGGCGACCCGGACGGCACCATCGCGGGCTACGCCTGGACCTTCGGCGACGGGAAGTCCGCGACCGGCCGGCAGGCGTCCACCACCTACGACGCCGCGGGGAGCTACACCATCACGCTGACGGTCACCGACGACCGCGGCGCGACCGCCACCACCACGCGCAACGTCACCGTCACCGAACCGCCCGCGGGCACCGCGATCAGCTTCGTCGGCTCGTCGACGTCCAACTCGAACAGTGCCAGCCCGACCGTCGGGGTGCCCGGCGCGGTCCAGGCAGGGGACTTCCTGGTCCTGGTCGGCAGCTACGGGGCAGGGGACGCCGCACCGGCGACCCCCGCGGGCTGGACCGGGGCTGGCCAGCGGCTCGCTTCGGGGATGACCAGCTACGTCTGGACCCGGCGCGCGACCGCGTCCGACGCAGGGGCCACCGTGGCCACCTCCCTCGGTGCGACCGCGAAGTCGGCTCTGGTGCTGACTGCCTACCGCGGGGTGGACCCCAGCCAGGCGATCCAGACCATCGCGAGCAGCACCGACGGCGGGTCGACGCAGCACGCGAGCCCGACCGCCGCGGCGCCGGCCAACGGCTGGGCGCTCCAGATCTGGACCGACAAGTCCTCGGGCACCACCAGCTGGACGACACCGGCAGGCACCACGGTGCGGAGTTCGACCTACGGCACCGGCACCGGCCGAGTGAGCGCCGTCGCCACCGACTCCGGCTCGGCGGTGAGCGGCGGAACCGTCGGCGGTCAGAGCGCGACCACGGACGCCGCCTCCGGCCGGGCGATCGCCTGGACGATCACGCTGCGGACCGCGCCGTGAACGGCGCCGGGCACCGCCGCGTCCTGCGTCGAGCCGCTGCTGCGGCTGCGGCGGTGGGTGCCGGCGCGGTGGTGATCGCCGGGTGCAGCACCGGGGCGGGTCCGACGGCCGGCCCCGGTGCCGGCGCCACCCACGGTTCCGCAGCCGGTCCTGCGGACGGTTCCGCGGCGCCGACCTCTGCGCCGGACCCCGGTGCCTCGTCGGACGGCGTGGACACCGGGGGTCCGGACCAACCACCGGCGGCCACACGGTCGCCGGGGATGCCCGAGCTCCGGCCCGGTCACCGCCAGACCGACGTGCTCGACCGCCTTCCGGGGACGGCCGGCTCCACCTGCGTGGCCGT
>JAOPXG010000356.1 GCA_025965275.1 Nocardioides sp.
GTCGTGCTGTCGGGCAAGGAGTACGGCTCCGGCTCGTCGCGCGACTGGGCGGCCAAGGGCACCTCGCTGCTGGGCGTCAAGGCCGTCATCGCCGAGTCGTACGAGCGGATCCACCGCTCGAACCTCATCGGCATGGGCGTCATCCCGCTGCAGTACCCGGAGGGCCAGAGCGCCGAGTCGCTCGGCCTGACCGGCGAGGAGGAGTTCTCCATCTCCGGGATCACCGAGCTCAACGAGGGCCGCACGCCGAAGACCGTCAAGGTGAAGGCCGCCCCGGCACATGGGCAGAGCGTGGAGTTCGACGCGGTCGTCCGCATCGACACCCCCGGCGAGGCGAACTACTACCGCAACGGCGGCATCATGCAGTACGTGCTCAGGAACCTCCGCAAGGCCTGATCCCACGTCGAGCCGGCGTCAACTCAACCTCTTGCGGGGTTGAGGTGGCGCCGGCTCCGGCATTTCGGACCGGCCGCCCCTCCTTTCCGGGGCCTCGACGCGTGGGTAAGGGTGAGACCACTCCAGGAGGACCCATGACCACGCTGCACGACCGGCTCGCCGACCTGGCGGACGAGGCGCCGATCGGTGTCCCGGCGCCGGACCTGTGGGACCGGGGGGTCCGCGTCCACCGGGTACGCCGGGCCGGGACGCTTGCCATCATCACGACGGCGGTCGTGCTGCTCGCCGTTGTCGCAGCGGTCGACTGGCAGCGATCGGCTCCTGCACCGGCCCCGGCACACGGATCGGCGGGACTGCCGGACCGGGTGTGGTCACCGAGCCCCTGGTTGCCGGCCACGCAGCAACCGGGTCAGCTGGTGGCGGTGTCGGGTGCCGAGCAGGCGACCTGGACCGGTACGCACCCGGCCGTCGTCGGGATCTCCGCCTCCACCGGCGGGTACGCGTTCCTCGATCTGCCTGGCGCGGACCTGGAGCACGGTGTCGAGCTCGCTCCCGACGGTCGACACATCGCGTACTGGCTCACCGGGCCCACCACGGGCACCCCGAACAGCGAGTCGGGACCGGTCACAGGGGTGGGTGTGTACGACGCGGTGACCGGGGACGTGACGCAGCATTGGATCGACACGGCGCACGGATTGATGCCGGACTTCCTCACCTGGGCCGACGCCGGCACCGTGGTGTTCTCGGCGGGGCAGATCCGGGGTGGTGACGACGCCTCCGACATGGACCAGTCGAGCTCGTCGTTCGGCACGGTGACCTCCTGGACGCTCGGCGGCGAGCCACAACCGGTGGCCGGTGTCGCGTCAGGCGCCTTCCTCCAGGGTGCCGGACATGGCCGCATCTTGGTGGACGGCCCCTCCTCCCGGCAGGACCGCCACGTGCTCGTGGACGTGTCGGACCCCACGCGCCCGCGCGACCTCGAGGTCCCCCGTCTCGCCGGTGCGTTCGGACACATGCACTTCGTCGCCCTGGACGCCACGGGTCGCCGGATCGCGCTCGTCCCCGGCAGCCGCAACCCCAACGTCGTGCACGCGGGTGTGGTGGGAGACCTGCGTGCGGTGCCCGGCACCCAGCGGACGTTCGGGGTGGTCGACTGGATCGACAGGCACTCGATCGTGACCCTGGGGAGGCTGGGCCGCGTGTCGGTCGCACTGCAGGCGGCTCTCTACCGGGTCGATGTCTCAACCGGGGAGTCACGGATCATCGTCCGCTTCCCGGTCGACTCGCTCGGCGGAGACTGGCAGTTCGCGACCGACCTGCTCGACGCGCCGTCGGTCGCCGGGGTCGAGCCTTCCTCGCCGATGGACCCTCGTGCCACGGCGGGGCTGACGGTCTTGGTGTGCCTCATTGCTGGGCTCGCGCTCGTGCTCTGGAGGCGCCGTGTCCGCGCCTGACCCGACCCGCGAAGGCTTCGAACAGTACGTCGCGGCGCGGATGCCGGCGCTGCTGCGCACGGCGTACCTGATGACCGGCTCGCACCAGGACGCCGAGGACCTGGTGCAGGTCGCGCTGATCAAGGCCGTGCCGCACTGGAAGAAGATCGCCGACCACCCGGATCCGTACGTCCGCAGGGTCCTGGTGCGCGAGAGCGTCAGCCGCTGGCGGTCGCGGCGGTGGCGGGAGGTGCACACCGACCGGCTGCCCGAGACGCCCGTCGAGGGCCCCGGGGCGGACCGGGTGGAGCTGCAGCGCGCCCTGGCCCGGCTCGCGCCGCGGCAGCGTGCGGTGATCGTGCTGCGCTACTACGAGGACCTCACCGAGCAGCAGACCGCGGACGCCCTGGGCATCTCCGTCGGCACCGTGAAGTCGCAGGCCAGGGACGCCCTGGCCCGGCTCCGTGCGGAGCCCCTCGCTACGGTTTCCCCATGATCGTCGCGTTCAGCATCTCCCCGACCACCGGTGACGAGACCGGTGGCGTCTCCGAGGCAGTGGCCGCCGCCGTCCGGGTCGTCCGCGAGTCCGGGCTCCCGCACGAGACCAACGCGATGTTCACGAACATCGAGGGGGAGTGGGACGAGGTGATGGCCGTCGTGAAGAAGGCCGTCGACGTCGTCGCCGAGGTCTCCCCGCGGGTCGGCCTCGTGCTCAAGGCCGACATCCGTCCGGGCTTCGACGGCCAGCTCACCGCCAAGGTCGAGCGGGTCGAGCGCCTGCTGGAAGGCTGATGTCCGACCTGACCCCGGCGAACCCACCCCCGCCGTTCCCGCCGCCGCCGTACCCGCCCCCGCCTCCGCCGCCCGCGCCCCGCCGGGTGCTGCCGGCGCTGGTGGCGATCCTGCTCGCCCTGCTCCTGGTCGCGGCCGCCGTCACCGTGCCCCTGGTGCTCGGCGGCGACGCCGACGAGGTGGCCTCCGACGGGTCGGTCGACCTGAGCGCGGTGCAGGAGTACGACGGGCTCGAGCCGACCCACACCTCGGCGGACATCGACTACCCGCAGACGCCCCCGGCCGGCGGCCCGCACGACCCGGTCTGGCTCGACTGCGGGGTCTACGACGAGCCGGTGCGCGACGAGAACGCCGTGCACGACCTCGAGCACGGGACGGTCTGGATCACCTACGACCCCGACCTCGACGCGGACGACGTGGCCACCTTGGCCGGGCTGCTCCCGCAGAACGGCATCCTCTCGCCGCACGACGGCCTCGACGCGCCCGTCGTCGTCACGGTGTGGAGCCGCCAGCTCTCCCTGACCGGGGCCGACGACGCGCGGTTGCCGCTCTTCATCGACACCTTCGGCGGCGGCGAGACGGCGCCCGAGCCGTTCGCGTCCTGCGCGGGCGGCGTCCGCGACCCCGACGCCGGGACCGGCACGAACGTCTAGCGGGGTGGGTCCCGGATCGTCTGGAGCTGGATCTCGGTGTCCGCGAAGCCGACCGTTCGCGATCCGGGTCTGCCGCTTACGATCGATCGCGTGGATTCCGAGACCCGCAGGTATCGCACCGGCGACCGCGAGACCGTGCTCGACCTGACGTCCGACTGTCGCGACTTCGTCTCCGGCCGCGGCGACGGGCTGCTGCACGTGTTCGTCCCGCACGCGACGGCCGGGATCGCGATCATCGAGACCGGGGCGGGGAGCGACGACGACCTCCTCGCGGCGCTCGGCGACCTGCTGCCCGCCGACGACCGGTGGCAGCACCGCCACGGCAGCCGCGGACACGGCCGCTCCCACGTGATGCCGGCGGTCGTCCCGCCGTACGCGACGGTGCCGGTGGTCGACGGGCGGCTCACGCTCGGGACCTGGCAGAGCATCTGCCTGGTCGACCTCAACGTCGACAACCCCGAGCGCGACGTCCGGCTCAGCTTCCTCGCGGGGTGAGAGCTCCGGGAAATGTAAGGACCCCGCTGGAGTCTCGGGTCACCAGCGGGGTCTGAGAAGACAGTAGGGCAGGGCGCGGGCCAACCGGGGGTGCTTGAGCTCTTCTTGCAGCGGCCTTGAGGAAATCTGGAGAAACCGGTCTAGGGCGGTGCCGCGGGTCAGAGCAGCTCCCTGGCCAGCGCGATGTGGAACTCGACGGAGAGCAGCAGGTCGTCGATGTGCACCCGCTCGTCGGCGTTGTGGAAGCCGGCGCTGATCACGTCCGCCGAGGTCGCCCGGTACGGGCTGAACCCGTACGCCGTGGCGGTGCCGGCGGCCCGCAGGTAGACGGAGTCGGTGAAGCCGGTGCAGAGCATCGGCAGCAGCTCGGCGTCGTCGCCGGAGGCGGTCAGCACCGAGGAGATCGCCGTCATCAGGGCCGAGGTCGCGGGCGACGCGCTGCCGGCCACCAGCTCCTCGGGCCACTCCAGCTCGTAGGCGAGGTCGGCGCCGAGCCGGGCCCGCACCTCGTGCTCGACCTCGGCCTCGGTGGTGCCGGGCAGGATCCGGCAGTCCAGCTCCATGAAGGCCCGGGCCGGCATCACGTTGCGCTTCGACGAGCCGGTGAGCAGCGTCGGCGCCATCGTGGTGCCGAGCAGCGCGGGCAGGGTGTGCTCCAGCACCGGGTGCAGGGTGGCCGCCCGCGCGATCGCGGTCGCCCGATCGGACACGGGCTCGCCGAGCAGCACCTCGAGGGTGCGGTCCACGAGCTCGGACGGCCGGGACGCCGGCATGCCGCGGCCGACCCGGCGCAGCAGCTCGCCCAGCAGCGGGACGGCGTTGTCGCCCAGCGTCGGCATCGAGGCGTGCCCGGCCTCGCCGACGGCGACGACCCGCGCCGGGTAGGTGCCCTTCTCGCCGACGCTCACCGTCTGCACGACCCGCCCGTCCGGCAGCGGCAGCCGCTCGCCGCCGCCCTCGTTGATCGCGAGGTCCGGCCGGATGTCGGGCCGGGCCTCGAGCAGCCAGCGCATCCCGACGTCGGCCTGCCCGTCCTCCTCGTCGGCCACCGCGATCAGCCACAGGTCGCCCTTCGGGCGGAAGCCCGACCGGGCCAGCTCGGCCATCGCGACAACCCGGGCGGCGACCTGGTCCTTCATGTCGATCGCGCCGCGGCCCCACAGCCAGCCGCCCTCGTCGACGACCGCCGCGAACGGCGGGTGCGTCCAGTCGCGCGGGTCGGCCGGCACCACGTCGAGGTGTCCGACGAAGGCCAGCGAGGGATGCCCGGAATCGGCAGAGCCGGTGCCCGGGATCCGGGCGACGAGATTGGCCCGGTGCGGCTCGCGGGCGATCAGCTCGCAGTCGACGCCGGCCGCCGTGAGGTGGTCGCGGAGGTACGCCGCCGCAACGGTCTCGTTGCCGGGCGGCCGGCCGAGGGCCGCCTCGGGAGCGTTGCTGGTGTCGAAGCGGATCAGCGCCCGGGCGACCTCGATCACCTCTCTCTGCAGCTCGAAAAGGGGCAGAGGGGTCACGACGAGACCCCCAGACCGTCGAGCACCCAGGCGTAGATCTCGGCCTCGTAGGCCAGGTGGCCGAAGCGGCCCGACGGCCCCCCGTGCGCCCCGGCGCCGGTCTCGACGCGGAAGAGGCACCGCGGCGACCACTCGGGGTCGGTCTCGCGCAGTCGCGCCACCCACTTGGCCGGCTCGCGGACCATCACCCGCGGATCGTGCACCGCGCCGGTGACCAGCAGGTCGGGCCGGCCGCCCGCGGCCGGCGGGTGGTCGTACGGCGAGTAGGCGAGCATCCAGTCGAAGTCCTCCTTGCGGCGCGGGTCGCCCCACTCGTCCCACTCGTTCACGGTCAGCGGGATCGAGGCGTCGAACATCGTCGTCACCACGTCGACGAACGGCACCTCGGCTACGACCGCCCGCCACCGGTCCGGTCGCTGGCTGAAGACCGCGCCCTGGAGCAGACCGCCGGCGGACAGCCCACGGCTGGCGATCCGGTCGCCGTCGACGTGGTCGCCGGCCAGCCCGTCGGCGACCGCGGCGAAGTCGGAGAACGTGTGCTGCTTGCGCTCCAGCCGCCCGTCGAGCCACCAGCGGCGGCCGCCCTCGCCGCCGCCGCGGACGTGCGCGTGGGCGTAGACGACGCCGCGGTCGAGCAGGCTCGGCAGCCCGGCGTCCCAGTCGGGCTCGAAGGTGTACTCGTAGGCGCCGTAGCCGTAGACCAGCGCCGGCGCGGTGCCGTCGAGCGGGGTGTCCCGGTGCCGGACCACCGTCACGGGCACGAGCGTGCCGTCGTCGGACGGGAGGTCGAGCCGGGAGGTCAGGTAGCGGGCCGGGTCGTGGCCGGGCGCCGCCTGGCGCAGCACGTCGGCGTGAGCACCCGTCGCGAGCTCGACGTCCGACCACACCGGCGGCTCGACGTGCGCCTGGTCGACCACGGTCACCATCGGCACGTCGTACGACGTGTTCCGCGCCAGCCGGACCGCACCTCCGGGGAACCGGCTGCGGACCACCACGCCCTCACCGGCGAGGTCGTCGAGCGGCACCAGCCGGAGCAGGTGCGCGGCGTCGGAGCGCAGGCTGAGGACGGCGTGCCCCGCGAAGGCGTCGACCCGCTCCAGCCGCTCGTCGGGCCGCTCGGGGCGCGCCTCCACCCAGGCGGTGGCGTCCTGGTCGGCGTCGACCGGGACCGGCGCCGCCATCAGCCGGAACTCGACGGCCGCGTCGTTGGTGACCAGCAGCAGCGGACCGCCGCGGACGTGCTCGGCGCGGTAGACGACGCCCGGCCGGCGGCCGCCGACGGACCGCGCGGGGGATTCGGGCGCGTGCGCGTCGACCGCCCAGGACTCACCCGTGTCGCGGCTCTCGCTGAGCAGCAGCACCACGTCGCCCGAGCGGCTGGCCCGGACGTGGAGCTCGAACCGGTCGTCCGGCTCCTCCAGCACCAGGACGTCGTCGGCGACCGGCGTCCCGACCCGGTGCCGCCACACCTCGTGGGGTCGGTAGGCCTCGTCGTGGACGGTGTAGAAGAACCACGTCGAGTCGGCGCTCCACGCGCCGCCGTAGTAGCTGCGGGGCACCACGTCGTCGAGGTCGGTGCCGGTGCGCAGGTCGCGGAACCGGAGCTCGTAGACCTCGTCCCCGGTCCGGTCGAACGAGTACGCCAGGAGGTCCTCCGAGGGGCTGACCAGGGTCACGCCGAGCTCGAGGTAGCCACTGCCGTCGGCGAGCGATTCGACGTCCAAAATGACTTCTGACGAGGGATTCTGTTTCGAATCGGTTGCAGAACCGCTGATTTCTCTTATCAGATCGGCGTAGTCCCTCCCGGTTCGCGTCCGGGTGTAGTAGGAAAACCTCGTACGCCCCCACGGCGCCGACAGGTCAGCCTCCGGGAGGCGGGAGACCATCTCGGACCGCAGGGCCGAGACCAGGGAGTGCAGATGAGCACACGCAGAGTCGTAGAAGGTCCGCTCGGCGCGCAGGTGGTCCAGCAGGGCGGGCGTCGTGGTGCTCATCCAGTGGTAGGGGTCCGGGCGTACGACGCCGTGCTCACGGTGCTCGAACGGCTCACGGGCGGCCATCGGCGGGCCTGGGGTCAGGGTCACGGGCGTCAACGTACTCGCGTGGCGGCGGCCCTGGCGCTGCTCGCGGCCTGCCTGACGCCGGGGCTGGCCGTGGCGCCGGCGCGGGCGGCGGGCGACGACACCACCCTCACGGTCGCGGTCCTGACCGACGTCGACTCCTTCAACCCGTTCGTCGGCATCAAGGCGACGTCGTTCGAGATGTGGGCGCTGACCTACGACTACATGATCGGCTACTCGATGAAGGACATGTCGCCGCAGCCGGGGCTGGCGACGTCCTGGGACACCTCCGACGACGGCCTGACGTGGACCTTCCACATCCGCGACGGCGTGACCTGGTCCGACGGCGAGCCGCTGACCGCCGCCGACATCGCCTACACCTACAACCGGATCATCGACGGCGGCCCGGAGGCGGCCACGTGGGGCTCCTACCTGACCGGGGCCGACAGCATCACCGCCCCCGACGCGGAGACCGTGCTGCTGAAGCTGAAGAAGCCGCTGGCCACGCTGCCGCTGCTGCCCATCCCGATCGTGCCCGAGCACATCTGGAAGGACGTCAGCGAGAAGGACGTCAAGACCTACAAGGCGGAGCCGGAGGACGGCCAGCCGGTCGTCGGCTCGGGACCCTTCCGTCTCGTCTCCGGCGAGGCGAGCGGCTCGACGTACGAGTTCGACGCCAACCCCGACTACTGGGGCGGGGCGCCGCACATCGACCACGTCGTCTTCCGCGTCTACAAGTCCGAGGACCCGGCCGTCCAGGGGCTGAAGAAGGGCGAGGTCGACTTCGTCGACGGGATCACCCCGCTCCAGGTGCAGGCGCTCCAGGGCGAGCCGGGGATCACCGCGCAGAACGGCGACTCGCCCGGCTTCGACGAGATCGCCTTCAACACCGGCGCCGCCGACCCCGAGACCGGCAAGCCGATCGGTGACGGCAACCCGGCCCTCCAGGACCCGAAGTTCCGGCACGCGCTCGGCTGGGGCATGGACCTCGACCAGCTGATCGCGAAGGTCTACCAGGGCGCGGGCCAGGCCGGCACCACGATCGTGCCGCCGACGTACTCGAACTGGCGGTGGGACCCGCCGGCCGACGAGCTGATGACCTACGACCCGGACAAGGCGGGCCGACTGCTCGACGAGGCCGGCTACCTGATGGGCGACGACGGCCTGCGCACCATGCCGGACGGCTCGCCGATCGGGAAGCTGCGCCTCTTCGCGCGCGCCGACTCGATGGGCGACATCTCGCTGAACACGATGGACTACTTCAAGGAGTGGCTCGGCGACCTCGGGATCGACTCCGAGGTCACCGCGATGCAGTCCAACAAGCTCACCAGCGTGATCCTCGACGGGGACTTCGACGCGTTCCAGTGGGGCTGGTACGTCGAGCCCGACCCGAACTCGATGCTCAGCTACATGACGTGCGGCCAACGCGGCAACTGGTCGGACTCGTGGTACTGCAACGACGCCTACGACGCGCTCTACGACCAGCAGCAGCTCGAGCTGGACCGCGACAAGCGCATCGAGATGGTCAAGCAGATGCAGCAGATGCTGTACGAGGACTCGCCGTACCTGGTGACCGCGTACAACACCATCGGCGAGGCGTTCCGCAGCGACCGGTTCGCCTGCCTCGTGCAGCAGCCGAACCCCGGCGGCATCTGGCTCTTCCAGTACGGCGTCTACAACTACCTGAACATGCGGCCGGCCGACGAGGCGGGCGACTGCGGCGGCGACGCGGGAGCCACGAAGGCGACCTCGGCGGGTTCCGACGGCAGCGTCAGCACCGAGATGATGATCGGGCTCGGCGCCGCGGCGGTCGTGGTGATCGGGGCCGGCGGGATCCTCCTGATGCGGCGCCGCGCGACCGAGGCGGACCGCGAGTGACCCTCGCCGCCGCCGACCCGGCCGCCGCCGCGGCCGAGGCCGGGGAGCCACGACGGCGGGGCGGTGGCTACCGGCGCTACGCGCTCGGCAAGGTGCTCGGCGCGCTCGGCAGCCTGGTGTTCATGCTGGTCGTGAACTTCTTCCTGTTCCGGGTGCTGCCCGGCGACCCGGCCCGCACGCTCGGCCGCGGCCGGCTGAGCACGCCGGAGCAGATCGCGGAGTTCAACAAGACCTACGGCCTCGACCAGCCCGTGCTGCAGCAGTTCCTCACGTTCCTGGACAACACCGTGCACGGCGACCTCGGCTACTCGATCCTCTACCACCGCGACGTCTCGGAGGTGCTGGTCGAGCGGATGTGGCCGACGCTCCTGCTGGTGGGCACGTCGACGGTCCTCGCGGCCTTGATCGGCGTGTGGCTGGGCATCCGGGCCGGCTGGGACCGGGCCAGCAGGTTCGACCGGTTCACCACCGGCGGCTCGCTGACGCTCTACTCGATGCCGGAGTGGTGGCTCGGCCTCCTGCTGATCGCCGCGTTCGCGGTCGGGATCGGCCCGCTGCCGGGGCTGTTCCCGACCGGCGGGCTGCACTCGGTCGACGCCGACCCGTCGTCGCTCTCCGGTGTGCTCGACACGGCCTGGCACCTGACCCTGCCGGTCATCACGCTGACGCTGGCCTACCTCGCCGACTACGCCTTGATCATGCGCGGGTCGCTCATCGACGAGCTGCGCTCGGACTACCTGACCACCGCCCGCGCGAAGGGCCTGCGCGACGCCTTGGTCCGCGACCGGCACGCCGTCCCCAACGCGCTGCTGCCGACCACGACCGTGGTGGCGCTCAACTTCGGGTTCGTGGTCGCCGGGGCGATCACCATCGAGACGATCTTCTCGATCCCCGGCCTCGGCCTGCTGACCACCGACGCGCTCCAGGTGCCCGACTACTGGCTGCTGCAGGGCGTCTTCATGCTGTCCTCGGCCGCCGTGATCACCGCCAACCTGGCCGCCAACCTGCTCTACGGCCTGCTCGACCCGCGGGTGCGGACATGAGCACGACGTCCGGCACGGTCACGCTCACGTCGCGCCAGCTGGCCCGGCGCCGCCGCCGCGCCGCGCGCGCCCGCGCCTGGCGCCGGTTCCGCCAGAACCGCGCCGGGATGGCCGGCCTGGTGGTGCTCACCGTCGTGGTGCTGGTCGCGCTGCTCGCGCCCGTGCTCGCCCCGGCCGACGGACTCGAGGTCACGCACGCGACGGGCGGGGTGCTCGACGCGCCGTCGGGGGAGTACTGGCTCGGCACCGACGCGAACGGCCGCTCGGTGCTGACGCTGCTGATCTGGGGCGCGCGGATCTCGCTGTTCGTGGGCCTGATGGCGACCGTGATCTCGATGCTGATCGGCACCTTGGTCGGGCTGACGTCCGGCTACTTCGGCGGCTGGCCCGGCGCGGTGCTGTTCCGGCTCACCGAGTGGTTCCTCGTGATCCCGTTCCTGCCGCTGGCGATCGTGCTGGCCAGCGTGCTCGGTCGGTCACTGGTCAACATCGTGATCGTGATCGGCGTGACGTCCTGGCCCGGGACCGCGCTGCTCATCCGCAGCCAGGTGCTGTCGATCAAGGAGCGGCCCTACATCGAGCGGTCCCGCGCCCTCGGCGCCGGCCACCGGCACCTGATCGGGCGTCACCTGCTGCCCAACGTGGTCCCGATCGTCTTCGCGAACACCACGCTGACCGTCGCGGTGGCGATCCTGTCCGAGACCACGCTGAGCTTCCTCGGGCTCGGTGACCCGACCCGGGTGTCGTGGGGCTCGATGCTGGACGACGCCTACGGCGTCGGCGCGATCACCACCGGCTCGTGGTGGTACTTCGTGCCGCCCGGGGTCTGCGTCGTCGTGGTCGTGCTGTCCTTCACCCTCGTCGGCCAGGCGCTCGAAGAGGTCCTCAACCCGAAGCTGCGCCAGAGATGAGGGCCCAGCGATGAGCCTGTTGAAGCTGAAGGGGCTCTCGGTCACCTACCGGACCGAGGAGGGACCGCTGCCCGCCGTCCGCGACGTCGACCTGACCCTCGAGCGCGGCGAGGTCGTCGGCGTGGCGGGGGAGTCGGGCTGCGGCAAGTCCACGCTCGCGAGCACCGTCCTGCGCCTCCAGCCGTCGAGCGCGACCGTCAGCGGCCAGGTGCTCGTCGACGGCGAGGACGTCTTGACCATGCGGTGGGGCGACCTGCGCGCGCTGCGCTGGGCGGGGGCGTCGATCGTCTTCCAAGGCGCGCTGCACTCGCTCAACGCCGTACGCCGGGTCGGGCAGCAGATCGCCGAGCCGATCCAGCTCCACGAGCCCTCGGTCGGGGCGGCTGAGGTCGCGCGCCGGGTGGGCGACCTGCTCGAGCAGGTCGGGCTGCCCGCGTCCCGCGCGGCGTCGTACCCCCACCAGCTCTCGGGAGGGCAGCGGCAGCGGGTGATGATCGCGATGGCGCTGGCCTGCCGGCCGTCGCTGGTGATCGCGGACGAGCCGACCACCGCGCTCGACGTGATGGTGCAGGCGCAGGTGCTCGACGTGCTGTCCGGGCTCGTGAAGGAGCTCGGCGTCGGGATGATGCTGATCAGCCACGACCTGTCCGTGCTCGCCGACATGAGCGACCGGATCGCGGTGATGTACGGCGGTCGCGTGGTCGAGCAGGGACCCGCCGACCAGCTGTTCACCGACCCGCTGCACCCCTACACCTCGGCGCTCTCGGCGTCGTTCCCGCGGATCGGCGACCCGGCCGCGCGCTACGCACCGGCGGGCCTGGCCGGCGACCCGCCCGACCCGCGCGAGCTGCCGCCGGGCTGCTCGTTCGCGCCGCGCTGCTCGCTGGCGATCCCCGACTGCACGACGGCGGAGCCGCCCCTGGAGCTCAAGCGGCCGGGCCGTGGGGTCGCCTGCATCCGGGTGGGTGAGAGCGTATGAGCGACATCAGGCTGGAGGCGCGCGACCTGGCCGTGGAGTTCACCTCGCGCGGCGGCGACGTCGCGGTCGCCCTGGACGGCGCCGACCTGACCGTCAAGACCGGGGAGATCGTCGCTCTGGTCGGGGAGTCGGGCTCGGGCAAGACCACCCTGGCCCGCGCGCTGACCGGGCTGCAACGGCCGGCGCGCGGGCAGGTGCTCCTCGACGGGGAGCCGCTCGGCTACACCGGCAAGGCGCTGAAGGCGTTCCGGCGCCGGGTGCAGATGGTGCTCCAGGACCCGGCCGGCGCCCTCAACCCGCGGCACACCGTCTACGACTCGGTGGCCGAAGGGCTGCGGCTGCACGGGCTGTCGCGCCACGACCCGGACGGGCGCAGCGAGGAGCAGCAGGTCGCCGACGCGCTGTCGTCCGCCGGGCTGCGGCCGCCGGAGCGGCTCTTCCTGCGCTACCCGCACGAGCTCTCGGGCGGGCAGCGGCAGCGGGTGCTGATCGCCGGCGCCCTGGCCCTGCGGCCCGACCTGCTGATCGCCGACGAGCCGGTCTCCAGCCTGGACGCCTCGATCCGCGGCGAGATCCTCGCGCTGCTGCTCAGGCTGCGCTCCGAGCTCGGCCTCGGCGTGCTCGTGGTGACCCACGACCTCGGGCTGGCCTGGAACATCGCCGACCGGACCGCGGTCATGTACCTCGGCCGGATCGTCGAGGCCGGCCCCACCGAGGAGGTGCTGGCCGCGCCCCAGCACCCGTACACGCAGGCGCTGCTCTCGGTCGTCCCCGAGATCGAGCGCCTCGAGCCCGTCGTCCTCGAGGGCGAGGTGCCCGACCCGACGCACATCCCGTCGGGCTGCCGCTTCCACCCGCGCTGCCCGGCGCTGGCGAGCGGTCTGGCGGCGGCCGCCGGGGTCGAGGACGACTGCCACCGGGTGCCGCTCCCCGTGCTGCCGGCCAGCGAGGGGCACCGGAGCGCCTGTCACCTGGTGGCGGCGCAGAAGGGGACGACCCGTGTCTGAGGGACCCGGCGGCCTCCAGGCCGCGCTGCCGCGCGAGATGTACGTCGACCCGGCGACGTTCGCCGTCGAGCGCGACCGGGTGCTCTACGCCGAGTGGTTCTGCGTCGGCCGGCTCACCGACCTGGGGCTGCACGAGCCCGGCCGGGTCGCGGTCGTCGACGTCGTGGGGGAGTCGGTCATCGTCACCTCCGACGCCGACGGGGCCCTGCACGCGGCGTACAACGTCTGCCGCCACCGCGGCTCCCAGCTCTTCACGGCGCTGCCCGGGGCCGAGCCGGTGTGCGCCGCTGCCGGCTCGCTGCGCTGTCCCTACCACTCGTGGACCTATGCGCTCGACGGCTCGCTGCTGAAGGCGCCGCACGCCGACCTGGCTGCCGACGAGCTGCCGGCGTTCTCGCTCCACGCCGTCGCCGTCGACGCCTGGGCGGGGTTCGTCTTCGTCCACCTCGGAGCTCCTGCGACGTCGCTGGCCGAGGCGATGGCTCGGCCGGCGCGGACTCTGGCCAACTACGGGATGGGCGACCTGGTCACCGGGCTGCGGTTCACCTACGAGGTGGCGACCAACTACAAGGTGCTCGCCGAGAACTACAACGAGTGCTACCACTGCGGGCCGGTGCACCCCGAGCTCACCCGGCTGGTGCCGGCCTTCGGCGGCGGGGGCACCGACATCGACTGGGACAGCGGCGTGCCGCACCGCGAGGGCGCGTGGACCTTCACGACGACCGGGACGACGCAGCGCGCGCCGCTGCCCGGGCTGGACGAGGCCGAGCGGACCCGCCACAAGGGCGAGCTGGTGCACCCGAACCTGATGCTCTCGGCGGCGGCCGACCACGTCGCGGCGTTCGTGCTGCTGCCGCAGTCGGTCGACCACACGCGGATCGAGTGCCTGCTGCTGTTCCACCCGTCCGCGGTCGACGACCCGGCGTTCGACCCGTCCGACGCGGGCGACCTGTGGGATCTGGTCAACCAGCAGGACTGGGCGATCTGCGAGTCCGTGCAGCGCGGGATGTCGTCGCGGTCCTACACGCACGGCTGGTTCGCACCGATGGAGGACGACAGCGCCGACATCCGGCGCTGGCTGCTACCGAGAATCACCACTGCTGAATGAGACGGGGGACGGCGGAACGGGATGAGTGAGACCTACGACTACGTCGTCGTCGGACTCGGGGGGCTGGGGTCGGCGACGGCCTACCACCTGGCGCGACGCGGCTTTTCCGTGCTGGGGCTCGAGCGCTTCGAGCTCGGGCACCACCGCGGCGCGAGCCACGACACCAGCCGGATCCTGCGGCACAGCTACCACACGCCGGAGTACGTCCGGCTGACGCAGGAGGCCTACGTCGACTGGGCGATGCTCTCCGCCCAGGCGGGCCGCGAGCTGGTCACCGTGGTGGGCGGCCTCGACCTCTTCCCGGCCGACCCGGCGATCCCGATGGCCGACTACACCGACTCGCTGGCCTTGGCGGGCGTCCCGTATGAGCTGCTCGGGGTCGACGAGATCGGCGCGCGCTGGCCGCAGTTCGCGCTGCCCGAGGGCACGGTCGGGCTCTACCAGGGCCGCGGCGCGATCGTCCCCGCCGGGGCCGCCACCCAGGTCATGCAGGAGCTCGCCGTCCGGTACGGCGCGACGCTGCGCGACCGGTCGCCGGTCACCGGCCTCACCGACACCTCGGTGACCGTCGAGGACGGGACGACCTACGCCTGCCGCGGCATCGTCGTCTGCGCCGACGCCTGGACCAACGACCTGCTGCGCCACCTCGACCTCGAGATCCCGCTGACCGTGACGCTGGAGCAGGCGACGTACTTCGAGCTCGACCGGCCCGAGGACTTCGCGCCGGAGCGGATGCCGCTGTGGATCTGGATGGACGAGCCGTCGTTCTACGGCTTCCCCTGCTACGGCGAGCCGACCATCAAGGCGGCGCAGGACTGCGGTGGGCCGTCGGTCGACCCGGACGACCGCACCGGTGAGACCGACCCCGACCAGCTCGCGCTGCTGACCGAGCACGTCAACCGGATGCTGCCGGGCTCGGGCCGGCCCGTGCGGTCGCTGCGCTGCCAGTACACGCTGACGCCGGACCGCGACTTCGTGATGGACCGGGTGCCCGGCCACGAGTCGGTGGTCGTCGGGCTGGGCGCCGCGCACGGCTTCAAGTTCGCGCCGACGTTCGGCCGGTTGCTCGCCGGCCTGGCCTGCGGCGACCGGCACACGGTGTCGCCGACCTTCTCCCTGAGACGACCCGCTCTCACCGAACCCGACTACGCGCCACACTGGTTGGTGTGAGGAGGCATCCATGAGTGACCTGACCCGGCTCCAGGACGAGATTCGTGCACGCGACGGTGGGGTGCCCGCCATGCTGCCGGCTGCGGCCTACACCTCGGAGGAGGTGCTCGCCTGGGAGCGACGACACCTCTTCGCCGGCGGCTGGACCTGTCTGGGTCGCCTCGACGAGCTGCTGTCGACGGCCACCCAGCGTGCGGTCATGGTCGGCGACGTCGCCGCTCTCCTCACGCGCTCGGGAGCTCTGTCCGATCCCGGGGAGGTCAGGATGTTCGCCAACACCTGCCGGCACCGCGCCCACGAGCTGATGCCGGAGGGCGACGAGTCGGCGCGCAAGGCGATCACCTGCCCTTACCACGCCTGGTCCTACGACCTCGCCGGCGACCTGATCGCCGCCCCGGGCTACCGCGGCGAGCCCGGCTTCGAGCCGGCCGACTACTCCCTGGTCGAGCTGCCCGTCGAGGTCTGGCAGGGCTGGGTGTTCGGCCACGCGCTGCACCCGCTCGGCCACCCCGAGGTCGTGCCGTTCGCCGACCACCTGGGCGACCTCGAGGGCCTCGTCGCGCCGTACGACGTCGCCGCGCTGCAGCTCGCCGACCGGCACTCCTACGAGATCGCGGCGAACTGGAAGATCGTGGCCGAGAACTACCACGAGTGCTACCACTGCCCGCTGATCCATCCCGAGCTCTGCCAGGTCACCCCGCCGACATCGGGCGACAACTACCAGCTGCCCGGTGCGTGGGTCGGCGGCTCGATGGTGCTGCGCGACGGCATGGCCACGATGTCGCTGACCGGGGAGTCGAGCGGCAACCCGATCCCGGGCGTCTCGCCCACCGCGGTCGAGTACCTCCACCTGCTGCCGAACCTGCTGATCTCGGCGCACCCCGACTATGTGATGACCCACCGCCTGGTGGCGCTGGCGCCGGACCGGACCTGGATCGAGTGCTCCTGGTACCTCGCGCCGTCGGCGGACGGCACGCTGCCGGACCCGACGTACGCCGTGGAGTTCTGGGACCTCACCAACCGCCAGGACTGGGCCGCCTGCGAGTCCGTCCAGCGCGGGCTGGCGTCGCCGCACTTCGCGCCCGGTCCGTTCGGCCCGTCCGAGGACGCGGTCGAGCGTCTCGTGTCGCTCGTCTCGCGGGGGTACGTCGGGCTGCCGATGCATGCGGACCTGCGGGTCTAGCGCTGCTCATCGCGCCACGCTAGGGCCGGGGGATCCGCTCCCTCCACGTCCGCGAGTCGACGAGGTGGTCGTCGAGCGACGCCCGGGTCTCGATCGCGACGTCCACGCCCTCGCCGGTGATGGTGATGTCCATGACCGACCGGACCCGCACCTCGATGCCCGGCCAGGTGAGGTCGAAGGTCGTCACGGCGTGCGCGGTCTGCGCGCAGGTACGGCGGTCGACGGTCACCTCGCCGAGGTAGTCCTCGCGGGCGGTGCCGTCGTACGGCGTCTCGTACTCGGAGAGCGTGTGGGTGCGCGCGGAGGTCGTGCGCCGGAGCACGTCGTCGCGGATCTCCCAGGTGGTGTCCTCGATCGACTCCGAGGAGTGGTCGGCGCCGGGGGTGAACGTCGGGGCCTCGAACGTCCCCTCGAGGAGGGGCACCTCGAGCCAGCCGCCGTGCACGGTCAGGGTGACCGGGGCGGGAGGGGCGATCGTGTTCGGCCAGTCGGAGCCGGCGATGCTGACCCGGAGGCGGTTGCCCGGCGTCCAGGCGTAGGCGCAGGCGTCGAGGTCGAGGACGACGTCGTACTCGCGCCCGGGCACCAGGGGAGCGGGATGCCCGTGCACACCGTCACGGAACGCGAGGTCGAGGGTGCCGCGCGAGACCAGGGCCGAGGTGCCGTCGGGGAAGACGTCGCAGACCTTGACCGACAGCGACGCGGCCGGCTGGTCGGCACTGATCCGGACCGTCGCCCGCGGGTGGCCGACGACCGGGTCCCGCGGCGGCTCGAAGTCCCAGGTCAGCGAGCGGGCGTCGTCGAGCCGCTGGTCGCCGGACTGCCCCCACGGCAGGTGCCCGGCGCAGTCGATCCACGCCGCGGTGCCCGTGTCGGGGACGACCGGCAGCGAGCGGTGGCCGGTGAGCTGGACCGAGAAGGGCTTCGTCGGCGGCACCGACGGCAGCCGGACCCACCAGCCCTCGTGCAGCTCCAGGTCCGGCTCCGGGACCGTCGACGAGCGGATGAAGACGTCGCAATGCGACTCGTACGTGGTCTCGACAGGCTCGACGACCGCGAAGCGCTCGACCGTGGCCGGCCGCAGCCACCGGTCGAACCACGCCGCCATCTCCACGTCGAGGTCGATCCGCGGGCCGGGCATCGCGTGCCGCGGGTCGGCGTGCGCCCAGGGGCCGGCGAGCAGCCGGTGCGGGACGCCGTTCTCGGCCAGCGCCGCGACGGTGCGGAAGGAGTTGTTGCGGTAGCCGTCCGCCCAGCCGGCGACCAGCATCGTCGGGACGGTGAGCCGCTCGTAGCCCGCGCCGTCGGCGCCGAGCCGCACCGACCCGCCGCGCCAGTAGTCGCCGTGCACGTTCTCGCGCAGCCAGGTCAGGACCCACGGCTGGTTCGTCTCGAGCCGCCGCTGCCACTCGGCCTTCCAGTCCCTGCCGTCGACGGCGTCCCACACCTCGGGGACGGGCGGCAGCACGCACATCGGCGTCATGTAGTGGTTGTAGTCCACGAGGTCGACCAGCTTGAGCGCGCCGCCGCGCCAGTGCACGTCGTCGGTCCACCGGTCGTCGCTGGAGTAGATCGCGAACACCGCGCCGAGCGCGGGCGCGTCCTCGCAGGTGATCTGGAGCGAGTTGAAGCCGGAGTACGACGTGCCGAACATCCCGACCCGGCCGGTGCACCACGGCTGCGCGGCCAGCCAGGCGATCACCTCGACCAGGTCGGCCTGCTCCGCGGGCGGGTACTCGTCGGTGGCGTCGCCCGACGACGAGCCGGTGCCGCGCACGTCGACCCGGCACACGGCGTACCCGAACCGGTCGCGCAGGTCCTCGTAGCCGGCGGCGTACGACGAGGTCAGGTCGTCCTTGCGGTAGGGGAGCGCCTCGAGCAGGCACGGCTGCGGGCCGGCCGGCTCGTCGGGCAGGTAGAGCGTCGCGGCGAGGGAGACGCCGTCCCGCATCGGGATCCGCACTTCCTGGCCGGTCATGCGCGCGCCCCGCGCAGGAGCGCCAGCACCTCGGGCGAGTGCAGCGACTCGCTGCTGTTCCCGTCGCGGCCGACGGTGGTCGGCGCGCCGAACATCGAGTTGAGGACCGACTCCTCGGCGGCCTCGACGACGGCCGCGAAGAGCGGGTCGAGCGCCCGGCCGCCGAGGGCGGCTCGGTCGGGCGCCTGGTCGCGGTCGAGCCGCAGCCCGGTGCCGAACGCCAAAAAGATCTCGCCGCTCCCGTGGGTCGCGACCGAGCCGGCGCGGGCCAGGCCCAGCCCGACCCGGCGGGCCAGGCGCTGGCAGGACGAGGCATCGACGGGCGCGTCGGTGACCACGATGCCGATGCACGAGCCGGCCGGCTTCGCAGGCGCGGACGGCGGCGGCGGGAGCAGCCGCCCGACGGGGACGCCGTCGACGCGGAGCTGGTCGCGCGAGCCGAAGTTGGTGAGCAGCAGGACCGCGACCGTGTGGCCCTCGGCGGTGACCCGCGACGCCGTGCCGATGCCGCCCTTGAAGCCCAGGCAGGACATGCCGGTGCCGGCGCCCACGGCGCCCTCGCCCGGGGGTGCGGATGCCCCACGTGAGGCGTACGCCGTGGCGTGGGCGGCGCGGACGTCGTCGTGGGTCACCTGCATCCGGCGGCAGTCGTTGAGGTGCGAGTCGTCGCACTCGCCGACGATCGGGATCACCACGTCGCCGGCGACGCCCGCGTCGCGCTCGAGCTCGATCTCGCAGGCCGCGTCGTACACGCGACCGAGCTGCATCGTCGACGTCAGGTAGACCGGCGTCTCCGCCGAGCCCCACTCCTGCGCGGTGAGGAAGCCCGTGCACTCGCCGGCGCCGTTGAGCACCGCGCCGCCGGCGGGCACCGGGCGGCGGTAGGCGTCCTCGGCCAGCAGCAGGCAGGTCACCCCGGTCCGGGCGACTCCCCGGCCGCCGGGCTCGTCGCGGTGCACGGTCGTGTGGCCGAGCCCGACGCCCGCCACGTCGAGCACCGAGTTGGTCGGGCCGGTCGGCAGCTGCCCGATCCGGATCCCCAGGTCACGTGCGCGCGGCATGCGCCTCATCCTGCCGGAGGGCGGCCGATCCGGGTGGGATGCTGGCGCCGTGAGCATCCCCGTGGTCTGGTCGCCGGCGACACGACTGCACGTCCCGGAGCACGAGGTCTGGGTCGGGGTGCCGACCCCGGGCACGGAGCTGCCGGAGCGGGTCGACGCGATCCTGGCCGCGCTCGAGGCCCATCCGCTGCACGAGGCGACGCCGCACGACGACGAGCTCCTCGAGGCGGTCCACGACGGCGAGCTGCTGGCGTTCCTCGAGGGCGCGGCGACCGCCTGGGCGGCCGGGCCGTACGACGAGCTGGTCGGCCAGGACCGGGTCGTGCCCTACGTCTTCGCGACCCCGGCGATGCTCGCCGGCATGGAGCCGACACCGGCCACCGCGCTGCACGCCCAGGCGGGGCAGTACTGCTACGACACGATGACCCTGGTCGGCCCGGGCACCTGGGAGGCGGCCCGTGCCGCCGTCGACGTGGCGCTCACGGCCGTCGACCTGGTCCTGGCGGGCGAGCGCACGGCGTACGCCCTCTGCCGCCCGCCCGGCCACCACGTCACGCCGAGCGGGTACGGCGGGTCCTGCTACCTCAACAACGCCGCGGTCGCCGCGGAGGCGCTGCGCGCCGCGGGCCACGACCGGGTGGGCATCGTCGACATCGACGCCCACCACGGCAACGGCACCCAGGCGGTCTTCTGGGGGCGCGGCGACGTGCTTTACGGGTCGGTGCACGTCGACCCGGCCGCCGGCTGGTTCCCGCACCTCTTCGGCCACGCCGGCGAGACCGGCACCGGTGCCGGTGCGGGCACGACCCGCAACCTGCCGCTGCCGGAGGGGACCGGCGACGGACGGTGGGCCGAGGCCGTCACCGACCTGGCGCAGTGGGTGGCCGGCGCCGGGTGCACGGCCCTCGTCGTGTCGCTCGGGGTGGACGCGGCCGGCGACGATCCCGAGAGCCCGCTCCAGGTCACCGGCGACGGCTTCCGAGACGCCGGACAGGCACTCGGCGGTCTCGGACTGCCGAGCGTGCTGGTCCAGGAGGGCGGTTACCGCCTCGCGACGATGGGCAGCCTGGTCGCGAGCTACCTCCACGGGCACGCCGGCTGAGCCGGCTCCGGGCGAGGCGGAACCGCGCCGTCCCCTGGTGAGTAGTGGTGGGTAGGGTGGCGCGGGCTCGACGGGGGCGGGGGTGGGGGATTGGGGATCAGGTACCGGCCGTTCCAGGCTGCGGCGATCGCCGCGCTGGCTGCGCTGATCACCGCCTGCGCCGCGTTCGCCCCCCTCTACGACCGGGCGATGCAGCAGGCGCTCACCGACATCGCTATCGCGCACGAGCAGCCCGCCGTCGTCGGCCTCCAGCTCAGCGGCGAGGCCGGGGACCCGGACTTCCGGGGCGGTCCGGCACCGACGCTGCCGAGGCCGGAGGACCTCCTCCGCCGGGTCCCGGCCGACACGCAGGCCTACTACCGAGACCCGGTCTTCGGCTACTCCGCGTCGGTGCGTCCGCTGCCGGAGGGCGTCCAGGATCCCGCCGGGTCCGTCACGTGGCGCGACGGCGAGTGCGACCACCTCACCTTCGTCGACGGCTCGTGTCCCAGCGACGCCGGCGACATCGCGGTCAGCAAGTCCGACGCCCGGATCTTCGGGTACGACGTCGGCGCGACCGTCCGCGTCGCCGGGGGTGAGTCCGGCGTCGCGAGGCTGACGGTCACCGGTGTCTACGAGCAGGTGCCCGGCGACTACTGGTTCGGCGTCGTCCTGACCGGTTACTCGGGCGTCACCGACCCCGTCTCCGGGTCAAGGGACACGACGTCTGGCTCTCCCCGCGCGCTACCTTCGACTCGCCCGAGCTGCCCGAGCTCCCCGGGCTGAGCTCGTCGGCCGACCTGCCCCTCGACAGCGACAACGTCGGCGTCGACGACGTCCTCACCCTCGCCCACGACATCGCCGGGATCGAGGCCGGGGCCAGGCACGACGCCCACACCCAGGCCGAGGTGCACGTCTTGTCCGGGCTGCCCGACCTCGCCCAGGACATCCGCGACCAGACCGACCAGTCCCGGGTGACGGTGCCCCTGCTGATGGCGCAGCTCGGGCTGCTCGCGGTCGTGGTGCTGTGGCTGGTGCTGCTGGCCGCGACCGAGCAGCGCCGCCCCGAGGTCGCCCTGGCCCGGCTCCGCGGGCGCGGCCGGCGCGGTGCCCGCGCACTGCTCCTCGGCGAGCTGCTGCCGGTCGCGCTGGTCGGTGTCGTCCCCGGCTTCGCGGCCGCGCTGCTCGGGTCGTGGCTCGCCCGCACCGTGCTGCTCCCTGGCACCGCGCCGTTCGAGCTCCGGCTACCGGTCCTGGCCGCCGTGGTCCTGGCCGCGGTCGTGCTCGCCCTCGTCACGGTCGTGGCGGTCGTCCGGATCGCGCGCGAACCGGTCGAGACACTGCTGCGGAGGGTCCCGCCACGGCACACGCGCTGGGGGCTCGGTGCCGCCGACGCCCTGGTCGTCGCCGGCGCCGGCACCCTGGTGGTCGCCTTCGCGACCGGCAACCTCGACGGCCCGATCGCCCTCGCGGCCCCCGGGCTGCTCGCGATCGTCGTCGGCCTGGTGATCGCCCACCTCACCTCGCCGACCGCGTCGATCCTGGGCCGCCGGCTGCTGCGTCGCGGCCGGGTCCGCGCGGGCGTGAGCGTCCTGGACGCCGCACGCAGCCCGGCCACCCGCCGGATCGTCGCGGTCGTCACGCTGGCCTCCGCACTCGCGGTCTTCTCCGCCGACGCCTACGTCGTCGGCGACCGCAACCGGGCGTCCGCTGCCGAGCAGGAGGCCGGTGCGGCGATGGTGGCCGACGTCAGCGGCAACAACCTGGCCGACCTGCGCCAAGCGCTCGACGAGGTCGACCCCGACGGACGGAAGGCCACCCCGGTCGTGCGGATCCGGCCGTCGGGTTCCGGCCCGAGCACCGTGGCCGTCGTGCCCGACGCGTTCCGGTCGATCGCCGTCTTCCCCGGCGGCGCGCCGCCCGCGTCCCTGTGGGACGCCCTCGCCGTGCCCGACGTGCAGCCGATCGTGGTCACCGGCTCGGAGATCACGGTGCAGGTCGAGGGATCCACCCTCGAGTCGCGGCGCATCGGCGGCGAGCCCAACCCGGTCACGCTCGGGCTCGACCTGGTGCGCGCGGGCGAGACGCTGCACACCACGCTGGGGCAGCTGGAGACCCCGGGCGACCACCGCCTCACGAAGGACGTCAGCTGCACCGACGGCTGCTATGTCACCGGGATCTGGGTCGGTACCCTGCCCGGCGCCACCATCGACGGGACCGCGCTCCTGAGGAGCGACCAGTTCGACCTCGGCCCCGCCGACCAGTGGGTCGACGTCCACGACCGCGAGAACGGCAGGTTCGAGGCGAAGTCCTCCGGCCCCGACCGCCTGCACATCACCGTGGACAGCCCCGGCACCACGGTGTTCACGCTGCCGCAGGTCTGGGTGCCCACCACCGTGCCCGCCCTGGTGCCGGGCTCCGGCGACCCGGACCCCGAGACGTTCACCGTGGTCGGGCTCGACGGCGAGGACCGCAGCGCGGACGCCGTCGGCACCCTCGACCGGGTCCCGGCGTCCGCTCCGGACACGAACGTCGTCAACCTCGACCTCGTCGAGCGCGGGAGCGGCGTGGCACCACTCACCCAGATCGAGGTGTGGTTCGCCGACGACGACCCCGTCCTCCTCCAGGACCTCACCACGGCGCTCGACGAGCGCGGGATCGCCCTGTCCGACGTCACGACCCTCGACGACGTCCGGGCGTCGTACGACGACAGCGTCGCCGCGTGGAGCCTGCAGCTCAGCGGGCTGGTGGGCGTGGTGTCCCTGCTGATCGCGCTCCTGGTGCTGCTCGTCAGTGCGATCAGCAACTGGCGGTTCCGCACCCGCGATCTCGCGGCGCTGCGGATGGGCGGGGTGCCGCGGCGGTCGATCCGCTCGATGGCCGTCGCTGGCCAGCTGCCGGCGGTGCTGGTCGGCGTGGCCGCGGGCAGCCTCTGCGGTGTCTACGGCGCCCAGCTCGCGCTGCCGATCGTGCCGCTCTTCGCGACGGCCCCCGAGGTGTCCACGCTCGACCTGGACACGGCGTGGGCCGCCACGCTCGGGGCCGGGGTGCTCGCACTGGTCGTGCTCGGCGTGGGTGCGTCCCTCATCGGCCGCGCGCTCGCGCGCCGCTCCGACCTGCGACGGCTGAGGGAGACGCTGTGAACGGCTTGCTGGTGAGCACCCGCGGGCTGGTGCATATCTACCGCTCCGAGGGGCACGAGGTCGCCGCCCTCTCCGGCGTCGCGCTCGACGTCGCCGTCGGCGAGATGGTCGGCCTGCTCGGACCCTCCGGTGCCGGCAAGTCCACGCTGCTCAACCTGCTCGCGGGCGTCTTCAGGGCCAGTGCGGGCAAGGTCTTCATCGGCCCGCTCGAGCTCTCCGCCGCCACGCCGCGCCAGCTCGACGAGATGCGTGCCAACGACGTGTCGCTGATGCTGCAGGGCGCGAGCCGCAACCTGCTGCCGTACTTCACGCCGCACGAGAACGTCCGCTTCGCCCAGGGCGCCGCCCGCCGGGCGGGCAAGGACCTCCCCGAGCCCGGCGACGTGCTCGCCACGGTCGGCCTCGAGGCCAACGCGCACCGGCCCTTGTCCGAGCTGACGCCCGGTCACCTCCAGCTCGCCGCGCTGGCCGTCGCGATGGCGCCGCGGCCCGGGGTGCTGCTCGCCGACGAGCCGACCAGCCAGCTCGACCACCCGGCCCGCGACCTGGTGCTCGAGCGGATGTCCGCGGTCAACCGCGAGCTCGGCACCACGATCGTGCTGGTCACCCACGACCCCGACGTCGCGGCGTACCTGCCCCGCACCATCACGATCCGCGACGGCCGGGTCGGCGGTGAGGGGCGCAGCGGCGAGGAGTACGCCGTGGTCACACCCGACGGGTTCCTCCCGCTGCCGCTGCACGTCCGCGAGCACCTGCACCCGGGCACGCTGGTTCGCTTCCACAGGTCGGAGGACGAGGCCGACGGCCAGTACGTCCTGATCGCCGAGGAGGCAGGTCATGAAGGAGGGGGCGATGAGTGAGCTGCGCGCGACCGACGTGACCGTGTCGTACGGCGACCTGGTCGCCTTGCGCGGCCTCACGCTGACCGCGCGGCCCGGCCAGCTGCTGGCGGTGACCGGGCCGTCCGGTGCCGGCAAGTCGACGCTGCTGTGGGCGCTCGCGGGCGCGCTGGTGCCCGGCGCGGGCGCGGTCACCCTCGACGGGTCGCCGGTCGGCAGCCGCGAGCAGGCGGCGGGCCGTGGGGTCGTGATCGTGCCGCAGGGCAACGGGCTGGCCTCCTCGCTGACTGCGACCGAGAACGTCGTCGTGCCGATGCTGGCGACCGGGGTGAAGGCGGCCGAGGCGTACCGGCGCACCCAGGCCGCGCTGACCCTGGTCGGCCTGGAGGAGAGCGGCAACCACCTGATCGAGGAGCTCTCCGGCGGTCAGCAGCAGCGGGTGGCGCTGGCCCGGGCCTTCGCGGCCGAGGCCGTCGTCCTGCTGGCCGACGAGCCGACCAGCGACCTCGACGCCGCCAACCGCGAGCGGGTGATGGTCGCGCTGCGGGCCGAGGCCGACCGGGGCGCGATCGTCGTGATGGCGACCCATGACCCGGAGGCCGCCGACCAGACCGACGGCGAGCTGCACCTCGACGAGGGCGTCGCGACGTGGCGGCGTCCGCCCGGCAGGCACCTTGACCTGCTGAGCGTCACTTCGCCCTGAGCGGGAGCTCCACCAGCTTCTCGTCCCCGCACTTGACGATCGGGTCGGACCGGTCCGTGAGGATGGCCTCGCAGTCGACCGTCTTGCCGTCGACGATCCACTCGGGGTCGGTGCCCAGCGGGTTGCCCCACGCCTGGATCTTCACGTCGTACTTCGCCACCACGGCGGCGCGGGTCTCGGCGTCCTGGTCGGCGCTGACCTTGCCCATCAGCACCAGCGCGGCCACGAAGCACACCCCGGCCAGCATCAGCGCGAGGATGCCGATCGTCGCCCTCCGTGCGATGAACGCCCCGAGCGTCAGCAGCAGCACGACGTACCCGGCCACGATCGCGACGGCCAGCAGCACTTCGGTGTGAGTCATGCACTTCCTCTCGGTTCGCCTCGCAGGCTAGCGCTGCGGCTCCCCGGGCACGACGACGCCTCCGAGGTCAGATGACCAGGTCGCGCTCGCGGGCGATCCGCTCGAGGGCGCGGTCGAGCTCCCCGGGGTGCTCGAGGTGCCACGCGGTCACCTCGTCGAGCTCGTGGGTGCCGGTGGCGTCGACGCGTCGACGGAGTCCGTGCGGCGTGCGCCAGAGGTAGTCGCCCGGCCCGAGCTGTCTGAGCCGGTAGCCGAGATGGGTCTTGGCCCGGTGGTGCGTGCGCCCGAGAGGTGCGGCGTTGTGATCCCCCGTCTGGCCGGGTGGACCGTGCGGGTCCCACTCCTTCGGGTGGTCCGTGTCGACATGGCGACTGATCCGGCAGGCATGCGGGAAGACCTCGCCGATCGTCCGCAGGTGGGTGCGCTCCTGGACGGACTCGGGGTGCTCGTACGCGTTGACGCGGGTGCCGGTGTTGAGGTCGATGACCGGCTTGAGGTCGACCTGGGCATGGCCGAGCAGGCGGCGTACCTGGTCGAGGATCAGCGGGCCGATCTCCTCCACCCTCGCCACGCCGTGCTCCAGCGCGTACTGGTGGAGGTGGACGTAGACGACGGCCTTCGACCGACGCCGCGCGGAGCGCTCCGACGGCGCAGGGGAGCCATCGAGCAGCTCGAGTACGTCCTCGGGGTGGGCCAGCCACCCGAAGGCCACGGCCCGGAGCTCGTCGCGACCCACGTCGTCGGGCAGGTGGGGGATCAGGTCACGGCGGGTGGCGAGCGCGTCGGCGACGCGCTCGACCAGTGCGTCGACCCAGACGGCGGCGCCGGCCTCGACGTGGGCGATGACGTGGCGCATCCCGACGTCGTCGGTGCGGGAGAGCGAGACGAAGCGCTTGCGGAGCTCGGCGTCGAGACGGGCGGCGTACGCCTCCGGGTCGGCCTCGATCACCTTGGCGCGGGCGAGGTCGAGGACGCGCGACGGTGACTCGCCGGCGATCGCGTCGGCCACGGCGTCGTCGACGACGTGGACCTGGAACTGGTCGAGCCCGCGGCTCACGGCGGCCACCTTGCGCGCCACCCAGGTCTCGCAGCCGAGCTCCATGACGACGGCCCACGTCCGGGGGAGTCGGTGGCGCAGGTCGAGCACGTCGGCCATCGCGGAGCGCAGGCTCAGGGTGTGCACCTGACGTGCGGTCGCGAGCTCGGGCAGGCACAGCTCGCGGACCAGGGGAGTGCCGTCACCGCCGATCTCGACCAGCCGGTCCTCGCCGCACCAGGAGCGGCCACCGCCAGGACGCCGGCGCGGGTCGGAGGCGTGCAGGTCGGCCCAGTGGGCGATCAGCAGGAGGTCGTCGAGCTCGGCCGAGCGACGGTCGCGCACCGCGCGCTCGGCCGCGGCGAGGGTGCCGCGAGCATCGATCTCGTCGATCGGGATGAAGACCATATCTCATTCTATACGAACATATGTTCGAACACAAGAGGTAGGCGAAGTCTTCTCCGACAATGTCTCCTCGAGAGGGTTTCGAGGCTCGCTTCGCTCGCACCTCAACCACCGGGGACGGCCACCGGGCCCGTCCCAAGTCGGCTCCCAGTGCAGTCCATGTGGCTCCTCGCAGTCTTCTCCCACCAGACAACCCTCTGACGGGCGAGCAAGGCCGTGACTCGCATCCTCTACCGCCTCGGCAACGGCGCCGCGGCGCACCCCTGGCGGACGATCTCCGCCTGGATTGTGGTCGTCGTCGTGACCTTCGGCCTCGCCGGTTCGTTCGGGGGCACCCCCCGGGACGACTACGACATCCCCGACGCCCGGGCCCAGGTGGGCATCGAGCAGCTCCGGGACCATGTGCCCCATGGCGGCGGCTCGGTGCGCTCGACCACGCGAGCTCCCTCTCCGAGCCGCGGATGTCCGCGGACGGCGACACCGCGCTCTTCACCGTGACGTACGACGTCCCGGTGACCGACCCCGACCTCGTCGGAAAGCACGGGTACGACCCGCTCGTCGACGCGATCGAGCCGCTGCGCGACCAGGGCCTCGACGCCGAGCTCGGCGGCGAGCTGCCCGGGGGCGCCGGCTCCGAGATGAAGGGCTCCGGCGAGCTGGCCGGCGTGATCGCGGCCCTGGCGCTGCTGGTCATCGCGTTCGGCTCCGTCGTCGCGGCGGGCTCGCTCACGAGGAGACCGCGGCGATCGCGATCGCCCAGCGGGTCCTCACGGCCGACGACTGGGAACGGCTCGAGGAGGAGCACTTCACGGGCGACGTGACGCCCCGCCACGCCGCCCGGATCGTGCCGTGGGCGGCGTACGGC
>JAOPXG010000361.1 GCA_025965275.1 Nocardioides sp.
GGCCGGCGACCTCGCTGTCGTCGCCGAGCACCCGCCCCATCGAGTCGACCGCGACGCTCTTGTAGCCGGGCATGCCGCGCAGCCAGCGGTCGTACTCCTTCTCGACGCCGGCCCGGCCGACCGACGAGGCACCGTTGACGGACCTGTCGCCGTCCTTGGTCGCCCGGTCGTACTCGGACTCCGTGATCGGGCTGAGGTAGCCGAGCACGTGCGCGAGGTTGATTCCGTACGGCGCGGGGTAGGCACGCACGCTCTGCTGCTCGGCCAGGATCGCCGGGTAGTCCTCGGGCTGCTCGAGGATCCGCAGCGCGACGGCCTGCTTGACGTCGGACGCGACCGGGACGGGCTGATACGGCGAGCCGTTCCAGCACGTGCCGGCGACGCTGCCCGCGTCGCCACAGGTCACCAGCTTCTTGAGGATCGCGGCGCGTGAGACGTCGACGACGTCGGACAGCCGGCCGACCAGGACGTCCTGCTGGTGGTCGGTCAT
Source organism: Nocardioides sp. (assembly GCA_025965275.1). Classification (GTDB taxonomy): domain Bacteria; phylum Actinomycetota; class Actinomycetes; order Propionibacteriales; family Nocardioidaceae; genus Nocardioides. The sequence goes on from JAOPXG010000361.1 coordinate 491, forward strand.
CTTGTCGAGCATGGAGCGGTCGACCGAGACGACCCACGAGGTGCGGTTGGCGACCAGCGGCCGGCCCATGTCGTCGACGATCAGCCCGCGCTGGGGCTGGACGACGATCTCGCGGACGGACTGCGAGGCGGCCTGCGCGTGGTACTCGTCGCCGCCGACGACCTGGAGGTAGTAGAGCCGCGCGAAGAGGGTCGCGAACAGCGCGAACACGAGGGCCTGGATGACGACCAGGCGGAGCCGGCCGGAGCGCTTCACCATGACCGCGACCTAGGCCAGCGACCGGTCGGGCTGGAGCCGCCGGAACATCGCCATCACCGGCGGCAGCACGAACGGCGTGAGCAGGATGTCCCAGAGCAGGGCCACCGCGATCACCTGGAGCAGCTCGCCGACGCCGAGCGACGGGTCGCGCAGCAGGATGCCGCTGATCGCGAAGACCGAGGTGCCGACGAACGACGAGGCCGCCACCGTGGCGACGACGGCCGTCGCGGTCGGCCGGACGTCCTGGCGGACCCGGCCGGCGACGTAGCCGACGACGACGAGGGCGAGCGCCCAGCGCCCGGCGATGTGGTCGGCGGGCGGCGCGAGGTCGAGCGCGACGCCGGCGACGAAGCCCAGCACCGCCGCGAACTGCGGACCGCGGGTGAGCGCGGCGCCGACGACGACGAGCAGGCAGAGGTTGGGGACGATGCCGTCCCACGCGAAGTGCGGGAACACCGACACCTGGAGGACCAGGGCCAGCGACACCGCGACGACCGCGACCAGCGCACGCACAGCACTCATCCCAGGCTCCCGTCGGCCTCGATGACGGCCCGGTCGCTCTTCGTGCCGGACGGGACGACCACGCCGACCAGGTCGAGCGCGCCGAAGTCGACGAACGGCTGGATCACCGCGCGCTGCGAGGTCTCGCGCAGGCTGCTGTAGACGCTGGTCACCTCGCCGACCGGCACACCGGAGACGTAGGGTCCGCCGGCCTGGCTCCCCCAGGTGACGACCGTGTCGTGCTTGGCGGGTACGGCGGTGTCGTCGACCAGCTCGAGGTCGAGCCGGCCGTCGCTGCCGAGCACCCCGCGGCCGTGCAGGAAGCCGACCTCCATGCTCCGGCCGACCCGGCCGCCGACGACCGAGTCGGAGTCGACGATCAGCAGCACGGTGGCGGTGGTGCGGGTGACCCGGAGGACCCGGCCGACCAGCCCGTCGTTGTTGACCACGGTGAGGTCCGGGCGCAGCCCGGCGTCGGAGCCGGCGTCGATGGTGACCGTGCTCGAGAACGACTGCGACGAGCCGAGGCCGACCACGCGGGCCGGGACGAGCGAGTAGCCGAGGCTCTGCGCGGCGGCGGTGAGGCCGTCGTACTCCTCGAGGCGGTTGCGGTCGTAGTCCTGGCGGTTGACCTCGCCCTTCAGCCGGGAGTTCTCCGCCTGCAGGGCCATCAGGTCGCCCTGCATCGAGTCCTTCGAGCGGAACCAGTGGGGTACGGCGGTGAACGGCCGCACCGCGGTGGCCGTCGCGACCTCGACCGGGCCGAAGAACTCCCCCGCGGCCCGGCGGGCCGGCTCCAGCGGCGAGTCGGAGCCGCCGCGGTAGTCGAGGGTGATCAGGGTCAGGCAGGCGAGCACCAGCGCGACCAGCAGCGCCGGCGACGGGCGGTTGAGGTCGTCGAGGTTGCCGCGCCAGCGGCGTTCGCGAGCCATCAGGCACGCCTCCGGTCGCTGACCAGGACCTGCTGCAGGGCCTCGAACTCCTCGACGCACTTGCCGGCGCCGAGGGCGACGGAGGTCAGGGGGTTCTCGGCGACGTGGACGGGCATGCCCGTCTCGTGGCGCAGCCGCTCGTCGAGGCCGCGCAGGAGCGCGCCGCCGCCGGTGAGCACGATGCCGCGGTCCATGATGTCGCCGGCCAGCTCGGGCGGCGTCTGGTCGAGGGTGCTGCGGACGGCGTCGACGATCGCGTGCAGCGGCTCCTCGAGGGCCTGGCGGACCTCGGCGCTCGAGACGACGACCGTGCGCGGCAGGCCGGAGACCATGTCGCGGCCGCGGATCTCGGCCTCGGGCTCGTCGGGCAGCGGGAACGCCGAGCCGAGGGTCATCTTGACCTCCTCGGCGGTGCGCTCGCCGAGCATGAGGGAGTACTCCTTCTTCATCCACGCGACGATCGCGGCGTCCAGGTCGTCGCCGGCGGTGCGGATCGACAGGCTGGTCACGATGCCGCCGAGCGAGATGACCGCGACCTCGGTCGTGCCCCCGCCCACGTCGACGACCATGTTGCCGGTGGCCTGGTGGACCGGCAGCCCGGCGCCGATCGCGGCGGCCATCGGCTCCTCGACGATGTAGACCCGGCGGGCGCCGGCCTGGTAGCCGGCCTCCTTGACCGCGCGCTGCTCGACGGCGGTGATGCCGCTCGGCACGCAGATGACCATCCGCGGCTTGGCGAAGTAGCGCCGGCGGTGCACCTGCTGGATGAAGTAGCGCAGCATCTGCTCGGTCGCCTCGAAGTCGGCGATCACGCCGTCCTTGAGCGGCCGGATGGCGGTGATGTTGTCGGGCGTGCGCCCGATCATCCGCTTCGCCTCGTGACCGACGGCGAGGATCTCGCCGGTCGTGTCGTTCAGCGCGACGACGCTGGGCTCGTCGAGCAGGACGCCCTTGCCGCGGACGTAGACCAGCGTGTTGGCCGTGCCGAGGTCGACGGCCATGTCACGGCCGATGAAGCTGTTCGCCATGCTGTCGCCTTGTCACTGGGTGCACGGGTGGTGCTCGTGGGGAAGAAGTGACAACAGGCTACGAAGCCCGGGCGGGGCTCAGCGGCAGGACACGCGGCCCCACCTGCGGGAATTCACTCGTGCGGCTGGTCGCCGAGGACCGGCCCGGGGTCCTCGCGGCGCATCCAGTCCCGCCAGTCGTCCTCGGGGACGTCGACGCACGGGTCGGCGACCAGCTGGATCGCCACGTCCCCCTGGGTGTTGACCCTGGGGAGGTCCCACAGCCGGGCCGACACGTCGCCGTCGCGGACCAGCACGTCGTCGTCGCCGGACCCGGTGACCTCGAGGCCGCTGGCCTCGGCGGCCGCCCGGAGCCGGTCGACCAGGCGCTCCGGTGCGCCCGGCCGCGCCGTCAGCTGGACGTTCGCGACGTACTGGAAGTCGGCGTAGCCCTCCGGGAAGATCGAGGTGCACCCCTCCCAGCCGCCCTGCTTCTCCACGACCTCGCCACCCACGGCCTCCTGGGTGGCGGCGACCAGGTCCGCGGCGGTCCCGGCGACGTCGTCGCGCTGCGCGAGCAGCGCGGTCTCGGCCTCGTCGGGGTCGACGTCGTCGCCGCCGAGGAACGGCGGCGTGCACGCGGTCACGAGCAGCACCGCCGACCCGGCGAGCGCCAGGGCCGGCCGCCCCGGCCGGCGGCTCACGGCTTGCCGTCGGTGTCGGGAGCGGTGGGGTCGCGGTCCCACTCGGGATCCTGCGGGCTGTCGTACCAGGGGTCGGTGACCGGGTCGGCGGTGAGCACGTCGTCATAGTTGCCGCTGACGATCTGGCTGAGGTTGTAGAGCGACTCGGTGTCGTGGTTGAAGTAGTTGGAGTGCTCGCCGACGTCGAGGTGGCCGGGCCGGTCGATCGACTCGGCCTCGAAGCGGATCGCGCCGAAGTCGTCCTCGGCCGGGTCGTCGCCGAGCCCGGCGCCGCCGAGCACCGACTCGAGGTGGACCCAGCCGTGGTTGCCGAGGTCGGCGATCGGGTCGCGGCTGTTGGAGCCCGCCCACACGTGGTCGGGGTCGACGCCGGTGTCGGCCGCGCTGTCGGTGTCGCCACCGACGCCGGGGCTGCCGACGAAGACCAGGTCGTCGACGGGGATGCCGTGGTCGTGGGCGGCCAGGCCGGTGGTCGTCGACCCGTAGCTGTGACCGATCACCGTGACGTGGGCCGGGCCGCCGTCGCGCGAGTCGCGAAGGCCGTCGAGCATGTCGGCGAGCCGGTCGCCGCCTGCCGAGGCCATGCCCTCGCCGGCGACGCCGGCAGCGTCCCAGCCCTCGCCCTCCCAGGGCAGGTTGTCGGGAGCGTCGTACCCGATCCAGAACATGGTCGCGACGCTGCCGGTCCCGTCGACGTGGCGGGTCGCCTCGTAGAGGTCGAGGGTCCGGTCGGCCTGGTACGGCGCGCTCTGGCCGTCGGTCCCGAAGCCCGGCACGGTGACCGCGATGTCGTGGGCGCTGCCGAGGTCGCCGGCCGCGACCGCGACGGCCCCGTCGCCGTCGAAGGCGCTCGGGTCGTAGACGTAGAGGGTCGTGGAGACCGCGAGGCCGGTGACCGGGTCCGTGCCGTCCTCGATGGCCGCGATCGCGTCCTGCGCGGCCCGGGCGTTGTCGAGCCACTGCCGCTCGTCGTCGGTGAGCACACCCTGGTCCTCGAGGTTGCCCCAGTCGGCGAGGTCGCGGTCGAGGGAGACGGTGTTGGCTGCGTCGCGCGCCCACGGCGGGATGCCGTCGCGATTGCCGATCGAGCCGGGCGACGCGGCGACGATCGCGAGCTGCTGTTCGCGGGTCAGCCCGTCCCACCAGCTCTTGACCTCGCTCGGAGGGGCGTGGGACCCGGGCATCGAGTCGAGGGCGCCGTCCGCCGGGTCGGCGAGCCCGCCGTACCTGCGCTCGACCTGGTCGAGGGTCTGCACCCGGGCGAAGGCCTCGCGCATGGCCTCCTCCTCGGCCATCAGGTCGGTCGCCCAGCGGTCGAGGTCGGTCTCGTAGGTCCGCACCCGCGCGGCGCAGTCGTCGCAGGCCGCCTGGATCGCGGCGGCCTCGGCCTCCGTGCCGGCGGCGACGCGATCGCGCAGGCCGGCGATGGTGGTGACGAGGTGGTCGTGCTCGCCGGCGAGGGTGGTCCGGCGCTCGAGGAGGGCCTGCAGCGCGTCGGCGTGCTGGTCGACCCTGCGCGCGACGCCCCGCAGGGCGAGCGACATCGCGTCGGCCAACCGGCCGGTGGGCCGGATGGCCTCGTGGTACGCCGTGGCGCCCAGCCCGGTCCAGCCGGCGATCCGGGCCTCACCTGCCGCGAACGTGCCGAGGTCGTCGACCTGGGCCGAGGCGGCGAGCAGGTCGGCGCCGTAGCCGCGGATCCCGCCTGGGTCGCACTCGAGCTCGGGGACGGCCCGCGGCGCCGGCGGCAGGGTGACGACGACGGTCACCGGGCCTCCCGCAGCACGTCGAGGATGAGGAAGCTGTCGGAGGCCACGCCCTGGTCGGTGCGCACGTAGTCGGCGGCACTGGTGCGCAGCCCGTCGGCGCGGGCCTCGGCGGTGTCGCCGAGCTCGGTCGCGTGCCGCTGCCACGCGCTCGCGAAACGGGAGGCCGCCCCCGAGACGCCGGCCGTGAAGCCGCCGGTCGGGGCCTCGGCGATCTGGCCCGCGGCGGCCTGGAGGTCGAGGTGCTGCTCGTCCCACGACCGGGCGGTGGTGCCCATCGCGAACGGCACGACGTCCATCAGCGGCGGGTCAGCTCGCGGGCGCGCTCGGCGCCGACGGGCAGGGGGTCGGAGGTGACGGTCAGGACGAACGTGCCGGTCTCGGGTGCGTACGACGCGACCAGCTGGCTCGGGCCGCGACGGCCGAACAGGAGGCTGACCGCCCCGGACTCGTGACCGAGTGCCCAGCCGCCCTCGCTGAGCGCGGCGGCGAGCGGCACGAGCGGGGAGGTGTCGAGGACGGTGGAGGCCCGGGCCCGCGCGACCACGCTCGCCGGGTCGGGACCGAAGACGAAGCGGCTCTCCGGCAGCTGGCCGTCCCCGACCGCGGAGGCCCACGCGCGGGTGGCGATCCCGGTGGCCAGGTCGAGGGCGTCGGCCAGGACGCGGCCGGAGACGGGCTCGAGGAGAGGCGCCTCGGGAGCCGTCTCGTCCGGCAGCAGCACGATGTCGACGTCCGGGTGGCGGCGTCGTACGGCGGCGAAGAACGGCGGGAGCGGCGTGCCCCGAGTCTGGAGCTCCATGCCGGGAGGCTGCCCGCCCGGGGCCTCCCGAAACCGTCAGGGCCGGATCGGGCCCGATCGGCGGCCGGTCAGAGGTGCGGGAACCAGATCTTGATCTCGCGGTCGGCCGACTCCGGGGAGTCCGACCCGTGCACGAGGTTCTCGCGGTTGGAGAGCGAGAGGTCGCCGCGGATCGTGCCGGGTGCGGCCTTGCGACCGTCGGTGGCGCCGTTGAGCGCGCGCACCACCTCGACCGCCTCGTCGCCCTCGAGCACCAGCGCCACGAGCGGACCGCTGGTCACGAAGGCGCGCAGCGGCGGGTAGAAGTCGCGCTCGACGTGCTCGGCGTAGTGCTCGTCGGCCGTCGCGGCGTCGATGGTGCGGTGCTCCATCGCGACGATGGTGAGGCCCTTCGCCTCGAAGCGGGAGAGCACCTCCCCCACGAGTCCACGGCGGACCGTGTCGGGCTTGAGGAGGACGAGCGTGCGCTGGGTCATGCGCCGACCCTACAAAGACGCCGCCCGCCGTACGACGTCGGCCGGGGCCGGTCCGCTCGCGTCCTCCCCGGCGACCGGCTCCCCGGCCACCCGGCGGAGCGGGATGTGTCCGCCCCAGATCCCCGCGTCGACGTCCTCGGGCTCGTCGACCGGACCACCGTCGCGGGCCTTCATCGACGCCTCGCGCAGCGGGACGGCGAGCACCGCGGTCGCGGCCAGCTCCTTGCGGGTGCTGGCCCGCAGCGTCGCCGAGCGGCCCGGGATCATGTGGTCGACGACCAGGTCGAGCGCGTGCTGACGCTCGTCCGGGTCGTCGACGACCCGGGCCGGCCCGATCACGACCGCCGAGCGGTAGTTCATGGAGTGGTGGAAGGCCGAGCGCGCGGCGACCAGGCCGTCGAGCTCGGTCACGGTGACGCAGACGGTGGCGTCCTGGGCGGCGCGCAGCCAGCCCGCGGCGACCGACCCGTGCACGTAGAGCGTGCCGTCGGGGTCGGGGCCGTCGAGGTCGATCGCGAAGGCGGCGGGCAGCACGACCGGGTGCTCTCCGACGACAACGCCGAGGTGGGCGACCAGGGCGTCGGCCAGGAAGGCGTGCAGCTGGTCGCGGTCGGCGACCGAGCGGTTGCGGCCGCGGTTGACAGTGGTGCGGGCGGTGGGTTCCAGCGAAGTCGTCACCCCCCTAGGCTGATGCAGAAGTGGCCCGGTCGCACGGGCCAATTTTGCATCAGTTCGACAGGACACTCGATGGTCACCCTGCCCGTCCGGCTGGACCGCTCGCGGCCCGGCCCGCTCGGCACCCAGCTCTCCGCTCAGATCCGCGAGCTGGTCACGACGGGCACGCTCGCGCGCGGCGACCGGCTCCCGAGCAGCCGTGCGCTGGCCACCGAGCTCGCCGTCAGCCGCTCGGTCACGGAGCAGGCCTACGAGCAGCTGGTCGCCGAGGGCTGGCTCGAGACCCGGCACGGCGCCGGCACCTTCGTCGCCTCCGGCAGCACCCGTCGTACGCCGGCTCCCCGGCGCCGCGGCGCGACCTCCCCCGCCGAGCTGGTCCGGCTCGACGCCGGGACCCCGTGGATCGACCCCCGGCACGCGGCCGGCTGGCGGCGCGCCTGGCGCGACGTCTCGACGGCCCGGCCGCCCCGGGGCTACGACGACCCGCGCGGCATCCCGGAGCTGCGCGCGTCCCTCGCCGACCGGCTGGCCCGCACCCGCGGCGTCGTGGTCGACCCGGACGAGGTGGTCGTCACCAGCGGCACCACCGACGGGCTGCGGCACGTCCTCACCGCGCTGCGCCCCGGACCGGTCGGCCTCGAGGACCCCGGCTACCGGGCCGCGGTCGAGACGGTCCGCGGCCTCGGCCGGGAGGTGCGCGACCTGCCGGCGGACACCGCGGTCACCGACCTGACCGGCCTGGTGGCCGCCTACGTGACGCCGGCCCACCAGCACCCGCTCGGCCGGGTGATGCCGGCGGCGGACCGGCTGACCCTGCTCGAGGCCGCCCGCGCCGAGGACACGATCGTGGTCGAGGACGACTACGACTCGGAGTTCCGCTACGACGTCGCCCCCGTCCCGGCGCTCGCCACGCTCGACCCGGCTCGGGTCGCCTATCTCGGCACCGCCGCGAAGTCGGTCGCGCCCTCGCTGCGGCTCGGCTGGCTCGTGGCGCCACCGGACCTGCTCGACCGCGTCAACGCGCGCCGGCTGATCACCCACGACGGCGCCCCGTGGCCGGTGCAGCGGGCCTACCTCTCCCTGCTGCGGGACGGGTACGTCGACAAGGTCGTCCGTACCGCCCGCCGGGTCTACGCCGAGCGCGCCCCGCGGGTCGCCGCGGCACTCTCGCCGTACGCCGAGCTGGCCGGGCCGCTCGCCGGCATGTACTCGACCTGGCTGCTCCCCCAGGCCGACGCGGTCCGCGCGCAGGAGGCGGCGCGGAGGGCCGGCTTCGAGGTCAACCTGCTCTCCGGCTACTGCCGGACCGCGCGGCTGACCGGCCTGGTGGTCGGCTTCGGCGGCGTCACCGACGAGGAGCTGGACGCGGCGCTGGCCGCGCTGGTGTCAGCCCTCTGCTGAGGGCTCGGTGAAGTCGGAGGGCTCGGCGGCCTCGAGGGCGGCGAACTCGGCGTACGCCGCGGCCCGTTCGCGCTCGATCTTGAGCCCGAGGAAGTAGGCCGTGCCCCAGAGCAGCGCGAAGACCGCGCCCAGGAAGAACATCAGCGGGATCACCACGCCGAGCGCGATCGCTGCACCCTGGACGACCCAGCCCGCGCCGTACGCCCACTCGCTGCGGAGCATGCCGGCGAGCAGCAGGCAGACGATCGCGAGACCGAGCCCGATCCAGAGGGCGGTCGAGACCGCGACGTCGGCGACCGAGACCATGACCGGCGTCGTGAGGCCGAGGGTGATCGCCTCGAGACAGAGGATCGCGGCGCACATGCCGCGGCGCGGCGACCGCGCGGGAGCCTCGTTCATCGGTGCTTCTCCGGACGGACGAGCAGGGCGCGTGCCTCTCCGACGGTGACGACCGACCCGGTGACGAGCACGGCGCCCGAGCCGATCCCCTCGCCGAACGCGGCGCCCGCCTCGGCCAGGGTGGCGGCGGCCTCGATCGCGCTGCCGAGGTCGGGGGTGACCGAGACCCGGTCCTCGCCGAAGACCTCACGGGCGACCTCGGCGAGCTGCTCGGCCGGGAGCGAACGCTCCGTGGAGTTCTGGGTGCAGACGACGTGGGCGAGGTGCGGCTCGAGGGCCGCGAGCAGCCCCTCCTGGTCCTTGTCCGCCATCACGCCGACCACGCCGATCAGCGGGTTGAACGTGAAGGAGTCCTCCAGCGCCGCGCCGAGGGCCTCGGCACCGTGCGGGTTGTGGGCCGAGTCGAGCACGACGGTGGGGCTCCGCCGGACGATCTCGAGGCGGCCGGGAGAGGTCACCTGGGCGAAGGCCGCACGGACGACCTCCTCGTCGAGCGGGTTCTCACCCGCGAAGGCCTCGACCGCCGCGAGGGCGACGGCGGCGTTCTGGGCCTGGTGAGCACCGTAGAGAGGGAGGAACACGTCGTCGTAGCGGGCGCGCAGCCCCTGCAGCGACAGCATCTGGCCGCCGACCGCCGGGGTGCGCGCGGCGACGCCGAAGTCGAGTCCCTCGCGGACCGCGGTCGCGCCGACCTCGGTGATCCGCTCGAGCAGGACCTCGTCGACCTCGGGTGACTGCTGGGCGAGCACGGCGATCGAGCCGGGCTTGATGATCCCGGCCTTCTCGACCGCGATGTCGGCCGGCGTGCTGCCGAGGTAGGCCGCGTGGTCGACGGCGACCGGCAGCACCACGGCGACCGCGGCGTCGACGACGTTGGTGGCGTCCCACGACCCGCCCATCCCGACCTCGACGACCGCGACGTCGACCGGCGCGTCCGCGAACGCGGCGTACGCCATGGCGACGACGGTCTCGAAGAACGACAGCGGGTGCTCCTGGCTGCTGTCGACGATGTGGGTGTACGGCGCGACGTCGTTGAAGGCGTCGACGAACTCCTCGTCGGTCAGCGGCTCCCCGTCGATCGAGATCCGCTCGCTCATCCGCTCGACGTGGGGGCTCGTGAACCGGCCGGTGCGCAGGTCGAGCGCGCGCAGCAGGGTGTCGATCATCCGCGACGTCGAGGTCTTGCCGTTGGTGCCGGTCAGGTGGATCACCGGGTAGCCGGCCTGCGGGTCGCCGAGCAGCTCGACGAACGCGCGGATCCGGTCCAGCGACGGCTCGAGCTTGGTCTCGGGCCAGCGGGACAAGAGGGCGTCCTCGACCTCGTCGAAGGTCGTGGCGAGGCGGGGGGTATCAGGCGCGTCAGTCATGTCTTCCCGAGTCTAGAGCGCACTCAGCAGACCAGGAGATTCACCATGTCGACCACCGGGCGGTAGCCGATCGCCTCGTAGATCTTGTTCGACGTCGGGTTGGCCTGGTCGGTGAACAGGCACACCCGCACGCCCTGCTCGACGTGCTGCCGTGACACCTCGGCGACCGCCGCGCTCGCGTAGCCCTGCGCCCGGTGCGCGGCGGGGGTGTAGACCGGACCGACCCGGGTGACGCCGTACGCCGGCAGGTTGGCGCCGGTCAGGTGCACGCGCTCGCCGGACCCGTCCTCCCAGAACCAGATGACGCCGTCGTCGATGCGCGCCTGCATGTCCTCGATCGTGAAGCCGTCGAGCATCCCGGGCGCGCCCTCGCGGCCGGCCTGCTCGGCGGCGGCCGACTCGAAGGCCCGGAACCACGCGAGCGCGAGGTCGGCGTCCTCCGCGGTGGCGGCCCGCAGCCGCCCGGGCGGCGTCGGGGGCGCGACCAGCTCGCCGAGCTCGAAGAGGCGCAGGTGCTCGTGGACGCGCACCGCGGAGCCGGTGCGGCGGGCCAGCTCGTCGGCGAGCACCCGGGCGGCCGGCAGGGCGCCGTTGACCGCGGTGAGCGTCTCGCCGCGATCGTGCAGCGCCCGGGCGAGGTCGCGGGCGGCCCGGTCCGGCATCGGCAGCACGTAGAGCGGGAACGGCACGAACGGCGCGGTCCGCATCGCCGCCCCGACGACGTCACCGGCGTCGTCGCGGACCAGCACCCACCAGCGCGGTTCGTGGCCGCGCGGGCGGCCCTTCGCATCAGCGGCGGCGGCCCGCTGCGTGACCGACGCGATCACGGTGTTGAGCACCGGGTCGGCCGAGAGGTGCGTCTCGGCCGCGGCGAGGAAGGCCGCGGGATCATCGAGGAACTCCAGGCTGGTCACGT
>JAOPXG010000369.1 GCA_025965275.1 Nocardioides sp.
CGGAGGATGTCGGGCAGCGCGAGCGTCACCACCGCGGAGTCCGCGAGCACCAGCGCCACGGTCACGGCGAGCAGGGGACCCACGGCACGGCGCACCCGGACATCCTCGCAGCGACGGCCGCCGCATCCGCGACCTCCGGCGTGGCGGGCCGCTCCCGCTCAGTCGATCGGCTCGGGCAGCAGCTCGAAGACCTCCTGCGCACAGCGGCAGGCCGCGGCGATCCGGGCGGCCCACTCCAGCGCCTCCGCGCGCGTGGCCACGTCGACGACCGCGAAGCCGCCGAGGTGCTCCTTGCTCTCCGGGTAGGGCCCGTCGATGACCGTGCCGTCGGTGGCCACCACGCTCGGCACCTGGTGCTCCAGCCCCGCCGAGAAGACCCACACGCCCGCGGCCTTGGCCGCCGACCTCACCTCGCGCACGGCTTCCACCACGGCGGGGAAGTCCTCCTCGGGGAAGACCATCGTGCCGTCGTCGAACGCGATCAGGTACTGCGTCATCGCATGACTCCTCGTCCCGGCGGCCTCTGTCGGCCGCCTCTCATCTCTGCCACGAACGCACCGCTGCGGATACGACACGGTGAGCCGGCCCACCGGCCGGTGACGTCCATCGTCCCCACGATCCGCGGGTGTCCCCGGTGGTCGAGGTGCGAGCGGAGCGAGCCTCGAGACCACCCACGCCGACGACTCAGAAGCGGTGGGGGTCCGGCGGTCGGAAGGGTGGCCGTCGCGGTGGCAGGCATCCGGCTGGATGATCACGGTCACTGCCCGCGAGGCCGGCGCGCGGCATGATGGCGCCATGAGCGACCCCCGCGCCGGCCAGCCCGCCGAACCCTCCGACCTCGTCGACGTCGCGCACCTCGTGACGGCGTACTACACGGGGGTGCCGGACCCCGACGACGTCGACCAGCAGGTCGCCTTCGGCACCAGCGGGCACCGCGGGTCGTCGCTGCGCACGGCCTTCAACGAGACGCACATCCTCGCGACCACGCAGGCGATCTGCGACTACCGGCGCGAGCAGGGGTACGACGGCCCGCTCTTCATCGGCCGCGACACCCACGGTCTCTCCGAGCCGGCGTGGGCGACCGCGCTCGAGGTGCTGGCCGCCAACGACGTGACCGTGCTCGTCGACTCGCGCGACCGCTACACGCCGACGCCGTCGGTCTCGCACGCGATCATCCGCGCCAACGGCGGCCGCCGGTCCGGGTCCGGCCTGGCCGACGGCATCGTGGTGACCCCGTCCCACAACCCGCCCTCCGACGGCGGCTTCAAGTACAACCCGCCGCACGGCGGCCCGGCCGACTCCGACGCCACGAAGGTGATCGCCGACCGCGCCAACGAGCTGATCCGCGGCGAGCTCGCGGACGTGAAGCGGATCCCCTTCGCCCGGGCGCGGGCCGCGGCGTCGTCGTACGACTTCCTGGGGACGTACGTCGACGACCTGCCGCACGTCGTCGACCTGGCGGCGATCAAGCAGGCCGGGGTGCGGATCGGCGCCGACCCGCTCGGCGGCGCGTCGGTCGACTACTGGGGCGAGATCGCCGACCGGCACGGGCTCGACCTCACCGTGGTGAACCCGCTGGTCGACCCGACGTGGCGCTTCATGACCCTCGACTGGGACGGCAAGATCCGGATGGACTGCTCGTCGCCCGACGCGATGGCGTCGCTGATCGCGCAGAAGGAGAAGTACGACATCGCGACCGGCAACGACGCCGACGCCGACCGGCACGGCATCGTGACGCCCGACGCCGGGCTGATGAACCCCAACCACTTCCTGGCCGTCGCGATCGAGTACCTCTTCGGCGGGGCGCGGCCGGGGTGGCCTGCGGGGGCGCGGATCGGCAAGACGCTGGTCTCGTCGTCGATGATCGACCGGGTGGCCGCGTCGATCGGGCGCGAGATGGTCGAGGTGCCGGTCGGGTTCAAGTGGTTCGTGCCCGGGCTGATCGACGGGTCGTTCGGCTTCGGCGGCGAGGAGTCGGCGGGCGCGTCGTTCCTGCGCACCGACGGCTCCGTGTGGACCACCGACAAGGACGGCGTCATCCTCGCGCTGCTGGCCTCCGAGATCCTCGCGAAGACCGGTCGGTCACCCAGCGCCCACTACGCGACGCTGGTCGAGCAGCACGGCGAGCCGGCGTACGCCCGGATCGACGCGGCGGCGACCCGGGAGCAGAAGGCGGCGCTGGCGGCCCTCTCGCCGGACGACGTCTCCGCGACCGAGCTGGCGGGCGAGGAGATCACCGCCAAGCTCACCGAGGCGCCCGGCAACGGCGCGAAGATCGGCGGGCTCAAGGTGACGACCGCGTCGGCGTGGTTCGCGGCGCGGCCGTCGGGCACCGAGGACGTCTACAAGATCTACGCCGAGTCGTTCCGCGGCCCCGAGCACCTGGCGCGGGTGCAGGACGAGGCACGCGAGGTCGTCAGCGCGGCGCTGGGTTGATCTGGGTCGGACCGAGGCGTACGCCGGCGAGCGCGCGCCGGGTCAGGGCGTGCAGGCCCTCGCTGCCGTCGCCGCGCAGCCACTGCTCGTAGGCGTAGGCGGTGGCGGCGAGCAGCACCGTGACGACGAGACCGGCGTCGAGGTCGGGGGCGCGGTCCTCGACGACGGCGACGAGCTCGGCCCGCTCGTCCTCGGCGAAGAGCGCGCTGCGGCGGACCCGCTCGGGCGCCGACGTCATCGCGCGACGCCACAGCTCCAGGTCGGGCTCGTCCTCGAACTGCTCGGTCCTCAGCAGGATGGCGGCCCCCAGCGCCGAGACCACGTCGGTCGACTCCGAGAGCCGTCTGACGTTGGCCACCACCTCGGCCCGCCCGACCTCGAGGACCCCGACGAACAGCTCGTCCTTGGTCCGCATGTGCCGGAAGAGCGTGCTCAGCGAGATGCCCACCTCGGCCGCGAGCTGCTCCATCGTCACGGCGTCGTAGCCGTCGCGGGCGAACATGGCGAGCGCCGAGCGATGGACCCGGTGGCGCAGGTCGAGCCGCTGCCGCTCGCGTAGGGACGGTGGCTTCGCGGTCATGCCCGGGGCTCGAGCGGCGGGGTCGGGACCTGGATCGACGGCGTCTCGGAGCCCCCGTCGACGTCGAACACCTTGCCGGTGACCCACGACGACGCCGGGGAGGCGAGGAAGAGCGCGGCTGCCGCGATGTCCTCGGGCTGACCCGGTCGACGCATCGGGGTGTTGCGCTCGAACTCCGCGCGCAGGTCGTCGTCGGTCAGCACCACGTCGAGCGACCGGGTCGCGACGCCGCCGACGCCGATGGCGTTCATCCGGACCCGGGGGGCGAGCTCGAGGGCCATGTTCTGAGTCATCTTGTTGAGGGCGGCCTTGCCGGTGCCGTAAGCGACGAAGGACGACAGCACCAGGTCGGCCGACCGGGACGAGATGTTGACGATGGAGCCCCCTCCGCGGGTGTCGACCATGACGCGGGCCGCGAGCTTGCTCAGCAGGAAGGGCACCGTCACGTTGAAGCGGAGGGTGCGCTCGAAGAAGCCCTCCGAGGTGTCCATCGCCGCGCGCGGGCCGGCGCCGCCCGCGTTGTTGACGAGGATGTCGAGACCCCCGAGCTCACCCACCGCGGTCTCGACGACGCGCTGCCGGTCGGCCTCCTCGAGGACGTCGGCGACGACCGCGATCCCGCGCCGACCGGTCTCCTCGATCCGGGCGACCACCTCGTCCAGGTCGGACCTCGTGCGCGCGGCCACCACCACGTCGGCCCCGGCCTCGGCCAGGGCGATCGCGATGCCGCGCCCGATCCCGAGGCCGGCCCCGGTCACGATCGCGACCTGGTCGGTCACCCTGAAGCGGTCCAGGATCACGCCGACGCCTCCGCGACGAGGTGGGGAGCCATCCGCCCGGCGATCAGGGGCAGGTCGAGGTAGGTGGTGATGCCGGGCGCCGCCCGGACGACGTACGGGATCGCGCTGACGCAGTGGTTCGCCGTACCGATCACGCCCGGGTTGCGGAGCACGCCGGCCGCCACGGTCTCTGGCTGGAGCCCCTTGATGGTGATGAACAGCGGCGGGTCGCCCTGGATCTCGATCTCGTACCGCTCGCCGCCCTCGCCGAAGGTCCAGGCGGGGTCGAGGTGCTCCTCCCCCATCAGCCAGTTGACGACCGCGGTGACCACCGGGGTGTCGCCGACCTGTGCGGCCCAGACGAACCGCTGGCCGGCCACCTGGCCCGGCTCGATGACCCCGATGGGGGTGTCGATCGGCGCGGTGGCGACCGCGACGGTGTGCTCGGTCGTCACCTTCACGCCGGCGCCGAGACCCATCTCGGCGGCGACCATGCGGACCGACTGGCGGAACCCGCTCCCCAGCGCCGCCACCATGGGCCCGGCAAGGGCGTCCGCGGGGGTGCCGCCGAAGCCCATCACCTGACGCACCACGTCGGGAGCGCCGTAGGTGCGGATGTCGGAGAACTCCTCCGACCGCACGTGCGTGACACCCGCGGTGACCGCCGAGAAGGTGAGCGGGAAGCGCTCGGTCATGCCGCCGGGATGGATCCCCGTGCCGTGCAGCGACGCCTGCCCGGCCTCGCACGCCGCGATGATCTCGCCCGCCCTCGACCTGTCCGGGTAGACCCACCCGACCGGCGTCACGACGTTCTTGCCGGAGCGGAGCAGCTGGACGACGACGCCCGGGTCGGGCACCAGGGGCGCGTAGACGACGCAGTCCGCGTCCATCGCCAGGATCTCGTCGAGCGAGTCGGTGGCACGGACCCCGAGGTCGGGACCACCGATCAGCTCACCGACGTCGCAGCCCGCCTTCTCGGCCGAGTGCACCCAGCAGCCGACCAGCTCCAGGTCGGGATGCTGCAGCACGGCCTCGATCGCGGCGCGGCCGACGCCGCCCGTCGCCCATTGGATGACGCGATAGGTCATGGCCCCTCGATCCGCGGTCTGACGTGTCGACCCATGATGACATGAACTGTCATATTCGTTCGGTGGGTCGAGCGGCTGCGAGGATCGGCGCATGACGCCCAGCGCCACGATCCTCGCCTTCGGAGGCGGCGGCTTCGCCATGGAGCCCGACAACCCCCTGCTCGACGACTTCCTGCTCTCGCTGGCGGCCCGGCGCCGAGGCGTCGGCGACCGGCCGCGGATCTGCTTCGTGCCGACCGCGAGCGGCGACGCGGAGGACTACGTCGACCGGTTCGTCGAGGCCTTCGCGGAGCGCGCGGAGACCAGCAGCCTGCGGCTCTTCCACCTCAGCGACCTCGAGGAGGTCGACCTGCGGGCGCTGGTGCTCGCCCAGGACGTCATCCACGTCGGCGGGGGCAGCACCGCGAACCTGCTCGCCCTGTGGCGGCTGCACGGACTCGACGAGATCTTCCGCGAGGCCCTCGACGCGGGGGTGGTGCTGTCCGGGGTCAGCGCCGGGATGAACTGCTGGTTCGAGAGCTCGGTCACCGACTCGTTCGGCCCGCTGGCCGCGCTCGACGACGGACTCGGCTTCCTGGCGGGCAGCGCGTGCCCGCACTACGACGGCGAGCCCGAGCGGCAGCCGACGTACACCGAGCTGATCGGCGCGCGGGTGCTGCCGGCCGGGTACGCCGCCGACGACAGCTGCGCGCTGCTCTTCCGCGACGGCGAGCTCGTCGAGGCGGTCTCGTCGCGCCCGGAGGCCCGGGCGTTGCGCGTGCACCTCTCCGACGACGGGTCGGACGTCGTCGAGAGTGCGCTGCCTGTCCGCTACCTCGGCTGACTCGTCGGGATAGTCGACGTTCGGACGCTCTACGCATCGCGGCGTAGCCGGCCCGCTCAGTCGGGGAGCGGGAGGCGCAGGAACCTCGGGCGGTAGAGCGTCGGGCACCGTCCCAGTAGCGCCACCGCGAGGCCTCGAGCACGTCGTCGGGCCGGACCCGCGCCACCTGGAGCGAGAACCCGAAGACTCCCGGCTCTTCGGGGTTCGCCGTGCCGTAGAGGTAGATCCACCGTCGTCGACCGTCAGCGCGGCCCCACTCGGCCCGGCTCTTGTCGGCACTGTCCGGGCCGACGTCCTCGGTGGCGATGAGCTGCGGGGTGGCGCCGTCCTGGACGACGAAGACCGCAAGCGCCCGCTAGCCTCGGATGTGCCATCGTCCTGCGGCCCTTCCAACGCCACCCAGGAGCAGCCACATGTCGTCCCTCCCCCGCCGCGCGAACTCGTGGTGAGGCCGCCCAAGCGGCGGTACGCCGTGACACTCAGCGCCGCGGAAGAGGCGCGGCTGCGCAGGTTCGACAACAAGACGCGTGGGCTGAAGCCGTGGCCACTGGGAGGCAACTCGACCTTCCTGCGCCGCGACGAGACGACATTCACCGTCAAGGAGTGGAGCGGCATGCCCAGTAGTGGCGCTCACGTAGCGACGCTGGGAACAGCCACCCTGCTGGGAGAGCGCCGGGTTGCGGTCGAGATCGCCAACAAGGGCCTCTGGCTCGGATGGCTACTCCTGCTCAGCGGCGTGCTGGTCACCTGCGCGACCCTCCGGGAGGGGCTCCCGGCCCTCCTCCTCGGAGCCGCGATGGTCGCTGCCTCCTGGTTCCTGTTCCTGCGCCCCTCCATGCTCGTGAACGACCTCGACGAGGTGGAGAAGGTGATGCGCGGGGCCATCGGCGGCGACTGGGTCCCGGAGTGACGAGGCCCGTCCGCCCAAGGACTCCTATCCGGCTACCTAGCCCCAGTGATCGGCGGCGCAGCGGGAGGTAGCAGGGCGGCGGCGGTGAGCCACAAGGCGGCGCTGACGATCCAGGCCTCGCCACCATTCACCCGGGTGCCAAAAGTCCCCATGTCGCGAACTCCTCGACCGACGACCGGCTCAGCGCTGGTTGGCTGCCGCGCAGGGGTCGCTTCTCGATGCGCATGCCCCGGTCGGCGACCAGGGCGACACGGTGGCCCACGGCGGCGGCAGCAGGTAGGGGCTGGTGCCGGACAGCAACGGCGTCGCGAGCACCAAGTACGTCGCCGCGACGGCGGCCAGGCCGGCAGGCCAGCACCGTGTACGTGGCCGCGCACTGCCTCCGCGTCACCACACCCCTCGCCCGGCCGTACCGCTCCAGCCCGAAGTGTGACCGGTCGAGTGCACGCCCGCCACGACGGACGCCGTACGGTCGGGACGTGGACACCACCCCGCAGGTCACTCTCGGCGCCGTCAACGTCGCCTCCGACGATCCGGCGGGGCTGGCGGCGTTCTGGGCGGGCGTGCTCGGGAGCGCGGTGCCGCCCCGGTCGGACGGCGCGGTGTTCCTGCCGGCCGCCGGACCGGAGGGTTTCGCGATGTTCTTCGGGCCGCGGGGCGGCGAGCGGCCCAGCGCTCAGGGCCAGCACCTCGACCTGACCGTGCCGTGGGGCTCCCGCGCCGCCGAGGTCGAGCGGATCGTCGGTCTCGGTGCCACCCATCGGTGGGACATCCTCGACGAGGCCCCGTGGGTGCAGTGGTCGACGCTCGAGGACCCCGAGGGAAACCTCTTCTGCGTCGCCGAGCACCCGCCGGCCTGACCGGACTTCTCGTGGCAAACCCGCACGACACGCCGAGGCTCCCCGGCGTGTCGTGCGGGTTTCACCGGGTACCCGGGGCGACTAGAGCCCGCCCGGTGAAAACCGCAACCGTCAGGCAGCGAGCCGGCGGGACTGCTGGGTGAGCCGGGCCTGGGCGGCGCGACGGATCCTGGAGCCGCCGGTGGTCATCTTGTAGAGGAGCGCGACCTGCTGGGGGGCGTTCTTGACGTTGGTCGTGGCCAGCCAGCCGTTGGGCAGCGACAAGCGGACCACCTTGTGCCAGGCGCTCGCGAGCTGCTGCGGGAACGGCGCGGCGTGGTAGTTCAGCTCGTACTTGTCGAATAGCGCCTTCACCTTCGGGGCGACCTCGGCGTAGCGGTTGCTGGGCAGGTCGGGGAACAGGTGGTGCTCGATCTGGTGGGACAGGTTGCCCGACATCAGGTGCATGGCCTTGCCGCCGCTGATGTTGGCGGCGCCCAGCATCTGGCGCAGGTACCACTCGCCGCGGGTCTCGCCCTCGATCGAGCGCTTCTCGAAGGTCTCGACGCCCTCGGGGAAGTGACCGCACATGATGATCGAGTGGCTCCACAGGTTGCGGACCACGTTGGCCGTGAAGTTCGCGGCCAGGGTCGGCAGGAACGAGCCGGTCGGGATCGACAGCGCCGGGTGGACGACGTAGTCCTTGGTGGCCTGGTTGCGGATCTTCTTCAGGACCTGGCTGACCCGGGCCTTGAACTCCGGATCCTTGGTCTTCTTGCGCTTGATGTTCGCGCCGAGCTCGAGGTCGTACGCCGCGATGCCGTACTCGAAGAAGCACGCGTTGACGAAGTTCCACAACGGCTGCACCAGGAAGAACGGGTGCCACGGCTGGTCCTCGTCGACGCGCATGATGCCGTAGCCGAGGTCGTTGTCCTTGCCGATCACGTTCGTGTACGTGTGGTGCAGCTCGTTGTGGGAGTGCTGCCACTGCTTCGCCGGCGTCGCCATGTCCCACTCCCACGTCGTGGAGTGGATCTTCGGGTCGCGCATCCAGTCCCACTGGCCGTGCAGGACGTTGTGGCCGATCTCCATGTTCTCGAGGATCTTGGCGACGCTCAGGCCCGTCGTACCCACGATCCAGGCCGGCGGGAACGCGGAGAACAGCAGGACGGCGCGACTCGCGAGCTCCATGCGGCGCTGCACGTCGATGACGGTGCGGATGTACTTGGCGTCGTTCTCGCCGCGGTCGTCGAGGATGTCCTGGCGGATGGCGTCGAGCTCGATGCCGATCTGCTCGATGTCCTCGGGCGTGAGGTGGGCGATCGGGGACTCGGTCTTCTTCTGCAGTGCGGTCATGACGATCCTCTCGAGTGATCTGTCGTGATCGGTCAGTGGTCGATGTGGCAGGCGCCGGCGGCGGCGTTGATGCAGGTCTGGATGATCACGCCGTCGCCGGGCGACGCCGTGGTGATCTCGCCGTTGCGGAGGTCGCGCACGGCGCCCTCGCGCAGGGGCAGCACGCAGCCGAAGCAGACGCCCATCCGGCAGCCGCTCGGCATCAGGACGCCGGCACCCTCGGCGGCGTCGAGGATCGGGGTGGCGCCGTCGGCCTCGACGGAGACGCCGGACGCGAAGGTCAGCGTGCCGCCCTCGCCGGTCGCCATGACGGGCGCCCGGAAGCGCTCGATGTGGAGCGGCAGGTCGTGGGTCGTGTGGTGCTTCTCGAGCGCGTCGAGGAGGCCGACCGGGCCGCAGGCGTACGTCGTGCGCTCGGCCAGGTCGGGCACGATCGCGGCGAGGCCGGTGTCGGGGCAGTCGACGTCGAGCATCCCGTCGACGTCGGTGTGCAGCTCGACGAGCCGCAGCCGGCCCTGGGCGGCGTACGCCCGGAGCTCGTCGCCGAAGATGACCTCGGAGCGCGACAGCGCGGAGTGGAGCAGCACGATGTCGGCCTCGACCGGCACCACGCGGGAGAACATGTTGCGCAGCATCCCGATGACCGGGGTGATGCCCGAGCCGGCGGTGACGAGCAGCAGCTTGCCGGGGATCGGCTGGGGCAGGACGAAGTCGCCCTCGGCCTGGCCGAGGTGGATCATCTGGCCGGCCTTGACCCGGCGCACGAGGTGGTTGGAGACCACGCCGTCGGGGATGCCCTTGACCGTGATGCTGATGCAGCGGTCGGCGCGCGGGCCGTGGGTCAGCGAGTACGTGCGCCAGAGGCGGACACCGTCGACGTCGACGCCGACCCGGAGGTACTGGCCGGGCACGGGGCCGGCCCAGTCGCGGCCGGGCTTGATGACGATCGTCGCGGCGTCGGCGGTCTCGGGACGGACCTCGACGATCTTGCCGCGCAGGTCGGCCCCGCGGCGCAGCGGGTGGAAGACGTCGAGGACGTCGTCGATCTCCAGCGGGGTGACGGCGGCGTCGGCCAGCTTGCGCAGGCTCTCCCGCAGTGAGAGGCCTCGGGAGGACCTCCCTGCTCGGGACGGGACGGCGATGCTCATGTCTTCCAGTGTGCTGCTCCTGCGGCGTAATATCCTGTCCATAGAACGTGAAGGCGTACGTCACATTTGTTCACAGATGACAATCGGGAGTCGCCATGGTCCGGAACAGCCCACGCCGTACGGCAGACCACGGCCTCCAGCTGTCAGCCGGGGCCGTCGAGCAGATGCGTGCCGAGCTGCCCCGGGCGGCCGACCACGTGGTCGCCGCGATCATCGACGAGGTGCCCAGCTACACCGACGCGTTCAGCGGGCCGATGGGCGAGACCATCCGCAACGCCGTCCAGCTCGCGCTGGGCGGCTTCCTCTCCCTGGCCAGCGGCAGGCGGGGCGCCGACGTGTCGACGCCGACCGCGCCCGCGGTCGAGGGCTCCTACCAGCTCGGCCGCGGTGAGGCCCGCAGCGGGCGGTCGACCGACGCGCTGCTCGCGGCGTTCCGGATCGGGGCCCGGGTCTCCTGGCGCGAGATGTCGACGACCGCGGTGCGCAACGGGGTCGACGGCGAGGTCCTCGTGGACTTCGCCGAGCTGGTCTTCGCCTACATCGACGAACTGTCGGCGGCCGCGGTCGCCGGTCACACCGACGAGCTCGCGACCACCGGCCGGGTCCGCCAGCGGCTGCTGGAGCGGGTCGCCCACCACCTGCTCACCGGGTCGCCGGTCGACCAGGTCGTCGACGCGGCCGAGCGGGCCGGGTGGGAGCCCCCCAAGACGCTGACCGCGGTGATCGTGCCGGAGGCGCAGGTGCGGCCCGTGCTGTCCTCGCTGTCCCCGGGCACCCTCCAGGCCGCGGACCCGCCCGAGCTCGACGAGGGCGTGCTGCTGCTGGTCCCCGACGCCCACGCCCACCGCCGGACCGCGCTGCTCCGGACGCTCGCCGACCGCGGGTCGCTGGCCGGGCCGGCGCGGCCGTGGCTCGAGGTGCGCGCGTCGTACGACCGGGCCCTGCGCGCCCACGCCGCCGGCATCGACCTCGACACCGAGGCCCACCTCGTGGCGCTGGTGCTCGACGCCGATCCCTCGGCGCGCGCCGACCTCCGGGCCCAGCTGCTCGCGCCGCTCGCCGACCTGCGCCCGGCCACGGCCGACAAGCTGGCCGACACGCTCCGGTCGTGGCTGCTGCACCAGGGCCGGCGCGAGGACGTCGCGGAGCAGCTGTTCGTGCACCCGCAGACGGTCCGCTACCGCATGGGGCAGCTGCGCGAGCTGTACGGCGAGCGCCTCGACGATCCCGAGTACGTCCTGGCGCTGACGGTCGCCCTGGGATAGCGCCGCCCCGAGCGAGGACTAGAATTCGTGAGTGCACGAGCAAGCCGTCATCGCCTACTTCGCGGACGACCCCACGCGGACCTACCAGTTGGTCCAGTGGCTCCCCGTCCTCGAGCTGTTGAGCGCCCGCCAGCAGGTCGTCGTCGTGGTGCGCGACCCCGACTCGGCGGCCGTGCTGCGCGAGCAGACGACGCTGCCGGTCCACGAGGCGCTGTCGTTCCCCGACCTGACCGCGCTCTACGTCGAGCTCGACCCGAAGGTCGTCCTCTACTGCAACAACTCGATGCTCAACTTCCAGTCGCTCATCCACGGCCGGGCCCTGCACGCCCACATCAACCACGGTGAGAGCGACAAGCAGAGCATGGCCAGCAACAACGCCAAGGCCTACGACCGGGTTTTCGTGGCCGGCGAGGCCGCGGTGCTGCGACACGCGGCCGGTCTCCTCGAGTTCGACACCACCCGGCTCGTGCGCATCGGGCGGCCGCAGCTGGACCTGCACCCGGGTCCGGTCCTGGCGCCGAGCCCGCGCCGTACCGTGCTCTACGCGCCCACCTGGGAGGGCGACGCCGAGTACAACGACTACACGTCGATCGACACCGTCGGCCCCGAGATCGTGCGCGCGGTCCTCGGCGTCCCCGACGTCCGCCTCGTCTACAAGCCGCACCCCAAGGTCGCCAGCAGTCGTACGCCGGCCGTCCGCGCGGCGCACCGCCGGATCCTGGAGCTGGTGGCCGAGGCCGGCGCTCCCCACGAGGCGATCACCGTCGGCGACATCCTGGCGATCATGCCGGACTGCGACGCGATGGTCACCGACGTGTCGTCGGTCGGGCTCGACTGGCTCTACCTGTGCACCGACAAGCCGATCTTCATCACCGACCGGCACCACGACGCCGAGCGGCTGCGCCGCGACGTGCCGGTCAGCCGGTGCGCCGACGTGATCGACGACGTCGAGGTGGCCGAGCTGACTGCGCTGATCGACGCCCGGCTCGACCACGACGAGCACCACCTGGCCCGGGTGGCGATGCGGCACCACTACTTCGACGACCTCCAGATCGGCGACAGCACGACCCGCTTCCTCGAGGCCGTCTCCGAGCTGGTCGACCTGCGCGACCGGCTGCTGGGCGAGAGCGACGGCGCCGCCATCACCGCCTGACGGTCAGTGCGGCGGGTCCTCGCCCACCAGGCCGTCGACGGACTCGCGGATCAGGTCGGCGTGGCCGACGTGGCGCCCGTACTCCTCGATCATGTCGACAACGAGCCGGCGCACGTTGGCGTGCTCACCCTGGTCGTTGGAGACGTCGGCCGGACCGTCGAGGCCGTGCGCGGCGATCGCCTCGTCCACCAGCGCCTGGCCCTTCGCCACCGACTCGCGGAAGAGGCGCTCGAGCGACGCCGGGGTGTCGTCGTCCTCGACCCGCCAGTGCCAGCCCTCGTCGTCCCGGTCGGCGTCGTCGAACGGCGGGAAGGGCCGTCGACCGTGCAGCTTCCACGAGAACGCGATGGCCTCGACCACGGCGAGGTGCTTGAGCAGCCCGCCGAGCGTGACCGTCGAGGAGCGCTGCGTGCCCTCGCGCTGATCCAGGCGTCCCCGGGCATCACCGCCGAGCGGCTCGGGCTGGCGCTCGGCGTCACCGAGCGGGCCGCTCGCCGCTACGTCGCCATCCTGCGCGAGGCCGAGCTGCCGATCGAGTCGGTGAGCGGTCCGTACGGCGGCTACCGCAATTCGCCTGTGGGTCGGTTTCCCGGTGCACCGGGGAAACCTGCACTTCTCAGGCGTTGCAACGGCCGAGAAGTGCAGGGATTGCCCGAGAAGTCAGGGGGTGAGCGGCTCGGCGTCCGGCAGCGCGAGGGTGAGGACGGCGTCCTCGATCAGCGGGTTCTGCTCGATGTCGCTCTCGACGCGCTGCAGGCGTACGGCGAGGTGCGACTCGGTGTCGTCCCCGACCAGGTCGACCGCGGCGACGACGAACATCCGCTGCGGGCCGACGTACTCGACGTGGAGGTAGGTCAGCTTGTCGATCTCCGGGTGCTCGAGCAGCGCGGCGATCACCCGCGACCGGACCTCGGGGGTGAGTCCCTCCCCCAGCAGGTAGTCCATGTTGCGGCTCATCAGGAAGACCGCGACGAACGCCAGCAGCACCCCGACCGCGATCGAGCCGAGCGCGTCGAAGACGGGGTCGCCGGTGAGCTGGTGCAGCGCGATGCCGCCGCCGGCGAGCACGATCCCGAGCAGTGCGGAGAAGTCCTCGAAGAACACCGCGCGCAGGGTCGGGTTCGACGTCCGGGTCACGTAGCGCAGCGGGCGCATGCCGAAGCGCTCGGCCGCACCCTGCACCTGGCGGGTCGCCTGGAGGAACGACGTCCCCTCGAGCACGAGCGCGATGCCGAGGACGACGTAGTTGATCAGGAAGCTCGTCTCGGCCTCGTCCGCGGCCAGCTGGGTCACGCCGTGCCAGACCGAGACGACGGCGCCCGCGGAGAAGAGGCCGAACGCCGCGACCAGCGACCAGATGTACGTCGACCGGCCGTAGCCGCGCGGATGCTCGGCGTCGCGCGGCCGCGCACCCCGGCGCTCCGCGACCAGCAGGAACACCTCGTTGCCCGTGTCGGACCACGAGTGCGCGGCCTCCGCGACCATCGAGGCGGAGCCGGTCACGACGGCGGCCACCGACTTCGCGACGGCGAGCAGGCCGTTGGCCAGCAGCGCGACCACGACGGTCAGCAACGACTCGTTGCCGGTCGGCTCCTCGGTGGTCGCGGTCTCGGTCATGTCCCCATCCTCGGCGGGTCGTCCACCCGCACGGCGTGTGGCCTCGGACACCACCGTACGGTCGGAGGAATGCCACGCCTCCTGCCCGCCGCCGTCCTGGCGCTGACGCTCGCCCTGGCGACCGGCTGCCGGGCGGGCGACGCCGACGAGCCCGGGGCCGGGCCGGCCCAGGCGACGGGGTCGCCCACGGGCGCGCCCACGGCCTACGACCAGTACGTCGCGCTCGGCGACTCCTACACCGCCGCACCGCTGGTGCCACCGACGGACGCGTCGAACCTGTGCCTGCGCTCCGGCGTGAACTACCCCGCGCTGGTCGCCGAGGCGATGCCCGGCACCACGCTGACCGACGTCAGCTGCAGCGGCGCCGGCACCCACAACGCGACCACGCCGCAGACCGGTCGGGGCGGGTCCGTGCCCCCGCAGCTCGACGCGCTGTCGCGGACCACCGATCTGGTCACGATCGGCCTCGGGGGCAACGATCACGCGCTGTTCGCGACCCTGCTCGGCCGGTGCACCCAGCTCGCGGTCGCGGACCCGGCCGGGGCGCCGTGCACGGCGGCGTACCCGGAGTCCGACACCGCCGCGACGCTCGCTGACATCCGGCGCAACGTCGCCGGTGTCGTCGCCGCAGTCCGGGACCGGTCACCCCACGCGCGGATCGTGGTCGTCGGCTACCCGCAGATCGTGCCGGACTCCGGCACCTGCGACCTGCTGCCGCTCGCGGCGGGCGACTACCCGTTCGCCCGTGCCGTCAACGAGGGCCTGGCCCGCGCCGTCCGCCTCGCCGCCGACGACGCGCAGGCCGACTACCTCGACCTCTGGGCGCCCAGCACCGGCCACGACATCTGCGCGGCCGACCCGTGGATCAACGGGCGCGTCACCACCGTCAACGAGGCGCTCGCCTATCATCCGTTCGCGGTCGAGCAGGCGGCCGTCGCCGACCTGCTGCTGGGGATGCTGACCGAGGACTGACGGCCGGCCAGCAGCTCTGCGAGCACCAGCACGGCCAAGGCACCGGCCGCGAGGGCCGCGCCCACCCAGAGCGGTGCGGTGAAGCCCAGCCCCGCCGCGATCGCCACGCCGCCGAGCCACGCGCCGACGGCGTTCCCGACGTTGAACGCCGCGATGTTGGCGCCGCTCGCGAGCGTCGGCGCCGCCCCGGCGTACGCCATGATCCGCATCT
The DNA here is from genome assembly GCA_025965275.1 of Nocardioides sp. Taxonomy (GTDB): domain Bacteria; phylum Actinomycetota; class Actinomycetes; order Propionibacteriales; family Nocardioidaceae; genus Nocardioides. Next base: position 15,178 of record JAOPXG010000369.1, read on the forward strand.
GCAGCCCGGGCACGGTGGCGAAGCCGAAGCCACCCATCAGGACGAGGGACGCGATCGTGGCGAGCTGCGACGCGGCCGTGAGCGCGAAGAAGACCATCACGAGCGTCAGCGCGGCCAGGACCACGACGAGCGTGCGCGGGACCGAGACGTTGGCCGCCCGGCCGCCGAGGGCGTTGCCGACGAAGAGCCCGGCTCCGAAGAGGACCAGGAGCCAGGGGACCGAGCTCGCCGCGAACCCGCTGACGGAGGTGAGCGTGTAGGCGATGTAGGTGAAGGCGCCGAACATGCCGCCGTACCCCCGAATCGTGATGCTGAGCGACAACAACACCTGGGTGGAACGGAACGCCGCGATCTCACTGCGCAGCGACGTCGCCTCGCCGCGCCCCTGAGCGGGAACGAGTGTGGCAATTCCCACGAGCGCGACGACACCGATTGCCGTGATCGCCCAAAACGTCGAGCGCCAGCCGAGGCTCTGCCCCAGCAGCGTGCCGAGCGGAACGCCGAGCACGTTCGCGAGCGTCAGACCGGTGAACATGATGGCGATCGCGCCGGCCTTCTTGTTCGGGGAGACCATGTTGCCGGCGACGACCGCGCCGATGCCGAAGAAGGCGCCGTGGCAGAGGGCGGCGACGACGCGTCCGACCATCATCAGGCTGTAGGTGTCCGCGATCGCGGAGAGCAGGTTGCCCACAATGAAGAGCACGAGAAGTCCCATGAGCACCTGCTTGCGGGGGAGTCGCGTGACCGCCGCGGTCAGGGCGAGCGCTCCGACAGCGACGGCGAGGGCATAGCCGGTGATGAACCAGCCGGCCGCCGCCTCGGTCACGCCGAAGTCGGCGGCGACCTCGGGCAGCAGGCCGAGGATCACGAATTCGGTGAGACCGATACCGAACCCCCCGATCGCGAGGGCGATCAATCCGAGAGGCATGGAGCTCCTTGAGAGGTGTTGTGGCGGGTGTCTTGCGCG
>JAOPXG010000373.1 GCA_025965275.1 Nocardioides sp.
CGTCCCGCTCGGCGGCGTGATCATCAGCGACCCCATCGCCGACACGTTCGCCCACCAGCCCTACCCGGGCGGGCTGACCTACTCCGGCCACCCGCTGGCCACGGCTGCCGCGGTCGCGACCATCCACGCCATGCGCGACGAGGGCATCGTCGAGAACGCCGACCGCCTCGGCCGCGAGGTCTTCGGCCCCGGTCTCGCCGAGATCGCGTCCCGGCACGCGTGCGTCGGCGAGGTCCGCGGCGTCGGCGCCTTCTGGGCGATCGACCTGGTCACCGACCGGGAGACCAAGGCGCTGCTCAGCCCGGCCGCGCTCAACGACGTCGTCGGCGCCTGCAGGTCGGCCGGCCTGCTGCCGTTCGCCAACACCAACCGGATCCACGTGGTGCCGCCCTGCACGATGAGCGACGAGGAGGCTCGGGAAGGGCTCGCGATCCTCGACGACGCGCTCAAGGCCGGCGACGTGCATGCCCGCAGCTAGACCGACCGCCTACGAGCGCAACGCGCCCGCGCCGGCCGCCGTCGACGCCGCGCTGGCCCCGTCGCGGCACGCCGTCTTCTGGCTGGAGGACACCGGCGAGGTGACGTCGTACGCCGACCTGGTCGGGCGCACCGGCGCCGACCTCACCGTGGTCGGCGGGGGCTACTGCGGGCTCTGGACGGCGGTGCTCGCCCAGCGCCGCAACCCCGGCGCGAAGGTCGTCCTGCTCGAGGCGAACACCGTCGGCTGGGCGGCGTCCGGGCGCAACGGCGGCTTCTGCGAGGCGAGCCTGACCCACGGCGAGGAGAACGGTCGCTCCCGCTGGCCCGAGGAGTACGACGTGCTCGAGCGGCTCGGCGCCGACAACCTCGACGGCTTCGAGGCCGACGTGCGCGACCTGGGCGTCGACTGCCAGTTCGAGCGCACCGGCACCCTCACCGTCGCGGTCGAGGACCACCAGGTGGGGTGGCTGCGCGAGTCCGACGGCTTCCTCGACGGCGACGCCGTACGACGCGAGATCGACAGCCCGCTCTTCCTGGCCGGCGAGTGGAGCCGCGACGACTGCGCGCTCGTGCACCCGGCGCGGCTCGCTCGTGAGCTGGCCCGGGTCGCGACCGATCTCGGCGTCGAGATCCACGAGGACACCACCGTGACCGGACTGGACGCGCCGACCCGCGGGCCGGTCACGGTGCAGACGAGCGGCGGGTCGGTCGTCAGCGACCGGGTCGCGCTGGCGACCAACGTCTTCCCGTCCCTGCTCCGTCGGACCCGGCTGATGACGGTGCCGGTCTACGACTACGTGCTGATGACCGAGCCGCTCACCGACGAGCAGCTGGCGTCCGTCGGCTGGGCGCACCGGCAGGGTCTCGGCGACCTCGCCAACCAGTTCCACTACGCGCGACTGACCGCCGACCACCGGATCCTGTGGGGCGGGTACGACGCGATCTACCACCGCGGGCGCCGGGTGCGGGCGTCGTACGAGGAGAGGCCGGAGACGTTCCGTCGCCTGGCCTCCCACTTCCTCGCGGCCTTCCCGCAGCTGGAGGGGCTGACCTTCAGCCACCGCTGGGCCGGCGCGATCGACACCTCGACCCAGTTCACCGCGTTCCACGGTCTCGCCTCGCGCGGCCGGGTGGCGTACGCGGCCGGCTTCACCGGGCTCGGCGTCGGCGCCACCCGCTTCGCGGCCGAGGTGATGCTCGACCGGCTCTCCGGCCTGACCACCGAGCGCACCCGTCTCGACCTGGTGCGACGCAAGCCGCTGCCCTTCCCGCCCGAGCCGCTCGCGTCGGTCGGCATCAACCTGACCCGCTGGTCGCTCGACCGGGCCGACCACCGCGAGGGCGAGCGCAACCTCTTCCTCAAGACCCTCGACGCCGCCGGACTGGGGTTCGACTCATGACGCGACTGCTCTCGACCGACGTGCTCACCGCCGACCTGGAGCCGATCGCCACCCTCGGCGCCGCCGAGGTCGGGCTCTGGGGCATGGAGCCCGGCACCGACCACGACACCGAGGTCGACGAGGTCTTCGTCGTGCTCGCCGGCCGCGGCACGGTGAGCTTCGAGGACGGCGAGGTCGTCGAGCTCGCGCCCGGCGTCGCCGTACGCCTGCACGCGGGCGAGCGCACGACCTGGGTCGTCACCGAGACGCTGCGCAAGGTGTACGTCGCGCTCTGACGGGTACGTCTCGGCCATGGCCCGACACAACTCCGACCTCCAGGCGGCCGTGGACGCCACGTCCGTCGCCAAGGACGCCCACGAGACCGAGGACCTCGCCGGCTACCTGCGCGAGCAGCTCGCCGAGCGCGACATCGAGACGAACGACGACGCCTGGGTGCAGCGGATGGTCGAGAAGATCGAGGCCGACCGCAACTTCATGATCGACAGCGAGCCCAGCGACTTCACGGTCGACTGATCGTCACGCCCGCCGGGCCGTGAGCAGGAGGTACTCCCACTCCATCCGGCCGTCGCCGAGGTCGTGGGTGGCGCCCAGGTCGACCAGCGCTGCGTCGAGCTCGGCGGTCCGGGCCGGGTCGTCGGCCAGCGAGCGGTAGACCGCGATCGTCGGCCCGTAGGTCGCCTTGAAGAAGTCGCGGAACTCCTCGGGCGAGCGGAACCTGTCGACCGGCAGCGGCTCGCGGCGGGCCACGACGTCGGTGACCCGGTCGCCGAGGAGCCCGCGCACGTGCTCCTCGTCGCCCCAGAGCGGCGGGGGCTGGGCTCCGGGCGTCGGCGCGGGCGCGAACGGCTTCATGGTCGCGAACATCCGGCCGATGAAGCCCTGCGGCGTCCAGCTGAGCAGCCCGATCGTGCCGCCTGGCCGCACCACCCGGGTGAGCTCGTCGGCAGCCTCCTGGTGGCGGGGCGCGAACATCACGCCCACGCAGGAGATCGCGGCGTCGAACTCGCCGTCGTCGTACGGCAGGGCCTGGGCGTCGTCCGCCCGCCAGTCGAGGTCGAGCCCCTCGGCCTCGGCCGCGCTGCGCCCGATGTCGAGCAGCCGCTGCGTGATGTCCGAGGCGACGACGTCCGCGCCGGTCCGGGCGGCCGGCAGCGCCGCGTTGCCGGTCCCGGCCGCGACGTCGAGGACGTGCTGGCCGGCGCCGACGCCGGTCGCCTCGACCAGGCGCGGTCCGAGCGGGGCGATCAGCTCCGTGGCGACGGCGTGGTAGTCGCCGAGGGCCCAGAGCGGGGTGGGATTGGTCGTGGTCGTGGTAGTCATGGCACGAGCGTCCGCCTCCGCCCGGGTCGCCCTCCAGTGCCAGCTCTGAACCACCCGCGGTACTGGATCTGTACTGGTACGCGGATCCGGCCCGGGGTCTACTGGGACCAGGGAGCCCAAGGAGGTGTGCGATGTCGTCGTACGGACAGTTCTGTCCGGTCGCGAAGGCGATGGAGGTGCTCGACCAGCGATGGACGCTGCTCGTGGTGCGCGAGCTGATGGCGGGGAGCACCCGCTTCAACGAGCTGCGGCGGGGCAACCCGAAGATGTCGCCCGCGCTGCTCTCCAAACGGCTGCGCTCCCTCGAGCGGGCCGGCGTGGTCCGGCGCGACGAGGTCGACGGCCGCACCAACTATCACCTGACCCCCTGCGGGATGGAGCTCAAGCCGGTCGTCGAGGGCCTCGGCGCCTGGGGGATCCGGTGGATCGGCGAGCTCGGCGAGGACGACCTCGACCCGCACCTCCTGCTGTGGGACATCCGGCGGACGGTGCCGCTCGACCGCTGGCCGCGGAGCCGCACGGTGCTGAGGTTCGACTTCACCGACCAGCCGTCGAGCACGGGGTCGTGGTGGCTGTGCGTCAACGGCGACGACGCGGACGTCTGCGACTACGACCCGGGCTTCGACGTAGCCGCGACGGTGGTCACGACGCTGTCGACGATGGTGCGGCTCTGGCGCGTCGACCGGACCTGGGAGGACGCGCTGCGCGCCGGCGACGTCCGGATCGACGCGCCGTCCGACGTACGACGGGAGGTGCCGGCCTGGCTCGGGCAGATGCTGCTGGGCACCGTCCCGCACCCGATCCGCGAGCCCGTCTAGGGCTGCACCGGCGCGACGAAGTCGAACGTCATCCCCAGCAGCCACAGCAGGAGCAGCACCACGGGCAGGTGGAACAGGAACTGGAGGAACGTGAAGCCCACCAGGTCCCGGGCCCGCAGACCCAGCACCGCGAGCAGCGGCAACATGAAGAACGGGTTCACCAGGTTGGGCAGCGCCTCGGCGGCGTTGTAGATCTGAACGGTCCAGCCGAGGTTCATGTGCACGTCGGTGGCGGACTGCATGACGTAGGGGCTCTCGACCAGCCACTTGCCGCCACCCGACGGGACGAGCAGGCCGAGCAGGGCCGTGTAGATCGCGATCACCACCGCGAACCCACCCGAGCCGCCGAGGTCGGAGAACAGGTTGGCGAGGTGCTCGGAGACGGTGCTGCCGTTGCTGCCGGTGGCCCGGGTCAGCACGGCCGCCATGCCGGCGTACAACGGGAACTGCACCAGGACGCCGGCCGTCGCCGGGACGGCCCGGCTGGCGGCCGTGAGGAAGGCGCGCGGGGTGCCGTGCAGCACCATGCCGAGGACCAGGAAGACCATCAGGTAGCCGTTGAGGTTGCTCAGCACGGTCAGCACCGGCAGCGTCGAGAACTGGAGGACCAGCCAGCCGAGCACGATCAGGCCGACGATCGCCGGGAGGATCGGGGAGTACTCCAGCCACTCGCCGGGCCGGCTGCGCGGCGGGACCTGCTCGATGTCGTCGGTCAGGTCGACGTCCATGTCCTCCGCGGTGCGGATCGCTTCACCCTTCGGGGCCGACGCCCAGGCCACCCCGACGGTCAGCACGATCAACACCGCGGCCATCGTCAGCGACTGCCAGGTGAGGATCGTGGTGCTGAAGTCGAGGACGCCGGTGATCTCGAGCAGCTCCGGCGGGATCGACTCCGGGGTCGCCATCAGCTGCGCGGCCGACGACGACAGGCCGAGGGCCCAGACCGCGCCGAGCCCCATGTACGCCGCCGCGCCGAGCGCCCGGTAGTCGGCGCGCAGGTCGGTACGGCGGGCGATCGCGCGCGCCAGCAGGCCGCTGAAGACGAGGCTGAGGCCCCAGTTGAGCAGCGAGACCGTGCAGGACATCAGGGCGACGAAGGCGACGGCGCCGGAGGCGCTGGACGGCACCCGGGCGATCCGCTCGATGATCCGGGCGACCGGGGCCGACGTCGCGACGACGTACCCGGTCAGCACCACCATCGCCATCTGCAGCGTGAAGGCGGTGAGGTCCCAGAAGCCGTCACCGAAGACGCCGACCACCGTCTTGGGTGTGGAGCCGTTGACCAGGGCGGCGACGACGACCACCACGACGCCGAGGAGGGCGAAGACATAGGCGTCCGGGAACCACTTCTCGGTGGCGCCGGCGGTGCGCTGGGCGAAGCGGGCGAGGCCGCGTTCGCGCGTGGGCGTGCTCGTGCTGGACATGCGGACTCCCGAGATGTGGCCGACTGCTTGCGCGGCACGCTACACACGACCGGGCCCGTTCCCGGCACCCCGGCATTTGACGCGACACCCATTTGTCGACATACGTTGGTCGACCATGAGCACCAGCACCCGCCCCCGTCGACTCCTGGCAGCCGCCGGAACCGCCGCCCTCGCCGTCACTCTCGGCCTCTCGCTCGGCTCCGCGTCCGCACCTGCCCAGGCCGACCACCAGCACGGCGCGGCTCCCGGTCCGATCCACGCCGGCAACACGTACGGCTGGGGCAAGGCCCCCGTCGACTACCGGTTCGTCGGCCCGCTGAAGCGCTCGCAGTGGAAGGTCAAGGGTCCCGGCGCGGTGCGCAACCAGCACGGCATGCTCACCCTGAACACCGCCAAGCGCGGCACCGTCAGCGCCACCCAGATCACCCAGGGGCACTCGGTCGGTCGCTGGGAGATCCGGCTGCGCTCGCGCCAGTACGGCCACGGCGGCACCAACTACCGGGTGCTCACCGAGCTGGTCCCCGCCGGCAAGCGGCCGGAGTACTGCGGCGCCAAGAACATCGCCCTCGAGGCCTACACGCCGAACAAGACGATCGTCAGCCACTACATCCGCAGCCGGCCCGACGACCGTTACTTCGCCCGCACGGGCCTGGGCCTGCACAACGACCAGTGGCACACGTTCGCGGTCGAGGTCACCAAGACCCGCATCTCGTGGTTCGTCGACGCCCACGTGGTCAGCACCGAGCGGCGCGACGACGCGCTGACCGGCGTGCCGTTCGCGGTCCGCTTCACCATGGAGGGTGTCGACGGCAAGCGGATGAACCAGAGCCGCATGCAGATGGACTGGCTGCGCTACTGGACGCTGCGCAAGCCGAACACCAGGTCGACCAAGGCGCCCGAGACCACGCACGGCACCTTCAAGGGGGGATGCGGCGCCAGTCGCTGACCGGCCGCTGCCCTAGGGTCGGCGGATGGAGCATCGCAGCAACGCGGCCGAGAGCCGCGGCAAGCAGGACCACCGCACGCTGTTCGAGAGGTTCGTCGAGGCGACGTACGAGCGGGTGAGCCGGGCGCCCTTCTTCTTCGTCTGCCTGGCGATCGTGGTGACCTGGGCGGTCAGCCTGCCGCTGTGGTCGAGCCTGAAGTCCTGGCAGTACGCCATCCACACGGTCTCCAGCGTGCTGTCGCTGCTGCTGCTGGTCCTGCTCGAGAACGCCGGCCGCCGCTCCGAGGAGGCCGCGCAGGAGAAGCTGAACGTGCTCGCGGAGGCGCTCTCGGACCTGATGGAATCGCAGACGCGCCAGGACCCGGAGCTCGCGGGCTCGGTCGAGAGGCTGCGCGACGCCGTCGGCCTCGAAGCGCGGCACTGACCGCATCCCGCAGGGCGCTTCGCCCTCGTCCCCTCAACTCCGCGGCGATCGAGCCGATCGGAGAGGCGTCCGAAACGGATTTCGCTGACCAAGGGGACACGGATGTCTACCGAGCGCTCACGCCTGCTCTTCTGGCGCCACCCAGCCGCGGTGGCGACCCGCCGCACCCGCTCCGCCGCCGGTGCCGTCGCGGCGATCTCGCTCTCGGCGGCGCTGCTCGTCGCCGCGGTGCCGGCGGTGGACGCGGTCGGCCCGCCCGGCCCCTCCGACCGGTCCGGCGCGCCCCGGCTCGTCGCCCGTCCGGGCGAGCGGATGGTGTCCTACCCGGGCCTGGCCGTCGCCTGGCCGGCATCGCGGGTCTCGGTCGGCTCCGGCTACGCCGTACGCGGGCTCGTGTCTGCCCCCGGGGTCGGTGCGACGGCCACGCTGCAGCGACTCGTCGTCGGCGTCTGGACCGATGTCATCAGCACCCCGGTCGCCCGGTCCGGATCGTTCGTGCTGCCCCTGCCGACCTTCTACTTCGGGCACTTCTCCTACCGGTTGCGGGTCACGGGGGACGGCGTCGATCCGGTCGAGACCCCGGCGCTGTCGGTGGTCGTCGTCCCCACCTACCGGCCCCGTGGGCGCGACACCAGCTATGCGCTCATCAGCACGAGCCCGGTCGGCCGGTGGGACCCGTGCACGCCGATCGGCTACCGCGTCAACCTGGCCGAGGCGCGTCAGGGTGCGCTGCGTGACGTCCAGTCCGCGCTCGCCCGGATCGCCCTGGCGACCGGGCTGCAGTTCCGCTACCTCGGCACGACCGACGTGGTGCCCTTCGCCAGCGACGGTCCCTTCGACCCGTCGGTCGCCGACCTCGTCGTGGCGTGGACCGACCCGGAGAGCGTGCCCGGGCTGTTCCAGCCGGGCATCTACGCCCTGGGCGGGCCGGAGATGCGGTCCGGGCACGACGTCGCCGGCGGGCCCGTGCGGCAGATCTACCAGGGCGGGGTGACCTTCAACTCCGCGTTCAACCCGGTGCTCAAGCCAGGCTCCGGGGAGGGCTACACCCGGGTCGCTGCGCTCATGCACGAGCTCGGCCACGCGGTCGGCCTGTTCCACGTGACGGGGGACGGCGCCGAGGTCATGTCCCCGTCGCTGGCCCGGGACCGGGACCAGTGGGGGGCCGGGGACCTCGCCGGCCTCGAGGCGGTCGGCGCTGTCAACGGCTGCGTCACCCCCGACGCGTCGGCCCGGGGAAACCGGGGCGACGCGCAGGCCCTGCTGACGCGAGACTGATCGCATGACCCAGGACCTGAGCGCCGTCACCTGGCCGGTGCGCACCGACCGGCTCCGGCTGCGCCCGGCGACCCCTGACGACCTGGAGGCCACCTGGCAGATCCGACGCCTGCCCGAGGTCGCGGAGTGGCTCGGCCACGACTTCTCCGACCGCGACGAGTACGCCGAGCGGTTCCTGGCGCCGGACCGGCTGGCCACCACGCTCGTCATCGAGCTCGACGGCCGGCTCATCGGCGACCTGATGCTCCTCCTCGAGGACCCGTGGGCCCAGAGCGACGTCGCCGACCAGGCGAAGAACGTGCAGGCGATGCTCGGCTGGGTGCTCGACCCTGCGTACGGCGGTCAGGGCTATGCGACCGAGTCCGTCGCCGCGGTGCTCCGGATCTGCTTCGAGGACCTGTGCCTGCGCCGGGTCCGGGCGCTCTGCTTCGCCGACAACGTGCCGTCGTGGCAACTGATGGAGCGGCTGGGCATGCGCCGCGAGGAGTACGCCGTACGCGACTCGCTGCACCGGACCCGCGGCTGGCTGGACGGGATGACCTACGCCCTGCTCGCCGACGAGTGGCGCGCCGCCCGCTGACGGTTGTCGTGTTGTCGTGTTGTCGTTGTTCCACCACCGCTCGGCAACGTCGCGCTGGACCCACGCGGAAGGTCGTCCAGCGCGTCGATGTCTTCGGATTCGTCGGGTATCGCCACCTCTCGCTACGGTGGAGATCGAAAGGGAGTAGTCCCCAACAGTCGTGTCGACACACTGGCCCCCGGGCCCGGCACGGCAGGCCATCGCAGCGTGAACCCCGCGATGGCGGACGAGACTTTCGACCAGTTCGCACACCCCTGTGATGTTGCTTCCTGGTCGAAGGGTCCTCCCCGACACGGGCAGCTCTCCTCCGGCCAGGCCGGAGAGAGGACCCACCCCCGTGTACGCCTTCCTGCTGTCCACCGCCGTCATCTTCGTTGCCGAGCTCGGCGACAAGAGCCAGCTCATGGCAATGACGTTCGCCGCCCGCTACCGGGTCCGCGACGTGATCATCGGCATCACCGCGGCCACGGCGCTCGTCCACTTGGCGTCGGTCGGCATCGGCTACTTCATCGGTGACGCGTTCGCCGACTACCAGGACTGGATCGGCATCATCGCCGGCGTCGCGTTCCTGGCGTTCGCCGCCTGGACGCTGCGCGGGGACGAGCTCACCGAGGAGGAAGCGGACAAGGCCCGCGGCGCGACCGGCGCCGCCATTCTCGCCGTCGGTGTCGCATTCTTCCTCGCCGAGCTCGGCGACAAGACCATGCTCGCCACGATCACTCTCGCCACCCAGGAGGGCTGGCTCGGCACCTGGATCGGCAGCACGGTCGGCATGGTCGCGGCAGACGCCCTCGCCATCGTCGTCGGCGCCGTCCTCGGCAAGAAGCTGCCCGAGAGGGTGATCAAGTACGGCGCTGCCGCGCTGTTCGCGATCTTCGGACTCCTGCTGATCGCAGACGGGGTCTTTGCCTGACCAGCCGGCTACCTCCTCCACCACGGCCGCTCCGGGTTCAGAGCAGAGGCGGCCCGGGGCTACACCGTCGCCCGGGACCCTGACACCTGGACCCGACGCAGACGACGGGGTCGCAGCCTGAGGAGTGCGCGGGCCGACACCGTCGCGTGGACGGACGCCAAGGCCGGCCGGATCCTGCGGCGCAACGCCGAGAGGCCTTGTGACACGGCGATCCCGACCGCCAGTGAGGCAAGGACCGCCCACACCTGGTGGCCGCTGTCCTCGAGTGGTGGGTACACCTGCCAATGAGTGAGGTAGATCCACAACGATGCTGAGGCGAGTACGGCGACGCCGGATGCGGCCCACGACGGCAGCCGCAGCGGCCTGCCGCGGAGCAGCAGCAGGAGGCCGGCGAGGAAGACTGCTTCGCGCTGCCGGTCGCCGAAGAACCCTGCGGTGGCCACGACCCCGATGAGCGCCACGACCAGCCGCTGCCTCGTGCTTCGCGCGGAGGCTGCACAGAGACCGAGCGCCAGGCACCAGGCGACGACGCCGAGCGTGTAGCGCTCGGTCGGCCCGGCCTCCACCCCGGTCCACACGTACCGCACGCCCAGAGCGGCCGTGAGCACGACCAGCGCTGCACGGAAGGGCTGCGCCCGTCGGATTCGCGCCTCCCAGGGCACGGCGAGCAGGATCGCCAGGCCGAGATAGCACCAGACCAGCGTCTCGACGAACCAGAACTGCCACTGGTCGTCCCAGGTGTCGCGGCCCAGCAGCCCGTTGAGCAGGACCACCGTCGTCCAGCGGTACTGGTGGCCGTAAGCAGCGAGCGCCACGATGAACAGCGCGGCCGGGACCGCAACCGCACCGGCGCTGCGCACGAGTCCGAGCACCCGGGCCCGTCGCCCCGGCACCGCGAGCTGGAAGCGGGCGAGGTTGTAGCCGACCACGGCGAGCAGGATGTGCGCGCCGCCTTGGAGCTGAAGGAGGTCCGCGTGCGTGAGCACGACGAGCGTGATCGCGACGGCCCGCAGCACGACGGAGACGTCCACCGGGACACCCCGCCGCCGCACCGCCGGCGAACCGGCCGTGGCCTGGGCGACCGCAGCCAGCTCGACCCCCGACATCGTCGGCCAGGTCGGAGGGAGCGGGCCGAGGCGCTCACCCAGTCGGGTCGAGACCTCGACGTAGGACAGTGAGTCGCCGCCGAGCCCGACGAAGCAGTCATCGACGGCGGCGTCCGGCCGGCCGAGCACCACGGCGTACAGGTCGCGGACCTCGTCGGCGGTGAGCACGCCGCTCGCCGGGGTCCGTAGCGACTCCTCGCTCTGGATGTAGGCCCGCAGCGCCGCGTCGTCGGGCTTGCCCGACGAGGTGACCGGAAGGGCGTCGAGCACGGCCACCCGCACCGCCGCGCCGCGCAGCCCGGTCGCCACAGATACCTGCTCGCGGACCCGGTCGCGACCTCGGGCATCGGGCGTGAACGCCCACAGGCAGTCCGGCCGGGCCACCAGTCGTACGGCAACTCCGCCGTCGGCCACCACGGACTCGACCCGGTCGAGGTCGACCCGGTGGCCGAGCACCTTCGCCTGCCGGTCGAGCCTCCCGAGCACCTGGAACAGTCCGGCGTCGGTGACCCGGGCAAGGTCGCCGGTGCGCAGCTCGAGCAGCTCGGCCCCGCGAGCGAGGTCGGCCCGAGACTCGGCGTACCCCATCATCACGTTGGGCCCCGAGTAGACGAGCTCGCCCGTGCCCGGAGGAGCGTCGGGGAGGGCGTCGACCCGCAGGGCGCCACCAGGTACGGCGAGGCCGATCGTGTCTGCGTTGCTGAGCGTCAACTCGGGCGGCAGGTACGCCATCCGCGCGGTCGCCTCCGTCTGGCCGTACATCACGAACAGGTCGACGCCGCGCTCGCGCAACGCACCGGCGTAGTCGCGGACCCGTTGGGGCGCCATCCGGCCCCCGGCCTGGGTCAGGTACCGCAGTGACGGCAGCCGCGGAAGCACGCGGGAACCGAAGCCGACCGCGTCGAGCAGCGCATACGTGTGCGGTACACCGGCCAACCCGGTCACGGCCGTGCGCTCGGCGAGGTCCCAGAAGCAACGGTCCGCTACCGACAGGTCGGTCAGGACGACCGTGGCGCCGACCAGCAGGTGGCTGTGCAGCACCGACAGGCCGTAGCAGTAATGCAACGGCAGCGTCGTGATCGCGACGTCGCTCGAGCGCAGGTCGAGGTAGTCGACGATGCTGCGCGCGTTGGCCAGCACGTTGTCACGCGAGAGCCGGACCAGCTTGGGCGAGCCCGTTGAGCCGGACGTGGAGAGGAGCAGGGCCAGATCGGGATGCAGGCCGGCCGCGGTGCCCGGCGGGTACTCCTCGACGAGGTGCGCGTGCCGCGTGAGGTCGCCGTCGGCGAGCAGCAGCACGGGGTGCCCGCCGGCCAGTGCTGCCAGGTAGGAGACGACGAAGTCGACCGTCGGCCGGGCCTCCAACGCGACGAGGTGTCGCTGTCCGAGGCGCTCGCGTTCGCTCTCGACAAGGTCCTGCAGGTCGCCGTACGTGACCACGACCTCGCCGGCGACGAGTGCCGGGTCGGCTGCAGCGCCGCCGAGCAGCCAGTGGCGGGGGCGGGTGACCGGGACGGTGCTCACGACAGGTCCTCGGAGAAGGCCAGCACATCACCGTCCACGCGGACGCCGATCTGGGCCCCCGGCTCGGGTACGCCGGTCGCCGGCACCCGGGCGGTCAGGTCGACCGGACCGTCGCTGCCGAGGACCCTGGCTCGCACGGTGGCGTCGTGACCGAAGAAGGAGACCTCGAGGACCTCCGCGGTCAGGGCGCTCGGGTCGTCCTTGGCGGTCACGGTGACCTGCTCGGGCCGGACCGCGAGGAGCACCCTGCCGTCGCGAGCCCCCCGGATGGCCACTCGCCCCAGCGCACTGGTCGCCGAGCCCGCGAGCGCCCGCGCGGGCACCAGCGCCGCGTGCCCGACGAACGACGCGACCGCAGGGCTGGCCGGGTCGAGGTAGACCGCTGCGGGCGTCGCGACCTGCAGGAACCTGCCGGCGGCCATCACCGCGACCTGGTCGGCGAGGGAGAGTGCCTCGCCCTGGTCGTGGGTGACCAGCACGGCCGTCGCCTCGGTGGCGCGCAGCGCCCGAGCCACGGCCCGGCCGGTCTCCTCACGCAGACCGGCGTCGAGCGACGAGAACGGCTCGTCGAGCAGCACCATGTCCGGTGCCGGGGCCAGCGCCCGCGCGAGCGCCACCCGCTGCTGCTGCCCCCCGGACAGCTCGTGTGGCTGCCGGCCGCCCACGTCTCGGGGCAGCTCGACCAGGTCGAGCATCTCCTGCACGCGCTGGCGCCCGGCGGCGGAACGCCGGCCGGAGGACAGTCCGAACGCGATGTTCGCCGTGACGTCGAGATGGGGGAAGAGCGCGCCCTCCTGGGGGACGTACCCGATCCGGCGCCCGCGTGGGGGCACCGGGCGACCCTCTCCCGCCACCACCCGGTCGCCGAGACGGATCGTTCCTGCGTCCGGCTCGAGGAACCCGGCCACCAGCCGCAGCAGTGTCGTCTTGCCGCACCCGGATGCGCCGAGCACCGCGGTGATGCCGGCCGGTACGACGAGGTCGACGCCGTCCAGGACGCGGACCTGCCCGAAGGACTTGGTCAACCCGGTGACCCGCAGCGTCGTCATCTCGTGGTCCTGGGGTCCGGGGAGATGGCGCCGCGACCGAGCAGCCAGGTGGCCGGTGCCGAGAGCACGATCAACGCGAGCGCGAACGGCGCAGCGGCGCCGTACTCGACCGCCGCGGCGCGCGACCAGAACTCGGTGGCAAGCGTCGAGGTGCCGATGGGCGAGAGCAGCAGTGTCGCGGTCAGCTCGGTGCCGACCGCCAAGGAGACCAGCGCCATGCTGGCCGCGAGCCCGGGCAGCAGCAGCGGCAGCGTCACCCGGCGCGCGGCGCCGGCACGCGTGCAGCCGAGCGACGTGGCGACGTCCTCGAGCACGGGTGGGGCGAGCTCGAGGGTGGACCTGACGCCGACCGCGGCGCGCGGCAGGAAGAGGATCACGTAGCCAACCACCAGCACGGGGAGCGTCTGGTAGAGCGCGGGCACCGCGCGGATCGAGATGGTGACCAACGCCAGGGCGACGACGATTCCGGGCAGAGCGTTCGCGGGGTAGACCGCCCGCTCGATGGTGGTGGCGAGCACCCCGCGGTAGCGCACCGCGAGCCACGCCAGCGGCAGCGCCGCCACCGTGGCCAGCAGCCCACCCGCGATCGCGAGGCCGAGCGTCGTGGTGACCGCCGCGCCCAGGTCGCCATCGGGCAGGGACGAGGAGCTCCCGCGCGCGAGCCAGCGCAGCAGGCTGAGCAGGGGTACGCCGAGGGACAGCGTCGCGAAGGCGAGCAACGCGACGACCCAGGCCGCGGTGCTCCGGCCGAGGTGGTGACGGGTCGCGGTGCGTGCGACCCCGGAGCCGACCCGTGCCCGGCGCCGGCGTCCGCGGGCGGCGAGCTCGAGCCCCAGCAGGACCAGGCAGAACGCCACGAGCACCAGTGCCAGCATCGTGGCGGCCGGACCGTTGAACCCGACGCGGTACTGGTCGAGGATCCCCGTGGTCAGGGTCGGGTAGTTCAGCAGCTGCAGTGCGCCGTACTCGCCCAGGAGGTGCAGGCCGACCAGCAGTGCACCGCCGAGCACACCCGGGCTGATGGAGGGCAGCACCACGCGGAAGAACGTGCGCCAGCCACCCGTGCCGAGGCTCGCGGCGACGTCCTCGACCGAGGAGTCGAGCCGCGACAGCGCGGCCACCGTGGGCAGGTAGACCAGCGGGTAGTAGGAGAGGCTGACGACCAGCACGGCACCCCAGTACGACTGCACCGCGTGGGTGGTCGAGATCCAGGCGTACCCGTTGACGAACGCAGGCACCGCGAGCGGCGCGCAGAGCACGCCGTGCCACACCCTCGCCATCGGCAGGTCGGTGCGCACCACCAGCCAGGCGGAGCCGACGCCCAGCACCAGGCTGAGAGCCACCCCGCCGACGAGCAGCCGCGTGGTGTTCCAGAGCAGCTCGGTGAACCGCGGCCGGGTCAGGATGTCCCAGGCCGCGGCCGGACCGAGCTCCGCCGTCGACACCACGACGAAGCCCAGCGGCAGCAGGCTGGTGCCCGCCACCAGCAGGCCGACCAGCACCAGCACGACCGGTGGTCGTGCCCTGACCTGCGACGAGCGGCGTGCGCGGGGCAGCGGTCCGACCGCCGCGTCGACGCTCAGAGGACGAACCCGGCGTTGGCCAGCAGCTCGACGACCTGCTGGCCGTCGAGGTCGCTGACGGCGACGGTGGGCGGCTCGAGCTCGCTGAACGGCTTCACCGGGGGAGCCAGGCTGACCGCTGGGTCCAGCGGGTACTCCAACGCGTAGCTGTCCGCCAACGCCTGCTGGCCCTCGGTGCTGGTCAGGTACGCGACGAACTCCTGCGCCTCCTTCGCGTGCTCGGCGCTCCCCAGGACACCGGCTCCGGAGATGCTGACGAAGGCGCCCGGGTCCTGGTCTCCGAAGAAGTGCAGCTTGCTCTCGTCGCTGTTCTCGCCGGACTCGGCCTGGTCGCGGTACCAGTAGTAGTGGTACTCGATCCCGGTCGCGACCTCGCCGGAGTTGACGGCCTCGAGGACGACGTTGTTGCCGTCGTACACGGTGCCGTTGTCCTTGAGCCCGGCCAACCACTTCTCGGTCGCGGCCTCACCCTCGAGATCCAGGACGGCGGCGACGATCGCCTGGAAGTCCGCCCCGGTCGGTGAGAACGACACCTTGCCCTTCCACTCCGGCTTGGCGAGATCGAGGATCGAGGTCGGGAGATCGTCCTGGCTGATCAGGCTCGGGTTGTAGACCAGCACCGTCGAACGGGCCACGAAGCCGGTCCACAGGCCGCTGGCCGGGCGGTACTGCTCCGGGATCGGGGTCGTCGCTGCGGCGTCGAGCGGGGCGAGCAGGCCGGCTCGTTCGACGGCCGACATCGCCGGGGTGTTCTCGGTGAGGAAGACGTCGGCGGGCGAAGCCTTGCCCTCCTGGATCAGCTGCGCCGCGAGCTCCGAGTCGGATCCGTTGCGCAGCTCCACCTCGATGCCGGTCTTCTTCTCGAACTTCGGCGCGATCTCCTCCAGGAGCTGCTCGTGCTGCGCGTTGTAGATCACGAGCTTCGGCCCGTCGTCCTTCGAGCAGGCGGCACCGCCGAGAGCGACGAGCAGGACGATGGACACGGCTGCGGACAAGCGCTTCACGGGTGAGGACTTCCTGTGCATCGGCTGTGGATGACGACTTAGGGCAGGCTCACCTTAGCCGCGATCGGCAGATGGTTGAAGACTGGCCCACCTTTTCTCATGAAGGGCGCCGGCACCGGGGCTTGCCCAGGACGGCGCCGGCGGCGAGTGGATCAGGCGGTCGATCTCGACGGAGGGCAGCTGTGTCAGCGTCTCGGTGAGCCCGTCACGCCTGATGCCCGGGAAGGGCGCAACGCGGTCGTCCGGCAGTTGAGCGCACACGTCGCGGCGGGAGCGCGTTGGACTACTCGCGGTGTCGGTCCGCGACCAAGGCCCGCAGCAGAGGTAGCCACACTGTGTGAGCTGTCAGTGGAGGTTGCGCGAAGCCGTCGGGAGCCGCATCCGAGTAAAGGTTCTGCCTTGTGCGCGGACCTCTGGACAACGGCCGGATATTGGATGAGGGTGGTGCGCGCTGGTCACTCGGGACCGGCTTGGTGAGAGGCACGGACGATGCGTCGTGTAATCCTGTCCTGCGCCGTTGTGACGGCGTTCTCGGTGGCGGCGGCAGTCGCCTCTACCCCGGCCGGATCGGCCGCTAGCCAGGGTCCGCCTACAGCGCGGGCATCGAGTGCGGCAGTCTCTGGGACGGTGGTCGCCGAAGACGGTTCGACACCCGTCTCCGGTGCAGCCGTCACAGCGTGGTGGGTCGCCGACTCGATTGTTGATGGCGAAACGCAGGGACAGATGGTGGTCTTGGGCACCACGACCACCGACTCGAACGGGTCCTACGCCGTCAATGGGACTGCGACTCCGGAAATGATGAAGGCAGCTGCGGACAACGGCGGGTGGCTCAACTTCGCCGTCAGCAGCTCCTCAACCTCACTGGACATGGCAACGACAATGATGGTGAGCCGCCAACTCGTTGGCCAGCGCTTTAAGGCCCCGACGCCACCCAAGCGGGCGGAGACGGTTGACAACCCGGCCTTGCAGCGGGCCCTAGGTGCGTCGGCTAGCGCCCGGCTCGCGTCAGCCGAGCAGGACGAGAATCCGACGGTCCCCGCATCTGTTGCTCCGGATCTGACCTTGGTGCTGTCCGAGGACATTCCAGACGATTCGGAAGGTGCAGGTAGTGCCAGCCGGGCCGCCGCGGCCGCGGCCCCCGTCTGCTATTTCCATTACGGCGCCGACACCCAGGAGCGGACCAGTGTTGTCGAGTTCCACAACGCTAGCAACGCCAACGGTAAGTGGACCTACGGCGAGAAAGCCGACTCCGATATCGACGTCGCCATCAAGTACGTCGGGGACGCATGGAAGGTCAATGGGTCGGACCACGTGAGCAACGAGCACAGCCTGTCGGTCGGTCAGACGTACAACGGAGGGGACACCGCGAACAACTACGGCCGCAGCGATTTCCTCGTACGCCACGCGACAGTCGAGCCACTCGCGGGCTCCGCGCCCGATGGGACACAGTGCTATGAGTTCCCCGACGACATCAGGGTCGGGACCAAGACCGTGGGTCCTAAGAACTGGGTCGGAGGCGTCGGAGCGAACAGCGCTCTCCCGGGTGCCGAGTACATCGGTTGCAGCTACACGCCGCAGTCGACCCACCGCACCTCGTACGCAACGGGCACTTTCTTCAACCGCGGCTCAAAGGACGCAGCGAAGATCGCTGGCGCTGTGGACCTCGGCCCGCTCACGGTCGGGGCTAAGAGCGGATTCTCGACGAACATGAGCCTTCACTACGACGTGGTACGCGGCAACGGGATCTGGCTTTGCGGGACGAACTACTTCCCAGACACCGCGGGGGTTGTGCATGCGCAGAGCCGGCCGTAGGCGCGTGGGTCGAAACCGCGGCTGGAGACGGGCGACTGCCGTCGTTGTCGTCTCGGCCGTGGGGTTGCTCGCCTCGTGCAGTTCGTCAGACGCGGACCCACCTACCGACGGGGCGGCCGGTCGACCAACGGACGGGCCGGTGACCTTCGCTGACACCCAGACGGTGCAACGGGCAGGGGTATACGCCATCGGGGGCGACCATGTCATCTTCGGTGCGACGACGATCACGAACACCGGCTCCAGTCCGGCGACGCTTCAGGCAGCGCATCTCGTTGGCGACATCGACCCGGCTGACGCAGCCGTCACGGAGGTGCGTGTCGTCGACTTGGGACTAGCACCCGGAAGCGGAGATCTGCTGGGTGCGAGCAAGTGGCCCGACGCCGCACAACTTAAGTGGTGGCAGCAGGCCGTTCCCATCGCAGGCGCGAACCTTCCGTCAGGCAACGCCGCAGAAGTCGTGTTCCTCATCAAGGTCCACGACACCGGTGACTGGCGATGGAAGCAGAGCGCGATGGACTACGAGATCGACGGTCACGAGTACGCCACCGTGACCAACTTCGGGTTCCAGGTCTGCCCCCCCAAACCAGAGGAGTGCAGTTCGTAGGTCCGCCCGGTTCGGCACGCGACGAGGGCCGTCCTTGAAACTCATGGAGCCAGACCGGCAGGAAACGAGCAACGCCCGCGCCGGACTGCCCGCCGAGGTCGGCAGAGAGTGGCGGACCACTGCGCATCCGCGCAGCGGTTGCCTGCATCAACTCCGATTCCTACACGGCTGAGGTGCCGATGCGCCGGATGGGTACGCCCGATGACGTTGCCGCGACGGTAGGGCATCTGGCGTCGAGCGCTGGCGGCTTCATCACGGGACAGCGCATCACGGTCAACGGCGGACACACGATCTAGAAACGTCGTCCGCGGCGCAATAGCCAGGGCCGCATCCGGATCTGTAGCCGCGATACGAGCGGCCTGCTCCGCGTCCGAATTCAGTGACCAGGTCCAGATAGTCGACCAGAATTTGGTCAACACATTCGCAGCTTCCTGAGAAAGGCTTGGTGTATCTGACGTTTTAACTTGCGTTACTGACGGTTTGTCGCGACTCCGGCAATCAGCATTCAGTGCGCCATGTCGACGAAGCGTGAGTAGTGGCCCTGGAAGGCGACGGTGATGTCGCGGGTCGGGCCGTTGCGGTGCTTGGCGACGATCAGGTCGGCCTCGCCGGGGCGGGTCGACTCCTTCTCGTAGACGTCGTCGCGGTGCAGCAGGATCACCATGTCGGCGTCCTGCTCGAGCGAGTTGTGAGCGGCGATGCCTTCGACGACGAAGTTGTGGGTGCCCATCACGGTGGCGTCGTAGACGTGCTGCTCGCCGATCAGGTCGATCGAGGCGACGGTGTCCCAGTAGACGTCGTTGGTGGCGAGCACCTCGAGGTCGGCGTCGCCCAGCACCTCGGCGACCTTGGCCATCCGCTGCCGGCCGGGCGAGTGCTTCCACATGGTCGAGCCACTGAACTTCGTCCCCATCGCGCTCGCGAACTCGCGGTGGGTCATGCCGCGCTCGGAGAGGATCCCTCGGACGTCGTCCCAGACATCGCTCGGGATCGTGTCGAGGTTGGTGTTGGCCTTCACCTCGCGGATCGCTTCTGCGAGGGCGCGTGCCTTCTCGCTGCGGAGGCCGTGGACCCCGATCTCGTCGAGGAACCGCAGCTGGTTCTCCGCACCGTAGACGTGGAGGTGCCAGCTGTCGCGGTAGCCCTCCTTGCGGATCCGCTTGATCCGGGTGAAGACGTTGTAACGGAGCAGCAGGCGAGCGAGGTCGTCGACGAGGCGGCGGCTGGTCGACGCGTAGTAGACCCGGCCGATGCGGCGCTGCTCGTCGTACCCGACAGATCCGTCGGTGGCCCAGATGTGACGGAGGAACGTGCCGACCTGCGTCTTCGGGAGGCCGAACACCCAGTCAGGCACGAACTTCTCGTGGCTGCGCAGACCGAACAGCCCATCCTCGTCAAGCCAGGCAGCGATCGGGTTCCGCCTGCCGCGGGCGAGTCGGTACGGCGCGGGCAGCCTGAGCGTCGTGACCCGCGCCGCGGGGTACTCGTCCCGGACCGGGTTGATGCCGAAACGCCGGGCGGCGGCCTCGCCGACGGCCGTCAGGTTGGCCTCGTCGATGCTGGCGTAGCGGATCGGCTGGCCCTTCACGAAGGACCCGTCGCCAAGCAGGTGCGCCAGCAGGACGACCTCGTCCTCGTCGCGCGGCTTGATCTCGAGCGGCGGCGGGACGTGGCGGACGGATCCGAGCCGCGAGCCGGGGAGCAGCTCCGACAGCGGCATCCACCCGTCGTAGGTGAGGAACTTGTGGTTGGCGGTGGCCGTGATCCGACGACCCGAGGCGAGGGTCAGCTCGTAGACGGGCTTCTTGCCCGAGGGGAACGCGTGGGTCAGAGTGCGCGGCACCAGCTTGAGTCGGTCGTCGAGCGACCAGACCGGGATGTCGGTCATCCCGCTCTCCATCAACTCGCCCAGCGTGATCTCGGCGTTGGTGTCGGCTCGCATCAGGCGCGTGTCGGCAACGAGGCAGCCCGACTCGCGCAGGTCGCTCATCATCGGGCGCTTGTCGCCGCGCTGCTCGGGGCCACGGTTGAGCTGGGAGAGCGCGATGATCGGGACGCTGAGCTCCTTGGCGAGCAGCTTGATCTGGCGGGAGAACTCGGAGACCTCGAGCTGGCGGGACTCGACCTTCTTGCCGGACGTCATCAGCTGCATGTAGTCGATGACGATCAGCTTGAGGTCGTGACGCTGCTTGAGCCTGCGGGCCTTGGCCCGGATCTCCATCATCGTCATGTTCGGCGAGTCGTCGATGAACATCGGCGCCGACGACACCTCGCCCATCTTGCGGGCCAGCTTGGCCCAGTCATCGTCGTTCATGTTGCCGTTGCGGATGTGGTTGAGCGGCACCTTCGCCTCGGCCGACAGCAGCCGCATGGTGATCTCGGAGCGCGTCATCTCGAGGCTGAAGAAGACGCTGGTCAGGTTGTTGTGGATCGACGCCGCGCGGCACAGGTCCAGGGCGAGCGTCGACTTCCCCATGGCGGGGCGCGCCGCGACGATGATCATCTGGCCGGAGTGGAGACCGTTGGTGAGGTCGTCGAGGTCGGCGAAGCCGGTGGGCACGCCGTAGAGCCCGGCCTCGCGGTTGCCGATCGCCTCGATCTCGTCGAGGACGCCGTCCATGATGTCGGAGAGCGGGGCGTAGTCCTCGGCCGAGCGGCGGTCGGTGATCTTGTAGACCTCGGCCTGCGCGGTGTCGACGATGTCGTCGACCTGGCCCTCGCCGGCGTAGCCGATCTGCACGATCTTGGTGCCGGCGTCGACGAGGCGACGCAGGATCGCCTTCTCGCGGACGATCTCGGCGTAGTAGCCCGCGTTGGCCGCGATCGGCACGTTGGCCGAGAGCGTGTGGAGGTACGACGCCCCGCCGATCCGCTGCAGCTCGCCGCGGCGCTGGAGCTCGGCGGCGACGGTGACCATGTCGACCGGCTCACCGCGGCCGTAGAGGTCGATGATCGCGTCGTGGATCGTCTCGTGGGAGGGCCGGTAGAAGTCGACACCGCGCAGCGCCTCGGAGACGTCGGCGATGGCGTCCTTGGAGATCAGCATCGCGCCGAGCACGGACTGCTCGGCGGCCATGTCCTGCGGCGGCGTGCGGTCGCCCGGCGTGGTGGGTCGCTCGCCCGGCGCGTAGGACGCCGGACCGTCGCCCCAGTCGTCCATCGGGGGCTCCGGCATGCCTCGCGAGCCCTGGTCGGTGACGCTCAACGTGCCTCCTTGATCGGACCCGGATCGACCCCAGATGACTCACCCGTGGACGCTAGATGCCGCCACCGACATGGGGGCGGCAACCCTCAAAACGGCGGCGGACAGGACGCAGAAGCACCGACGAATCGGCCTGACCGTACGTGGTCCGGGGGGTCCGGCGACACCCCGTCATCCACACCCCCCGGCGTCGCCTGGGGATAACTCGTGTGCTGGTCGTGGACGACACGCGGGCACCTGTGCACAGCCTGGGGAGCGGCCTGTGGATGGCCAGTCCCCAGATCCCCGGAGTACCCTTCTGACCTGCGCAAACAGTTGCTCACAGCTGTGGAACCAAAACTCTTGGCAAGAAAAAGTCGTTCATCTCCCGTCCACCCGGGCGTCGCCGCACGGTTTGTCGACATAGCGCCCCGGAGCAGGTTTCCCCCGTTTCATCCACAGGTGTTGATAACTAGTTACGTAGGGGTCAGATAGCGGCTGTGTCTCTTACGATGACTAGGCTGTGCCCGTGAGGAACGGATCGGACCGGGAGATCCTCCGGCTCGCGGTCCCGGCGTTCCTCGCCCTGGTCGCCGAACCCCTCTTCCTGCTGGCCGACGCGGCCATCGTCGGCCACCTCGGCACCTCCCAGCTCGCCGGCCTCGGGATCGCCGCGGTCGTGCTGCAGACGGCGGTCGGGCTGTGCGTCTTCCTGGCCTACGGCACGACCGCCAGCGTGGCCCGCCACCTCGGCGCGGGCGACCTGCGCGGGGCCCTGACGCAAGGGGTCGACGGGCTCTGGCTCGCGGTCGCGATCGGCGCGGGCGTGACCGTGCTCGGGGTGCTGCTGACCGGCCCGCTCGTGCACGCGTTCGGCGCCTCCGACGACGTGACCGGGCCGGCCGCGACGTACCTGCGGATCGCCTTCCTCGGCACCGTCCCGCTGCTGCTCATGCTCGCCGCCACCGGCGTGCTCCGAGGCCTCCAGGACACCCGCACCCCCCTGGTCGTGGCCGTCGGGGGCAACGCGCTCAACGTCGCGCTCAACCTGCTGCTCGTCTACCCGGTCGGCCTCGGCATCGCCGGCTCCGCCCTCGGGTCGGTGATCGCGCAGGTCGCCAGCGCGGCGGTCTTCGTCGCGGTCGTCGCCCGCGCGGCGCGGCGCCAGG
>JAOPXG010000197.1 GCA_025965275.1 Nocardioides sp.
CGATGACCTGCTTCGCGGCGTCGCCGCGGCCCTGCACGCGGTAGCCGCCGAGGTTGTGCTCGGACTGGGGCGTGAAGCCGATGTGCGCCATCACCGGGATGCCGCCCTGGGTGAGCTTGCGGACCTGCGGAGCCATCTCCGCGCCGCCCTCGAGCTTCACGGCGTGGGCGTTGGCCTCTTTCATGAACCGCACCGCGGTGAGGTAGGCCTGCTCGGCGGACGCCTGGTAGGAGCCGAACGGCAGGTCGGCGACCACGAGGGCGCGGTGGGCCGAGCGGGTGACCGCGCGCACCAGCGGGATCAGCTCGTCGACGGTCACGGGCAGCGACGTCTCGTTGGCGAAGACGTTGTTGGAGGCGCTGTCACCGACGAGCAGCACCTCGATGCCGGCCTCGTCGAAGGTCTGCGCGGCGTACTGCTCGTAGGCCGTGAGCATCGCGAACTTCTCGCCGCGCTGCTTCATCTCGCGCAGGTGGTGGGTGCGGATCCGCTTGATCGCGGACCCTGCCTGCTTGACCGGACCGGTGCCGTACGGCGCCGTCTCCTCGCTCATGAGCTCTCCCTGGGACGAAGTCTCGCGGCTCCCTGGTGGAGTCCACGGACCGTTCGTCAGGCTAGCCCCGGACGGCGCAGTTGAACCCTGTGGTGCTGGTCACGCGCCGGCCCGGACCGCGTCGGCGGCGGCCTCCACGTCGGCGATCACGATCTTCTGCATCTGCATCATCGCCGCGATCGCCGCCTGCGCCCGGCCCGGGTCGGGGTCGGAGATCAGCTCGTAGAGGCGCACCGGCACGATCTGCCAGGAGAGGCCGAACCGGTCCTCGAGCCACGCGCAGTCGCTCGGGCGGCCGCCGTCGACGAGCGTGTCCCAGTAGTAGTCGACCTCGGACTGGTCGGCGCAGTTGACGCTGAGCGAGATCGTCTCGGTGAAGCCGGCGTGCACCGGCCCGCCGTTGATGCCGCGGAACGGTTGTCCGTCGAGGGTCCACTCGGCGGCGAGCACGCGTCCGTCGTCGTAGTGGGAGACCCCGCGGACCTCGGAGTTCGGGAAGGCCCCGGTGTAGAACTCCACGGCCTCCATGAGGTTGTCGTCGAACCACAGGCAGGTGCTGATCTCGGGCATGGCGGTTTCCTTCACTCAGGCAGTCACCAGCTCTGACCGCCTCCCGGCCCCGGACTCATCGGAAGTCGTGCCAACCTTCCTCGGGACCGGATGCGTCTGAGGGGTGACGACGGGACGGAGAGTGCGTGGACGAGGCGGGGTTCACCGAGTGGGCGGCGGGCGCCCAGCGCCGGTTGCTGCGCTCGGCGTACCTGCTCACCGGTGACCTGCACCGGGCCGAGGACCTCGTCCAGGAGGCGCTGGTGAAGGTCGCGCTGCGCTGGCCGCGCTTGCAGGACGGCAACCCGACGGCCTACGCCCGCACCATCCTGGTGCGCGACAACATCTCGTGGTGGCGTCGCAAGCGGGACATCCCGATGTCGTCACCGCAGCTGCCGGGTGAGGTCTCCAGTGACCCCGAAGCCGCTCTCGTCGTACGACGTGCGCTCGGCCGGCTCACCCCGAAGCAGCGGGCGGTCGTCGTGCTCCGCCACTTCGACGACCTCAGCGAGCAGGACACGGCGGCCGCGCTCGGCGTCACCGTCGGGACCGTCAAGAGCCAGAACTCCGCCGCCCTCGCTCGCCTCCGCGAGGGCGCACCAGAGCTGCTCGACCTGATCGGGAGGACGCCATGAACGAGCTCCACGACCTGCTCGAGCGAGCCACGGACCGGATCGAGAGCCCCGACCTGGCCGCGCAGGCCCTCGTCGGCGCCCGTCGCCGGCGTACGACGCAGCGCGGCCTGGCGGCCGCCGGAGCCGCGGCGGTCCTGGTCCTCGTCGTCGCGCTCGCCGGGCAGCTGACCCGTGGCGACGACCACACCGCACCGCCGGTCGCCCCGACCCCCACCCCGAGTGCGGACGCTGCCGCCACCGCACCACCGATCGCGAGGGGCCGGATCCAGCCGGTCTGGGACCCCCGCGGCGCGGAGTCGCTGCCGGTCGTCGACCTCGGCGTACCCCGGGTGATGGAGTCACTCAGCCCCGGTGTCGTCACCCGACCGGTCGCCGTCCTGGACGACGGAGAGCGCGCCCGGCTCGTCTCCGCCGACGGGTTGGTCGCGGCGCTGCCGCTGCCCGACGGCCTCGGCCGGCAGCGCACCGTCTCGCTGTCCCCGGACGGTACGAAGCTCGCGGCGGTCGGCATCAGCGGCGCCTTCTGGCGGACCCTGGACGGCGACTGGCAGCGGGTCGAGCTCGACGACGAGGGGCAGGTCACCGGAGAGGGCATCGAGGTCACCTGGTCGCCGGACGGCTCGTCGCTGGTGCTCCGCAGCCACCTCGCCGGAGTGCGGGTCGATCTCGACACCGCCGCGCAGGACCGGCTGCCGATGCTGCGCGACTACGCGTCGTGGACCTTCGCGCCGGACGGGACGGTGGTGACAACCGGGCTTCCCGGAGTCCGGGAGTGGGACGACGGGGAGGTCTCCCGGGAGACGCGGCTCGGTCCGCTGGAGAACCTGCAGCGCCCGCTCGTCGACGACGCGGCGCTGGTCGCGGCCCGCGGCAACACGTCCTGGCCCGAGGAGCGTCAGCCCGACGACTTCGACGGCCTGATCGCCCTCGACCGCGAGACCCTGGCGACGCGCGGGTTCCTCCGTGTCCCAGACCAGGTGGGCTACTACGTCGACGGCGGCGTGCTGACCCCGATCGCTTGGCTGGACGACGACACCGTCGCCTTCACCGTCCTGCCCGAGGACGCACCGAAGGAGTACCTGCTCACCTGGGACGTCGAGACCGGGGAGATCTCGCGGGTCTCGTGCTGGCTGACGTCGTACGACGTGGTGTTCGCCACCGATCTGCTGGGCCGGTGAGGGTCATCGTCGCCGTCATGGCCGCCGCGCTTGCAGGGTGCGCGGTGGACTCGCCCCGCGCTGAGCCACCGATGGCGCCGCCCGAGACCTCGGCATCGCCGACCCGGGAGCCGCGCTGGGACCCGCGCGACGTGGACGACCTGCCCGCGGCGCCGGACGGCGTGGCACCCGGCTTGCCCGCGACCGTGGAGCCGCCGACATCGGCCCCGGCCCTCGCGGAGCAGCCCGTGCCCGCGGCCGTGCTGAGTTTCCAGGTCGACGACGCCATCCTGCTCCTGGCGGCCGACGGGTCGTGGCGGAGCGTCCCAGGTCCGAGCGAGTACGGCGGCGCCAACCTCACGCGCGACGGCACCCGGCTGGAGGTCGAGACCGAGAGCGGCATCGCCGTGTGGGACCTGCCGACCGGCCGGAGCACGCACCTCCCCGTGCCGACCGGGTTCCGGGACTGGGACTACACGACGTGGGCGTGGCTCGACCACGACACACTGCTGCTTGACGACGGGAACCCCGGTGGATGGCGGGTCGACGCGCAGACCGGGGTCGCCGAACAGGTGCCCTACCCGTCCGGAGGCATCGGCGAAGCGATCGATCCGGACGGGGTCGTCGTGGAGAGCCGCGACTATCCCCGCGATCCCCAACTGACGGACTGGGCCGGCGGCGAGCGCCGCGACGCCGATCTGTCGCACATCGGCAGGTTGACGCCGATCCTGGCCACCAGCGACACCGTGGTCGGCACCGCCTACCAGCATGGCCCGTTCAGCGTCTTCGTCGTCGATCGGGCCGATGTGCGGGTGCTGGACACGTTGACGCTGCGCGACCACGAGGCCAACTACAGCAATGGGGGACTGACCCCGTTCGCGGTCCTCGACGACGGGACAGTGCTGCTGCGCGTCGCCGTGTTCGGCAAGGACTTCTCCTGGCGTCTGGTCGCGTGGGACCCGGCCTCGGACGACCTCTCGCTCGTCACCCACGCGGTAGGCACGGTGACGTCCTACGCCGCCGATCTCCTGGACTGAAGGGCTTACAGTCGAGCATGGCCTTCGACGTCGCCGCCGACGCGTACGCCCTTTTCATGGGGCGCTACTCGGAACCGCTCGCAGCCCAGCTGGTCGAGTTCGCCGGCGTCCGCGTCGGGATGCGCGCGATCGACGTCGGGTGCGGGCCTGGCGTGCTGACAGCCCGGCTCGTCGAGCGACTGGGCCCCGACCACGTCGCGGCGCTCGATCCGTCGCCACCGTTCGTCGCGGCGGCGCGCGAGCGCTGCCCGGGCGTCGACATCCGCCAGGGGACGGCCGAGGCGTTGCCGTACGACGACGGCGCGTTCGACCTCGCATTCGCCAACCTGGTCGTGCACTTCATGTCCGACCCGGTCGGCGGTCTGCGCGAGATGGGCCGGGTCGGCGGGGTCGTCGCGGCCACTGTGTGGAACCACGCGGGAGGAACGGGCCCGCTGTCGACGTTCTGGCGGGCGGTCAAGGACCTGGCGCCGGACGCCGCCGACGAGGCGGCGCTGCCGGGGACCGGCGAGGGCGATCTCGGCGACCTCGCACGCGCGGCCGGCCTCCACGAGATCGGCGAGGGCACGCTCACCGTCACCGTGCCGTACACCGGGTTCGACGAGTGGTGGGAGCCCTACAGGCTCGGAGTGGGTCCGGCCGGCGACTACGTCGCCGGCCTCGACGAGGCCCGCCGCGAGGCGCTGCGGGCCCGCTGCGCCGAGCTGCTCCCCGAGGGCCCGTTCGAGGTCGAGGCGACCGCGTGGAGCGTGGTCGCGCGGGCTTAGGACCGCCGTCATGGGAAACTCCCAGACGTGGACTTCTACTCCGCTTATGCCCATGGCTTCGCGCGGGTCGCCGCCTGCACCGTGCCGGTGCGCGTCGCCGACCCTGTGGCCAACGCGCGGGCGGTGCTCGAGCAGGCGCGCGCCTGCTCCGACGAGGGCGTCGCGGTCGCGATCTTCCCGGAGCTGTGCCTCAGCGGCTACGCCATCGACGACCTGTTCCTCCAGGACACGCTGCTCGACGCGGTGCTCGACGCGGTCGCGACGGTCGTCGAGGCATCGCTCGACCTGGCGCCGGTGCTCGTGGTCGGCGCACCGCTCGTGCACGGCAACCGGGTGCTCAACGCCGCGGTCGTGATCCACCGGGGCCGCATCCTCGGCGTCGCGCCGAAGTCCTACCTGCCGACCTACCGCGAGTTCTACGAGCGCCGGTGGTTCGCACCGGGCGACGACGTGCGGGGGACGACGATCCTGGCCGGCCAGGAGGTCCCGATCGGACCCGACCTGCTCTTCGAGGCCGTGGACGTCCGCGGGCTGGTGCTCCACGTCGAGGTCTGCGAGGACATGTGGGTGCCGGTGCCTCCCAGCGCCGAGGCGGCCCTCGCCGGGGCGACCGTGCTCGCCAACATCTCGGGATCGCCGATCACGGTGGGCCGTGCCGAGGACCGGCGACTGCTGGTGCGCAGCGCGTCGAGCAGGTGCCTCGCGGCCTACGTCTACGCGGCCGCGGGCCAGGGCGAGTCGACCACGGACCTGTCGTGGGACGGCCAGACGATGATCTACGAGATGGGCGAGCTGCTCGACGAGACCGAGCGGTTCCCCGAGGGCGCCCGCGCCGCGATCGCCGACATCGACCTCGACCGGCTCCGCCTCGAGCGGATCCGGATGGGCACCTTCGACGACAACCGGCGCGCGGTCGGCCCCGAGCACCGCACCGTGGAGTTCGAGCTCGCCCCGACCACCGCCGACATCGGCCTGCGTCGCAAGGTCGACCGCTTCCCGTTCGTGCCCGACGACGCCGACCGGCTCGCCCTCGACTGCTACGAGGCCTACAACATCCAGGTCTCGGGCCTCGAGCAGCGCCTGCAGGCCATCGGTCAGCCCAAGGTCGTGATCGGCATCAGCGGGGGTCTCGACTCCACCCACGCGCTGATCGTCGCGGCGAAGGCCATGGACCGGCTCGACCGTCCGCGCACCGACATCCACGGCTTCACGATGCCGGGCTTCGCGACCGGCGCCGCCACCAAGTCGTACGCCACCCGGCTCGCGAAGTCGCTCGGCATCACGTTCGAGGAGCTCGACATCACCGGGGCGGCCGGCCAGATGCTGAAGGACCTCGATCACCCCTACTCCCGAGGCGTCGAGGAGTACGACATCACCTTCGAGAACGTCCAGGCCGGGCTGCGCACCGACTACCTCTTCCGGCTGGCCAACCACCGCGGCGGCATCGTGCTCGGCACCGGTGACCTGTCCGAGCTCGCGCTGGGCTGGTGCACGTACGGCGTCGGCGACCAGATGTCGCACTACAACGTGAACGCCGGCGTGCCGAAGACGCTGATCCAGCACCTGATCCGGTGGGTCGTCAGCTCGGGCCAGTTCGGGGCCGACACCAACGAGGTGCTCGAGGAGATCGTCGGGCAGGAGATCACCCCCGAGCTGATCCCGACCCGCGAGGACAAGCTGCCGCAGTCCACGGAGGACTCCGTCGGGCCGTACTCGCTCCAGGACTTCACCCTCTTCTACGTGCTGCGCTACGGCTTCGCGCCGAGCAAGGTGGCGTTCCTGGCCTGGCACGCGTGGCACGACGCCGACGCGGGGGAGTGGCCGCCGAACTACCCCGACGACCGGCGGGTGGAGTTCGACCTGCCCACCGTCCGCCGGTGGCTCGACGTCTTCATCCGCCGGTTCTTCGCCAGCCAGTTCAAGCGCTCCGCGCTGCCCAACGGC
Organism: Nocardioides sp.; assembly: GCA_025965275.1. GTDB lineage: Bacteria > Actinomycetota > Actinomycetes > Propionibacteriales > Nocardioidaceae > Nocardioides. The sequence continues at coordinate 6,643 of JAOPXG010000197.1, forward strand.
CCCAAGGTCAGCGCCGGCGGCACCATGTCGCCGCGCGGCGACTGGCGGATGCCCTCCGATGCCAGCCCGGCCGCCTGGCTGGCCGAGCTCGAGGCACACGTCCCCACCGGCTGAGGGTTTTGCCTGCCCTTAGCGCGACGATGGTTCGCGCTTAGGTCCTGCGTTGAGAACGTCTCCACGTCATCAAGACGGAGGAGACGAGATGAAGAAGACAGTCCTGGCCATCGTGGTCGCCATGGTCGTGCTGGTCGTGGCCGGCGGCGCCGTGTGGGCGCTGAGCGGAGACGACGAGACCAGCGCCACCGGCACGTGTGGCGGCGCGACGTACGAGATGTCCGCCGAGAACGACGACGCCGGCCTCGAGGTGACCTTCGAGCTGCAGTCGGCCGCTCCCGGCGAGACCTGGAACGTCGTCGTCGAGCAGGACGACGTGTCCGTCCTCGAGGGCGACCGCCAGACCGACGAGGACGCCGAGCTCGACGTCGACGTGACCGTCAACGAGGACGACGGCACGAGCTTCACGGTCACCGCCACCCCCCAGAACGGCGACCCCTGCGTCGCGACGCTCGAACGCTGACCCCTGACACACCCACGAGGAGAACTCATGAACAAGCGCATCATCGCCCTGACCACCGCCGCCGCCCTGGTGGCCGCACCCGTCGCCGTGCTCGTGGCGGGCCCGGCCCAGGCCGACGGTCCCGAGCGGCACGCCCGCGGCACCGTCGCCGGCGCGACCTACGACATCTCGGCCGAGAAGGAGCGCGGCTTCGAGGTCAGCGCCGACCTCGAGGGCGTCGCGGCCGGCTCGACCTGGAAGGTCGTCGTCAAGCACGACGGCACGCGGATCGGCAGCCAGACCCTCCGGGCGGTGCCGGACGACGGCCGCCACGAGGTCGACTTCCGTGACTTCCGCAGCGCGAACACCGCGGGCAAGGACGTCTTCACCGTGAAGATCAAGCGCGTCGACGGTGCCGGCTCGGTGACCCGCACGCTGACCTTCGCGCGTTGACGGTCAGGCGGGCGGGCCGAGCTCCACGACGACCCGCCCGCCCCCCAGGGCCGACGCTCCCCACGACAGACCGCCACCGGACTCGGTGGCGGTCTTGTCGACGATGGAGAGGCCGAGCCCGGTCGACCCGGCGCCGGACGCGCCGCGGTCGGTGACCTCGAGGCCGTCCGGGAAGCCGGGCCCGCCGTCGTCGACGCTGAGGACCAGCCCCCCGCCCGCGCGTGCGGCCAGGGTGACCAGCACCGGCGCGTCGTCCGGGGTGTGGCTGAAGACGTTGTCGAGCAGCACGTCGACCAGGGCCTGCAGGTCCTCCTCCGACGTCCGGGTCAGCACCGGGCCGGACGGCTCGACCCGCACCTCGAAGGGCCGGCCCTGGTCCTCGGCCAGCGGCTCCCAGAAGCGGGCCCGCTCGGCCACGACGGCCACCGCGTCCGCCTGGGGGACGACGCCCTCCCGCTCGGACCTGCGGGCCTCGCGCACGACGTGGTCGACGGTGGCCTGCAGCTCGTCGAGGTCCCCGGACAGCCGGGCCCGGTCGTCGGGCTCGGTGAGGGCGTCGATGCGGAGCCGCAGCGCGGTCATCGGGGTGCGCAGCCGGTGCGACACGTCGGCCACTCCGGCGCGCTCGCGCTCGAGCAGGGACTCGATCCGGCCGACCAGGCGGTTCATCGCGGTGGTCAGCTCCAGCACCTCCGGCGGGCCGGAGGGCGGCACGGGTGTCGGCGGGCTGCGGTCGCCGAGGGTCGCGGCGTACGTCGCGAGCCGGCGGATGGGCACGACGAAGGAGCGACCGAGCCGGTCCGCCAGGAGCAGCGCGCCGCCCAGCAGCGCCGCGCCGAGCACGAACAGCACCAGCCAGCTGCGCACGATGTCGGACTCGAGCCCGGGCGGGCGGACCTCGACTCGGACCACGGGCGTCTCCGACGGTGCGGCGCTGCTGACGCCCAGCGACACCGGCACCAGGATCTCGGCGCCGCCGTCGGCGTCCTCGACGCTCGCCTGACCGGTCAGGCGAGCCTGCAGGACGTCCTCGTCCTCGCCCGGCGACGGGCCGATCGCCTCGCCGTCCGGGTGCAGGTCGGAGGGCGGGTAGAGGACCGTCGTCACGACGTCGGAGTCGCGGTTGATCTTGTCGAGGTAGGCCGCGACGGCTCCCTTGTCGCCGTCCGAGACGACCGTCTCGGTCGCCTGCACCTCCAGGGCCGCGCGGGAGAGCCGGTCCTCCAGCGCGTAACTGCGCAGCAGCACCGCCATCGGCACCAGCATGGCCAGCAGCACCATGGTGACGGCGGCGGCGACGGTCAGGATCAGGCTGCGACGCACCGGCTCAGCCCGTCGGGTCGTCCGGTGCGGACAGCCGCACGCCGACCCCGCGCACCGTGTGCAGGTACGCCGGCGCCGCCGCGGACTCGCCGAGCTTGCGGCGCAGCCAGGACAGGTGGACGTCGACCGTCTTGTCGGAGCCGCCCCAGGGCTGGTTCCAGACGTCGGTGAGGAGCTCGCGTTTGGTGACGACCTCTCCCGGCCGCTCGGCGAGGTGGCGCAGGAGATCGAACTCGCGCGGGCTCAGGTCGAGGGCCGCGCCGTCCAGGCTCACGCGGCGTGACACCGGATCGACCTCCAGCCCGCCGACGACGAGGGCGCGTCGCTCGGTGCGCGACGCGGCCGCCCGCCTCATCACGGCGCGGATCCTGGCCTCGAGCTGGTCGGTCGTGAACGGCTTGACGACGTAGTCGTCGGCTCCGGCGTCGAGGCAGCCGACCAGCGACGGGTCGTCGTCGCGCGCGCTGGCGACGATCACCGGCACGTCGCTCACGGCGCGGAGCATCGACAGCACCTGGGTGCCGTCGACGTCGGGTAGCCCGAGGTCGAGGATCACCAGGTCGGGCCGGTTCTCGAGCGCCATCGACAGGCCCTGCATCCCGGACGACGCCGACGAGACCGCGTGTCCGCGCTCGCCCAGGGACCGCATGAGGAGGGGACGGATGCGCGGGTCGTCCTCGATGATCAGCACCTGGGCCACGCGGCGAACCTAGCGGGTGCCGCACCTCCCGGGTCTCGCCTTAGCCCCGCCTTAACCCTCTCCTAGCAAGAGAGGGAGGGCGACCGGACAGGATGGGCACATGGGTGAGGTCCGGATCCGCTGGTGGCGCCGTCGTGCGGTCGGCTTCGCCGTGGCCTGGGTGGTGGCCGCCGCGCTGGCCGTCACCGTCGGTGTCCTGGCGGTCTCCTCGGTCGGCGCGAGCATGCGCGGGCGCGGCCCGCTCGGCAACGACGTGGTCCGCACCGCCGACCCGGAAGGCAGCAGCCGGCCCGAGCCCGGCGCCACCCGGGTCCGCGACGAGATCGAGGACGTCTTCGGCACCTTCGTCGTCGAGTGCCGGGGCGTGGTCGCGTACGGCGTCTCGACGCAGACCCGGGACGGGTGGCGCACCGTGAGCTACGAGCCCGGACCCGACGACGACGTGGACGCGGTCTTCGCCAGGCGGGGCCGGTCGGTCGAGCTCGAGGTCTACTGCAACCAGGGCCGGCCCACCATCGGGGACCGGGAGTCCAAGACCCTGCCCGACGACGACTGATCCGCAGAAGTCTCCCCACGCACGCAACCGCACGTGCAGCAGGGGCGTCTCCTCCCCGACACCCCAACCGAGGAGACCGACATGTCCCACCTCCACCCCAGCCGCGTCGCGGCCACCGTGATCGCCCTGGTCGCCGGCCTCGCCGGCGCCCTGGCTGCGACCCCGTCCACCGCCGACGCGAGCCCGGCCGCGGCCGCGCCCGCCACCACGCTGCTGACCGTGGTGCTCCGCGGCTGCGACCGGTGCTCGGTCCAGCTGCAGCACGCGATCAACGGCGCCGGTGACACCGTCTGGACCTCCAAGAGCCGGAAGGCGGGACCGGACCACGAGGTCACCTTCCGCGTGCGGACCAACCGGACCCACGGTCTGTCGTTCGTCCTGCGCGCGCCGTGGCAGGGCGGCACCGGCGCGGTGCCCAACATGGTCACCCGCTACGCCGGGCACGCCGTGGGAGACCCGATCGGGCGCGCCACCGCGCGGCACGCCGCGCGGGCCGAGGGCTGCTGGGCGGGGACCACGGCCGACACCGCCCGGCTGACGTTCCGGGTCGACCGGGTGAAGACCCGCACCGTCGACGGCCATCCGACGCACTCGCCGCTGGCCTACAGCTCCCGGACGCTGCCCAGCTGGAAGCCGATGGTCCGGACCTACAAGGGCACGATCGGCAACCAGGACGCCTTCTACTGCAACCGGCCGTAGGGCACGGCGACCCGTTGGTCGAGCAGCGAGCGCCGGCGAGCGTCGTCGAGACCCCCGCACCCGGGGTAGCCGGGTTGGCTTCGGGGGTCTCGACACGGTTGCTGCGCAACCTGCTCGACCAACAGTGGGGGCGCAGCGTTGGTCGAGCAGCGAGCGCCGGCGAGCGTCGTCGAGACCCCCGCACCCGGGGTAGCCGGGTGGGCTTCGGGGGTCTCGACCCGGTTGCAGCGCAACCTGCTCGACCAACAGTGGGGGCCCAGCGTGGGTCGAGCAGCGAGCGCCAGCGAGCGTCGTCGAGACACCCGCACCCGGGGTTGCTGCGCAACCTGCTCGACCAACAGTGGGGGCGCAGCGGGCCTTCACCCGGGGTAGCCGGGTTGGCTTCGGGGGTCTCGACACGGTTGCTGCGCAACCTGCTCGACCAACAGTGGGGGCGCAGCGTTGGTCGAGCAGCGAGCGCCGGCGAGCGTCGTCGA
>JAOPXG010000045.1 GCA_025965275.1 Nocardioides sp.
AGCTGTGCGGCGTCCTCGTGCAGTACCCCGGTGCCTCCGGGCAGATCCTGGACCCGCGACCGGTCATCGCCGCCGCCCACGAGCGGGGCGCGCTGGCGGTCGTGGCCGCCGACCTGCTCGCGCTGACCCTCCTCGAGGCACCCGGCGAGCTGGGCGCGGACGTCGTGGTCGGCTCGAGCCAGCGCTTCGGCGTGCCGCTCTTCTACGGCGGCCCGCACGCCGGCTACATGTCCGTGGCGGCAGGGCTCGAGCGGCACCTGCCGGGCCGCCTGGTCGGCGTCTCGGTCGACGCCGAGGGCCGCCCGGCCTACCGGCTGGCGCTCCAGACCCGCGAGCAGCACATCCGCCGCGACAAGGCCACCTCCAACATCTGCACGGCACAGGTTCTGCTCGCGGTCGTCGCGTCGATGTACGCCGTCTACCACGGCCCCGAGGGACTCCGTGGCATCGCGCGGCACGCCCACCTGCTCGCCGCCCGGGCGGCCGCGTCGCTGGCCGGCGCCGGCTACACCGTCTCGACCACCAGCTTCTTCGACACCTTCACCGTCCAGACCCCGGGCCGGGCCGAGAAGATCGTCGCCGCCGCCCGCGAGGAGGGCCTGCAGCTGCGGCTGGTCGACGCCGACACCGTGGCGCTGTCGTTCTCCGAGCTCAGCGGCGCCCACACGCTCCGGGCCGTGCACGCCGCCTTCGACGTGGTCCCGAGCGCCGTCGAGCCCCTCGACGCGCTGCCGCAGGAGCTCGCCCGCACCACGCCGTACCTCACGCACGACGTGTTCAGCAGCCACCGCAGCGAGACCCAGATGCTGCGCTACCTGCGCCGGCTGTCGGCGCGCGACTACGCGCTCGACCGCGGCATGATCCCGCTGGGCTCCTGCACGATGAAGCTCAACGCGACCACGGAGATGGAGCCGGTGTCGCTGCCGGGCTTCGCCGACCTCCACCCGTTCGCCCCGGCCGAGGACGCGCTCGGCTACCGCCGGCTCGTCACCGAGCTGGAGGGCTGGCTGGCGGAGGTCACGGGCTACGACCGGGTGTCGATCCAGCCGAACGCCGGGTCGCAGGGCGAGCTGGCCGGCCTGCTGGCGATCCGCGGCTACCACCGGGCCAACGGACAGGCCGCGCGCGACGTCTGCCTGATCCCGTCGTCCGCCCACGGCACCAACGCGGCCTCCGCGGTGATGGCGGGGATGCGGGTCGTGGTCGTGAAGTCCGGTGCCGACGGCACCGTGGACCTCGACGACCTGCGCGCCCAGTGCGACGCGCACTCCGACGACCTGGCCGCGATCATGGTGACCTACCCGTCGACGCACGGCGCCTACGAGGACACCATCGGCGAGCTCTGCGAGATCGTGCACGGCCACGGCGGTCAGGTCTACGTCGACGGCGCGAACCTCAACGCCCTGCTGGGCTACGCGAAGCCGGGGGAGTTCGGCGGCGACGTGTCCCACCTCAACCTGCACAAGACCTTCTGCATCCCGCACGGCGGCGGCGGGCCCGGCGTCGGCCCGGTCGCGGTGCGCGCGCACCTCGCGCCGTACCTGCCCTCGCACGCGATGCACCCCGAGGAGGCGAAGCGGGACGGCATCGGACCGATCAGCGCGGCGCCGTACGGCTCGGCGGGCATCCTGCCGATCTCGTGGGCCTACATCCGGCTGATGGGTGCCGAGGGCCTGACCCGGGCGACGGCGGTCGCGGTGCTGTCGGCCAACTACATCGCCAGCCGGCTGGGCGAGGCCTACCCGGTGCTCTACCGCGGGCACGGCGGGCTGGTCGCCCACGAGTGCATCCTCGACCTGCGCGGGCTGACCAAGGAGACCGGCGTGAGCGTGGACGACGTCGCGAAGCGGCTGGTCGACTACGGCTTCCACGCGCCGACGATGTCGTTCCCGGTCGCCGGCACGCTGATGGTCGAGCCGACCGAGTCGGAGGACCTGCCCGAGATCGACCGCTTCATCGACGCGATGATCGCGATCCGGGCCGAGATCGACCGCGTCGGCGCGGGAGAGTGGAGCCCGGAGGACTCGCCGCTGCGCGGCGCCCCCCACACGGCCCGCGCCCTGGTCGGCGAGTGGGACCGCGCCTACTCCCGTGAGCTGGCGGTCTTCCCGACCGGCATCACCGGACCCAACGGAGCAGCGGACAAGTACTGGCCGCCGGTCGCCCGGATCGACCAGGCCTACGGCGACCGCAACCTGGTCTGCGCCTGCCCTCCGCTGGAAGCGTTCGCGGAGTGAAGTCCACCCCACGAAACCGCTGCCTTCCCCCGCCGCGCTCCTCCAGCCCACGCTTCCGCGGGGACCCCGGATGAACGTCTCCGACCACACCGCGCGCCGCCTGCTCGCCCGTCTCGCCCACGCCCAGTCGACCGGCCACCTGCCGTCGGTCGTCGCGGGCCTGGTCCGCGACGGCGAGCCGGCGTGGTTCGGCTCGTACGGCTCGACCGGGGTGCCTGCGCACGACCCGCTGGACGTCCAGTACCGGATCGGGTCGATCACCAAGACCATGACCGCGGTGCTGGTGCTCCAGCTGGTGCGCGACGGCCGGATCGAGCTCGACGACCCGGCGTCGACCGTGCTCGGCGACGTCGGCTACGCCGACCGGACCCTCCGCGGGCTGCTCGCCCACGACGCCGGTCTCCAGTCCGAGCCGGCTGGGTCGTGGTGGGAGCGGTCGGTCG
>JAOPXG010000048.1 GCA_025965275.1 Nocardioides sp.
GGCCGGCCCGGGCGGGTGGCCGAGGAACGCCTCGACGGCGCCGCCGCCCAGGTCCTCGTCGTACGCCGCGGTCAGGTCCAGCACGCCGGCCTGCGAGACGACGTGGGTGAACCCACCGTCCGCGGCCACCCAGGTCACGAGGTGCCCACCGGCGGAGTGGCCGATCCCGACGACGGTCTCGGACTCGACCGGCGCCGCCGCGATCGCCGCCCGCACGTCGGCCAGCGTGTCCGCGGCACCGGTGCCGCGGCGGTACTCGATCGCCCACACCGCCCAACCCGCGGCGACCAGGCTCGGCACCAGCGGCTGGGCGTACTCGATGCCGTACTCCGGCTTCCAGAAGCCACCGTGCACGATGATCGCGAGGCCGCGCGGGTCGCCGGACGGCAGGGTCAGCTCGCCGTACTGCGCGGGGTCGTCGCCGTAGCCGACCCTGCGGGTCCCGGTCGTGACCTTCGACATCGGCTGCTTCTTCTTTCCAGCACAGGCGGTCAGGACGGCGAGCCCGCAGAGGGCAGGCAGCGACAGCAGGGTACGACGGTGCACGCCGGTGGTTCGTGGCGAAACCACGGATCGATTGCCCCAGGCCTCACACTTCTCAGCCAGTCCTGTCACTTCCTGGGCGTTGCAACACCCCAGATGTGACGGTTTCACCGGGCGGGCTCTAGGTCCCAGTGCACCGGTGAAACCGACATCGGTCAGGCGAACACGGCCGGCAGGGTGGCGGTCCAGGTCTCGCGGAGCTCGGCGAGCGGGACGTCGAACTGGTCGTCGACCACCAGCGCGTCCCCGCCGGTCAGGCCGAGCGGCGTGATGGCGACCCCGTGCCGCTGCGCCAGCTCGACCAGTCGCTCGGCGTCGCCGTCGGGCACCGTCACCAGCACCCGCGCGGTCGACTCGCTGAAGAGCCCCAGGAACGCGTCGCCCGGCACGGTCACCGCGGCGCCGACGTCGTGGCGGAGCGCGCCCTCGACCAGCGCCTGGGCGAGGCCACCGTCGGAGAGGTCGTGGGCCGAGGTGATCAGGCCGACGGCCTCGCGGAGCAGCTCGGACAGGGTCTTCTCCGCGGCCAGGTCGACCTGCGGCGGCAGGCCGCCGAGGTGACCGTGCACGACGTGCGCCCACTCCGAGCCGGAAAGCTCCTCGCGGGTCTCGCCGAGCAGGAACAGCCGCTCGCCCCCGACCGACCAGGCCGACGGCGTGCGCCGGGTGACGTCCTCGATCACGCCGAGGACGGCCACGACGGGCGTCGGCAGGATCGGGGTGTCGCCGGTCTGGTTGTAGAGGCTGACGTTGCCGCCCGTGACCGGGATGCCGAGCTCGGCGCAGGCGTCCTTGAGGCCGCGGCAGGCCTCGGCGAACTGCCACATCACGCCCGGGTCCTCCGGCGACCCGAAGTTGAGGCAGTCGGAGATCGCGAGCGGGGTCGCGCCACCGGTCGCCACGTTGCGGTAGGACTCCGCGAGCGCGAGCTGCGCGCCGGCGTACGGGTCGAGCAGCGCGAAGCGGCCGTTGCAGTCGGTCGACACCGCGACCCCGAGGTTGGTCTCGGCGTCGACGCGGATCATCCCGCTGTCGGACGGCTGCGACAGCACGGTGTTGCCGCGGACGTAGCGGTCGTACTGGTCGGTGATCCAGGACTTGTCGCAGAGGTTCGGCGAGCCGACGAGGGTCAACAGGGTCTTGCGCAGCTCGTCGCCGGACGACGGGCGCGGCAGCCGCTCGGCGGCGTCGGCCTGCAGGTCGTCCTGCCAGTCCGGGCGCGCGAACGGCCGGTGGTACGTCGGCCCGTCGTGGGCCACCGAGCGCGGTGGCACGTCGACGACGCGCTCGCCGTGCCAGTCGATCTGGAGGCGGCCGGTGTCGGTCACCTCGCCGACCACGACGGCCTCGACGTCCCACTTCGCGCAGATCGCCATGAACGCCGCGACGTCGTCGGGCTCGACGACCGCCATCATCCGCTCCTGCGACTCGCTCATCAAGATCTCCTCGGGCGCGAGCGTGGAGTCACGCAGCGGCACCCGGTCGAGCTCGACGTGCATGCCACCGTCGCCGGCGGACGCGAGCTCGGAGGTCGCACACGAGAGGCCGGCACCCCCGAGGTCCTGGATGCCGGCGACCAGGCCGGCCGCGAAGATCTCGAGCGTGCACTCGATGAGCAGCTTCTCCATGAAGGGGTCGCCGACCTGCACGCTCGGCCGCTTGGCCGGGCCGTCCGCGTCGAACGTCTCGGAGGCCAGCACCGAGACGCCGCCGATGTTGGGCAGGCCCAGGCAGTTGCCGTAGCCGCCGACGCCGGCCACGATCCCGGGCAGCACCCGGTGGGTGTCGGGGGCGTCGAGGGGGCCGAAGCGCAGCGGGTCCATCACGGCGACCGGCCGGGCGCCCATCGCGAGGATGTCGCGGACGATGCCGCCGACCCCGGTCGCCGCGCCCTGGTAGGGCTCGACGTAGGACGGGTGGTTGTGCGACTCGATCTTGAAGGTCACGGCGTAGCCGTCCCCGATGTCGACGACGCCGGCGTTCTCGCCGATGCCGACCATCAGGTGCTCGCGCATCTCGTCGGTGACCTTCTCGCCGAACTGCTTGAGGTGCACCTTGGAGGACTTGTAGGAGCAGTGCTCGCTCCACATCACCGAGTACATCGCCAGCTCCGAGCTCGTCGGTCGCCGGCCGAGGATCTCGCGGATCTGTGTGTACTCGTCGGCCTTGAGGCCCAGCTCGGACCACGGCTGCTGCCGGTCGGGACTGGTGC
>JAOPXG010000058.1 GCA_025965275.1 Nocardioides sp.
ATCGCCGCCAACCTCTACGTGTCCGAGAACACCGTGAAGACCCACGTCTCGAGCCTCTACGGCAAGCTCTCGGTCAACCGGCGCAGCGCCGCCCTGGCCGCGGCGAGGAGCATGAACCTGCTCTAGCCGGACCAGTCCACCCGATTCAGGCGAGGGCACCCATCCGGTGGACGAAGCAGGATTCCCTGGACAGCTCAGCTTCCTGGGAGGACCCGCCATGAGCGACCGCGCCGCAGCACGCGAGACCTACACGTACGTCGTGCCCGTCAGCATCAACCGGCTCGCCGAGCACTGGGGGCTGGTGCTCGCCTACGGCCTGGTGACGCTCGGCCTCGGCATCGCGTTGGTCGTCTGGCCGGAGGCGAGCGTCACCGTCTTCACGGCGCTGATCGCGATCCAGCTCGTCATCGCCGGCATCTTCCGGATCGTGAGCGCCCTCTCGATGAGCGGGCTCGACGGCGGCATCCGGGCGCTGGTCGGCCTGTCCGGCGGCGTGGCCCTGATCGTCGGCCTGCTGGTGCTCCGCGACCCGCTGCAGACCGTGGTCGTCCTCGGGCTGATCCTCGGCGTCTGGTGGGTCGTCGCCGGCGTGATCGACATCCTGGGTGCGTTCCTCAGCCCGGGCTCGTCGCGGCGCGGGTGGAACATCGTCAGCGGCGTGATCAGCGTCCTGGCCGGTGGGTTCCTGCTGGTCTACACCGACATCTCGCTGCACGTGCTGGTCGTCTTCGGGGGGATCTGGCTGATCCTGGCCGGGCTGCTCGCGACGGTCGCGGCGTTCCGGCTCTGGTCCAAGCCGACGACGACCGCGTGGTGAGCGAGACCCCGGACCCCGAGGTCGAGCGGCTCCGCGCCGAGGTCGAGCAGCTGCGGGTCCAGGTGCACGCTCCGGAGCCCACCGTGGAGCTGCCGGTCGAGACGCGCCGCCGCCGGGGGTGGTGGCGCCCGGTCGTCGCGACCGTGCTGATCCTCGTCATGGCGATCCTGGCGCCGCTGGCCGTCGTCGCGCGCTGGGCGCACGACACGGTGTCGGACACCGACCGGTACGTCGAGATCGTCGCGCCGCTGGCCAGTGACCCCGCCGTCCAGCAGGCCGTCATCGACCGGATCACCACCGAGATCGTGACGCGACTCCGGATCCAGGCGGTCACCAGCGACGCGGTCGACGCGCTCGCCGACCGCGGCCTCCCACCCCTCGCGGCGCAGAGCCTGAAGGCGCTGGCGAGCCCGCTGTCCGACGCGATCGAGGGCTTCGTCGAGGAGCAGGTCACCACCCTGGTGGAGTCCGACCAGTTCGAGCAGGCATGGGAGACCGCCAACCGGGAGGCCCACACCCAGATGGTGGCGGTCCTGACCGGCAAGGACACCGACACGGTCCAGATCAGCGACAACGCCGTCAGCGTCAACCTCGCGACCGTGATCGACGCCGTCAAGCAGCGCCTGGTCGAGCGCGGCTTCACCCTCGCCGAGCGGCTGGCGCCGGTGCCGGCGCAGTTCCCGATCTTCCAGTCCGACGACATCACCAAGGCCCAGTCGGCGTTCCGGCTGCTCGACGCGGTCAACACCTGGCTGCCGATCCTCGCGCTGCTGTGCCTCGCCGGTGCCGTCGCCGTCGGGCGCTCCCGCCGCCGCACGCTGGTGGCCGGGGCCCTGGCGCTGGCACTCTCGATGCTCGTGCTCGGCGCCGGCATGAACGTCGGTCGCGAGGTCTACCTCAACGCGGTCCCGACCGACCGGCTCCCGGCGGACGCCGCCGCCGCGATCTACGACCAGCTCGTCTACTTCATCCGGATCAGCCTGCGTGCGACGCTCGTCGTCGCCCTGGCGGTCGCCTTCGTCGCCTGGCTGACCGGTCCGGAGGGCGCGCCCGTCGCGCTCCGTCGCGGCACCTCGCGCGCGATCGGCGCGGCGCGCTCCGGTGGGGAGCACGTGGGCCTCGACACCGGCCGCTTCGGCATCGCCTTGTGGACCTACAAGACACCGATCCGAGTCGGCGTCCTGGGCCTGGCCCTGGTGCTCTACGTCATGCGCGACCACCCGACGGGGACCTTCGCGCTGGTCCTGCTCGTGGTCGCCGCGGTCGTGCTGCTCGTCCCCGAGCTGCTGGCTCGTCCTCCGGACGCCGTCGAAGCCGGTCCCGGCCCGGCTCCAGGAGCTCCAGGACCTTCCTGACGATCCGGAGCACGGTCGGATCCTCGGAGACGACCCGGCCGACCAGCGGGAGGCGACCATGGTCGCGGCGAGGTCCATCGGTGTGCTCCGCCTCCCGTGCAGTCGCCGCCCGATCCGGCAGGATGAGCCCAGCATGGGTGTCGCCTGCACGCGATCGATCACCCCATGCGGGTGGAACCGTCGAAGGAGACCGCGATGACCGGCTGGAGGCGCTGGTTGCGGATGACCGCGACCCTGGTCGTGGTGCTGGTCCTCTACTTCACGGTCCCGGTGCCGTTCGAGATCGAGGCGAGCTACGTCGTCCAGCTGCTCGTCAGCCTGGCTGCGCTCGCCCTCCTCGCGGTCGCCGTGCTGTCCGAGGTGCGTCACCAGATGGTGGACGCCGACCGCCGCGTCGACGGCCTGGTGCTGGCGCTGATGGTCTCCGTGCTCGGGTTCGCGCTGGGCTTCTACGTGATGGCCGAGCGGACCCCGGCCCAGCTGCCCGGCCTCGACACCCGGGTGGACGCTCTCTACTTCACGATGACCACGCTGCTCACCATCGGGTACGGCGACATCCACGCCGCCGGCCAGGCCGCCCGGGTGCTGGTGCTGGTGCAGATGGTCTTCAACGTGGTGATCATCGCGACCGCGGCGTCGACCGTCACCTCCCGGCTCCGGACCCGCGCCGAGGTCCGGGCCGAGGCGCACCGCGCCGCGGTGCCGGACGGTTCGCTACCGCAACGGCACCGTCAGGCCCGGCGTACGCACCGGAACCCGACGTGAGACGTCGTGTCCCTGACCCCCTGGCCCTGCCGGGCGGCGGGACGGTAGCGCTGGCAGTAGTCCGGCGAGCACAGGTGTGACCCGCCCTTCGTGACCATCCGGTCGGTCTCCTGCAGCCGCACGAAGCCACCGCAGCACGGGGACGCCGCGATCTCGACGACGGCGGCCGGGCCCGCGTGGGAGGGGGTCCAGCGGCTCTTGGTCCACTCCCAGACGTTGCCGATCATGTCGTGCAGGCCGTAGCCGTTGGCGGGGTAGGTGCCGACCGGCGAGGTCTTGTCGTGGCCGAACGGGTCCTCGCTGCGCCACGGGAACGGGCCGCGGAAGGTGTTGGCGAGCACGCCGCCACCCGGGGAGAGCTCGTCGCCCCACGCGAAGTCGCGGCCGACCAGGCCACCGCGCGCGGCGTGCTCCCACTCATCCTCGGTGGCGAGGTCCTTGCCGACCCAGCGGGCGTACGCCGTGGCGTCCTCCCAGCCGACGTGCACCACCGGGTGGTCGGTGCTCTCCTCCCACGAGCTGCCCGGGCCGTCGGGCATGCGCCACTGGGCGCCGGGCTGCCAGCGCCACCACTGCGTCCAGTCGCCGAGGTGCACCGGGCCGGCGGTCAGGGTGAAGACCTGCGAGCCGGGGACGAGCAGCGCCGGGTCGGCGCCCGGGAAGTCCGCCGGGTCGAGCTCCTGCTCCGGCACGGTGCTGTGGCCGGTCGCGTCGACGAAGCGGGCGAACTCGGCGTTGGTGACCGGGTGCCGGTCGAACCAGACGTCGCCGACCGCGATCTCCCGGAGCGGCCGCTCCTCCGGGTAGTAGTGGTCGTTGCCGATCACCGTCGTCCCACCGGGGACGAGCACCATCTCGTCGAGGTCGCCGGCGCCGCCTGCTGTCACGCCAGCTGTCTAGCAGACGCCGGGCTCAGGCCAGGTCGAGGTGACGGGCCAGCCAGGCGTTGCGGAACTTGTGGTCCGGATCGAGCCGGTCGGCGAGCGCGCGGAAGTCGTCGAAGCGCGGGTACGCCGGACGCAGCCGGTCGGCGTCCGCGACGAACGCCTTGCCCCAGTGGGGCCGGGCGCCGAGCGGCAGCAGCGCGTCCTCGATCGCCGGCAGCACGGCGTACACCCCTTCGACGTCGCGCACCCAGGTGAAGTGCAGGCCGACCGCGTCCGCGCCGTACGCCCCGCTGAGCCAGAGCCGGTCCGCGGTGATGGTGCGGATCTCGGTGACCTGCAGCAGGTGTCCGAACGTCGGCGCCAGCGCGCGGACCCGCTCGATCGCCGTCGCGACCTCGGAGCGCGGCACGAGGTACTCGCTCTGCAGCTCCTCGCCGCGGCTCGGTGTGAACTCGATCCGGAAGTGCGGCAGCCGCCGGTTCCACGGCCCGGCCACCCCGCCCTGGCGGGTCACCGCCTCGACGTCCGCGCCGGCCAGCATGTGCAGCGTCCCGGCCGCGGCGACCGCTCCCCACAGCTCGGGGCGCGGCTCGGCGTCGCGGCTCTTCAGCCAGACCTGGCCGATCCGGTCGCCGGTCCAGTCGGTGAAGAGGCTGACGCTGTAGGCGCTCGAGGTCAGCGCGTCGAAGTGCTCGAGCGCGACGTCCCAGGGCAGTCCGGTCCAGAGATCCTGGCGGACGTCGTACGACGGCTCGACGTCGAGCGTCACGTGGGTGGCGATGCCGAGCGCGCCGACGGCGACGACCTGGCCGTCGAAGTCCGGCTCGCCCCGCGCGGTGCTGCGCAGGGCGCCGTCGGCACCGACGTACTCGATGCCGGCGACCGCCGCCGCCAGCGAGCCGGTGCGGTCCCCCGAGCCGTGGGTCCCGGTCGCGACGGCGCCCGCGACCGAGATGTGCGGCAGCGACGCCATCGTGGCCAGCGCCCAGCCCTGCCGCTGGAGCTCCTCGGCCAGCCGGCCGTAGAGGACCCCGCCGCCGACCCGCACCTCGCGCCGGTCGGCGTCGACCTCGACGTCGCCGGGGAGGTCGAGGGTCGAGACCAGGTCGCCGTCGGTGTCGGCGACGTCGGTGAAGGAGTGTCGGGAGCCGAGGGCGCGCACCCGCCCGGCACCGGCGACGACCTCCTGCAGCTGCTCGACCGTCGCGGGGTGGTGCACGCGGGGTGCGCCGTACGTGTGGTTGCCCGCCCAGTTCGTCAGCATTCGTTCATTCAAGCCGACCGGCGAGCAGCGTGGCGTCGTCGTCCGACGGCGTGGGTCGACGCCGCGCCGGCCGGGCCTACCCTTTCGGGTGATCAGGCCGAAAGGCTTCCACCAGGACGATCCACGACGTACGGTCGGCGCGAGGGGCGGTGGGGGTGCCGTCGGGGGTGACTGGGATGGAGTACGAAGCGAGCGCTGTCGTGTGCCTCGCCGGTCTCGGGTTGGTGGCCGCGATGACCGTCTGGTGTGTGGCGCGCGTCCACCACTGGCGCCGGATCGCCGACGCCGCGCAGAACCGGTTGGAGGCCGCCGGGCTCACCGACACCCGCACCTTCGGCCGCTGCCAGGCCGTCGACGTGCACGACGGCGACCTGGTGTTCATCTGGGCCTACGTGCTCGGCCTCGGGGAGTGGAAGCACGGGCTCGTCGCCCGGGTCGAGCACGACCGCCTCGACACGCTCGACGTCCAGCTGGTGCGGATCTTCTTCACCGAGGGCGCGTCGTTCTCGGTCAAGCCCTTCGCCCCCGCCTGGATCCTGCCCACACCCGGCTGACCGTCCCCGGTGGTTGAGGGCGAAGGCGCCCTACGCCTGAGCCTCGAAACCACCCCGAAAACGACAAGGGACCCGACGTCTCGTGGGGAGTGACGTCCAGCAGAGTGCTGTACCACTCCGGTGAGCGTGTGGCTGTAGAAGCAGCCGGCGGCGGCTCGATCCGGATCCCGGCGCAACGGCCCCCGCGTGATCCGCGAGTGATCTCTCACCACCGACTCGAAGAAGAACATCTTCATCAACACGCTGCTCTCGGCCGAGGCGGCGCGGTCTGCGGCCGATTACGGCACAGCCACCCCGGACCGGGTCAAACGACGCAACTGCCACCGCCATCACGACTTCGACACCCGCACCGGCACCTTGGACGTGGTGATCCCAAACTCCGTCAGTGGTCCTACTTCCCCGAGTGGCTCCTTGAGCGCCGCAAGCGCGCCGAGCGGGCGCCGACCGGCGTGGTGGCGGCCGGCTATCTGCTCGGTGTCTCGACCCGACGGATGCACAAGCTCTTGCAGTCCCTGGGCATCACGTCCCTCACGAAGCCCCTGGTCGGCGAGATGGCCCAGGAACTCGACGGGCACCGCGCGATCCTCGGCGTCCAGGTCACCACCAGTCAGAACGGCGCCGGCGGCTGGGCTTCATCCGCGACCTGACCGCCCGGCCTGGCCGGGGTCAAGCGCGTCACCAGCGACGCTCACGCCGGGCTGGTCGGCGCCATCGCCGCGACCCTGCCCGGCGCCGCCTGACAACGGTGGGGCACTCGCTTACCCAGCACATGCTGGATCCAGCGTGTCCAAGAACCATGGTCAGGCCCCACATCCCGCACGGAGCCGTGGCGCCACTACAGGAACGAGTTGTCGAGTCGACCGGTCGACAGCATCCGGTCGAACTCGAGCCAAGCTCCGGCCAGGCGCGAGACACCGACGTTGAGGCCGGCGGCCTCGTAGTTGAAGGTCAGCCGGACGTGATCCTCGAAATGACCATGAGCAGAGAAGACCGACCCCGGCAAGACTGACACCCCGTGGCGAAACGCGATTTGGGCGAAGTCACTGCCCGACCCGCGTGGGAGGGTGACCCAGATCGACGTACCACCTTTCGGCCTGGTCCATGACCATTCAGGGAGGCGGTCTGCGAGGAGTCGCCCCATGTCGTCCAGCCGCCGCGACAGCTGCTCACGCCGTTGCCGTCGCGCCTCTTCCAGGCGCGGGAAGAGCCTGGCGGCAATGAGCTTGCAAAGCGGGGAAGTTCCGTAGTCCAGACGGGCCTTGACCCGCGCCAGATTGTCGATGTCTCGCTCAGCGGCGTTGATCCAGCCTATGCGGAGGCCACCCCAGAAATCCTTGCTCAACGACCCAACGGTGATCACGCGGTCCGACGGCGCAAAACTCCCGACGGGTGCCGGCGGGACCTCGGCGAGCGCGGTCGACGCTGTCGACTGGTCGTCCAGTACCAGGACGTTCGAGTCCCGTGCGCGATGGGCGAGCATCGAGCGCTTCTCCGCGCTCGTCGATCTCCCCGTCGGATTGTTGACGGCTGACAAGACGTAGACGAGACGTGGCTTGTGCAGCCTCAGAGAGTCGTCCATGGCTTCGGTGCTGAAGCCGTCGTCCTCGCAGGGCACACCGTGGAGGCGGGCGCCGGCCGATCGGAAGGCGTCCAGCGCGCCGCGGTAGGTCGGGTCCTCGACAAGCACCGAATCCCCTGCGTTGAGGTAGCACTCCGAGATGAGGTGCAGTGCCTGCTGAGACCCGCTCGTGAGGAGGATGTTCCGTTCTTGGGTCTCCATCCCTCGTTGGGTGAGGTGGTCGGCGATGAGCCGCCGCAGCTCGGCCATTCCGCGAGGCATGTAGCCGTGGCCGGCGATGAGTCTGTGGTAGTCATCCTCACTCAGCGCGGTTGCCTCGTCGGCAACCATGGCAAGCCCTGGTAGCGCACCGTTCGAGAAGTCAACGGTGCGCGTCTGCGTCTCGACGTATGACTCCA
>JAOPXG010000071.1 GCA_025965275.1 Nocardioides sp.
TTGGCGAAGCCGAGGCCGAGCCCGCCGACCACCGCGGTACCGCAGTCGGGGCCCATCACCAGCAGCCCGCGGTCGGCCGCGGTGCGCTTGAGGGCGAGCTCCTGGTCGAGCGGGACGTTGTCGCTGAAGATCATCACGTCGTGGCCCGCGTCGAGGGCGTCCATCGCCTCCACCAGCGCGTTCGCGCCCGGCACCGAGACCAGGGCGAGCCCCTCGGGCGCCCGGCGGAAGGCGCTCGCGGTGGTGCGCGGCGGGGCGACCTCGGCCGGTCCGTCGGCACGGCGGTTGGCGTCGCGCAGCGCCTGGTCGACCCCGGCCAGGGCAGTGGTCAGTGCGTCGGCGTCCTCGAGGCGCAGGGCGACCACCATGTCGTTCGCGCCGGCCTCGGCGGGCACCTCGAAGCCCATCTCGGCGAGGACCTCGATGTTGAGCGCGGTCGCCATCGCGACCTGGGCCGCGAGGACGCCGTCGTTGCCCTGCACCGCCCGACTGACCTGGAGCAGGGTGACCGAGTCGGCGTAGGCGCCCGGCCGGAGCTCGACGTGGTTGGTCGTCATGCGGCGACTCCTTGGAGAGCGTGGAGGGCGAGGCGGGCGCCGTACAGCATCCCGCTGCCGGAGGTGTGGCCGACGGCGGCCAGGACGGCGGCGCGGTCGGGCTCGGCGGCGGTGCCGAGGGACGCGACGTACGCCGCGAACTCCGGGATCACCTCGCCGTGGATCGCGCAGTCGAGCAGTGCCGCCGACAGGAGCGTGGTGCGGCCCAGGCAGGCACGGACTGCGGCGTCGACCTCGGGGGTGGCGACCCCGGCGGCGCGGTGCACGGCGAGCCAGCCGCAGACGACGTCGTCGCCGAGCGGGGTGAGGCCGTCGCCGCGGCCGACGACCCGGGCGACGTCGTCGGGACCGAGGAGTGCGGGGACGGGACCGACGAACTCGATCACCGAGGCCGAGGGGATGGCCTGTGCGGTGACCGAGCCCGCCGTGTTCCGGAGGGGTGGGACGCTCACGTCCACGATCCTGCCGATCCCGAGCGGGGTGTCGTCGAGGTGGAGGAGCCCACCTCGAAGGTACGCCCGATCACCGCGGACCTGGCCGAGATCGGCACTTGCCAACCGAAGCGCGCACGGTACGGCGGTGGCGTCCGAGCCGACGACGCCGACGCATCGGCCCGCGACCTCGACGTACACGGCGTGACGTCCACGATGGAGGACCGGCGCCGGCCCGTCCGGGGTGTCGCGCAGGTGCGCCCGCACTCGCGGGGGCGCGCTGACGGGGATCACCTACCCGACGCTATCGGGGCCGATTACGGTTTGCCGATGTGAGGTTGTGCCAACGCAGGGGTCAAGGGAGTGCAAGTCTTGATAAGCGGTGACCGGGAAGAGCTCGCCAGTGCGGCGCTGGCGCGGATCGACGCGCTGCACACGGGCCTGACCCAGATCGTCCTCGAGGGCGGCAACCTCGACGGGATCGCGGCCGAGGTCGCGCGGGTGCTCGGCGTCGGCGTCGCGTTCACCTCCACCGACGGCCGCGAGCGCGCCTCCGCGCTGCCCGACGACCTGCGCGCCGCCCTCGCCGACCACCACCTGGTCGACCCGACCGGTCGGCTGCGGGTCGAGCGGATGGGCACGGACGGCGTGGCCGTCGACGGCGGCGAGGCGCGCACGCTGCGGGTGGCGGCCGGCGGCGCCGACCTGGCCCGGCTGGTCTGCCTGCGTCCCGCCGAGCCGCTGACCTCCGACGACGTGCACGCCCTCGAGCGGGCCGCGGCGGTCGCGGCCCTGCTGATCACCCGCGAGGAGGCCGTGACCGCGGTCGAGAACAAGTACCAGGGCGACTTCCTGCGCGACCTGCTGCTGCGCCGCGGTGGCTTGGCCCAGGACCCGGCGTACGTCGCCGAGCACGCCGACACCTTCGGCTGGGACCTGCGCCGCCCGGTCGTCGTCGTGGCCGCCGAGCTGGACCCGGTCGTCGGCGAGGAGCCGTCCTCCAGCCTCCAGCGGCGCCAGTGGCAGGAGCGGTTCTCCGCGGCCTGGCGCCAGGTGAGCACGACTCTCCAGGCCGGCATCCCGAGCGTGGACTTCTCCTCCGAGGTCGTCACCCTGCTGCCGCTGGCCGAGGGCGACTCCGAACCGGTCGCCGGCCACGGGGTCGTCCGGCGTGCCGTCACCGCGGTCGCCGGCGACAAGGGCGGTGGCCGCCGGCAGTTCTCGGTGGGCGTCAGCCGGGTCGCGCGCTCGCTCGACGAGCTGCCCGCGGCGTACGCCCAGGCCCGCCGTGCGGTCGAGGTCGGGCGCCGGGTGCACGGTGCCGGGTCGACGACGTTCTTCGACCAGCTCGGCCTGCACCGGCTGATCGCGCTGATCCCCGACAGCGGTCCGGACGGGGGAGAGCTGCGGTCGTTCGTCGCTGACGTCCTCGGCCCGCTCGCGGAGGCCACGCCCGAGGCCGCCGACTTGCGCGAGACCCTGCAGGTCCTGCTTGACACGAACTTCAACGTCGCCGAGGCCGCGCGCCTGCAGTTCTTCCACTACAACACGATGCGCTACCGGGTCGCCAAGCTCGAGCGGCTGCTCGGCTCGCTGTCCACCGACCCGCACCTGCGCCTCGACGTCGCCGTGGCGCTCAGAGTGCTCGAGATCGCGACCTAGACGGTTCCGGGCGGCTGCGCCGCGCACACAACAGGTGCCAGCCGATACGGCGTTCCTTCGGCATTTGTCGCCGTCGTGGGTGTGTCATGTGGATCACTAGTTTGTGACGGAACTCGGGCCTGTCCACAGCGAAAGGGTGCTGTCATGTCGATGTTCAAGTGGGAAGTGGTCGATCCCCAACCCGGTGAGGCCGTAGCGCCGAACCAGCGACTCGCGTGGGGCAAGACCGTCGGTCTGGGCGCACAGCACGTGGTGGCGATGTTCGGCGCCACGTTCGTGTTCCCGATCGTGATGGGGCTCGATCCCAACCTTGCGATCCTGTTCAGCGGTATCTGCACGGTCCTGTTCCTGCTGGTCTGCAACAACAAGGTCCCGAGCTACCTCGGCACGAGCGCCTCGTTCGTCGCCGGTGTCGCCGCGATCCGCGCCCAGGGTGGCGACTCCTCCGACGTGACCGGCGCGATCCTCGTCTCGGGTCTCGTCTTGCTGGCCGTCGGTGTGCTGGTGCACTTCTCGGGCGCCGGGATGATCAACAAGGTCCTGCCGCCTGCCGTCACCGGTGCCGTCGTCATGCTCATCGGCTTCAACCTGGCACCGGTCGTCGCCACGATCTACTGGCCCCAGGACCAGTGGGTCGCGCTCCTGACGGCCACCTTCATGGTGATCGCCGCCTGCCTGTTCCCCGGCTTCTGGTCCCGGATCGCGGTGTTCCTCGCGCTGATCTTCGGCTACCTGATCTCGTGGCTGTTCGATGGCGTCTTCGGGATGATCAACTCGGTGCTCCCCGGTCAGAACGTGGACGCGAACGGGGTCGCGCAGCCCTTCGACCACGACCGCGTCACGTGGGCGGGCGTGAAGGCCGCCGACTGGGTGGGCTTCCCGAGCGGCAAGCTGGCCGACGGCGTCGACGTCGTGCACGGTCCGAGCTTCTCGCTGACCTTCATCCTGCTCGTCCTGCCCGGTGTGATCGCGCTGATCGCGGAGAACACCGGACACGTGAAGGCCGTCGCCGAGATGACCGGCGAGAACCTCGACCCCTACATGGGCCGGGCGATCGGTGCCGACGGCGCCGCGACCGCGCTGGCCAGCCTCTTCGGTGGCTCGCCGACCACGACGTACGCCGAGAACATCGGCGTCATGGGTGCCACCCGGGTCTACTCCACGGCCGCCTACTACGTGGCCGCCGCCGTGGCGGTTCTGCTCGGCCTGTGCCCGAAGTTCGGGGCCATCGTCAGCGCGACACCCGGCGGCGTGCTCGGCGGGATCACGGTCGTGCTGTACGGCATGATCGGTCTGGTCGGCGCCAAGATCTGGGTCGAGAACCGTGTCGACTTCGGCAACCCGGTGAACATGGTCGGCCTGGCCGCCGGCATCATTGCCGGCGTCGGCGGCGTCACGCTGAAGATCACCAACGACTTCTCGCTCAGCGGCATCGCCCTCGGCACGATCCTGGTGATCGTCTACTTCCACCTGGTGAACACCCGGGGCGCCCGTAGCGATCGGACATCAGGAGAGGTGACCAAGGTCCTGTGAAGCCAGCACCGTTCGACTATCGCCGGCCAGGGACGCTCGCCGAGGCGGTCGCAGCCCTGGCCGGTGAGCCGAACGCGAAGGTGCTGGCCGGTGGCCAGAGCCTGGTCCCGTTGCTGTCGATGCGGCTCGCGGCTCCCGCGATGCTCGTCGACATCAACGGGCTCCCGGGCCTGGACACGATCAATGTCGAGGAGGGCGGCGTCCGGGTGGGTGCGCTCGCCCGGCACGCCGCCGTCCTCGCCTCTCCCGACGTACGACGGGTCCAGCCGCTCGTGTCGCTGGCCCTGGCCAACGTCGCGCACGCCACGATCCGCAATCGCGGCACCACGGTCGGCTCGCTCGTGCACGCCGACGCGGCCGCGGAGATGCCGGTCGTCCTGACGCTGCTCGGCGGCTCTCTCGACGTCGAGGGTCCGGCCGGGCGACGCACGATCCCCGCCGGCGAGCTCTTCGTCGGCCCGTTGGAGTCCTCGGTCCACCACGACGAGATCGCGGTGTCGGCGTTCTTCCCGGCGCTGGCCGACGGCGCCGGCGTCGCCTTCGAGGAGATCGCCCGTCGGCACGGCGACTACGCGCTGGTCGGGGCCGCGGCCCTGGTCGACGGAGACTCGGTCAAGGTCGGCTACCTCTCGGTGAGCGATGTCCCGACGGTCGTCGACCTGAGCGGAGTGCCCCTCGACGAGATGGGCGAGGCCGCGCTCGAGCACCTCGAGCCCGCCGGCGACATCCACGCCACCGCGGACTACCGCGCCCAGCTGGTCCGGGTGCTCACCACCCGGGTGGTTCGATCGGCCTACGACCATGCGGAGGGCAGGGCATGACCGAGGAGCTCCACGACGTACGCCTCACGGTGAACGGCTCGGCGTACGAGATCCGGGTGCCCGCGCGCCGGCTGCTGTCGGACGCGCTGCGCCACGACCTCGGCCTCACCGGCACCCACGTCGGCTGCGAGCACGGCGTCTGCGGTGCCTGCACGATCCTCGTCGACGGCAGCCCGATGCGGTCCTGCCTGATGGTCGCGGTCTCAGCGGTGGACCACGAGATCACCACGGTCGAAGGACTGGCCAACCCGGACGGCTCGCTGGGCGCCGTGCAGCAGGCGTTCGTCGAGTGCCACGGCCTCCAGTGCGGCTTCTGCACGCCCGGCTTCCTGACGACGATCACGGCCGGGCTGCGGGAGAACCCCACACCCACGCACGAGGAGGCCCGCGACATGATCGCCGGCAACCTCTGCCGGTGCACCGGCTACCAGAACATCGTCAAGGCCGTCGAGCGGGCCGCAGAGATCGGCGCCGGCGGATGACCACCAAGCTGATGGGCCAGAAGGTCCAGCGGGTCGAGGACCAGCGCTTCCTACGCGGGCTGGGGCGCTACGTCGACGACGTCAACGTCGAGAACGACGCCACCATGCTGCACGCGGCCGTCCTGCGCTCGCCGCACGCCCACGCCCGGATCCTCGCCATCGACGTCGACGCGGTGCTCGACGTCGAGGGCGTGCACGCGGTCTGGACCCACGAGGACCTGACGGGGCCCATGGCGGATCCGCTGCCGCTGCTCATCCCGCACCCGGCACTGACCCACGGCCGCACGCAGTACGCGCTGGCCAAGGACGAGGTCAACTACGTCGGCGAGGCGATCGCCTTCGTGGTCGCCGACGATCGCTACATCGCCGAGGACGCCGTCGGCCGGATCCGGGTCGACTTCGAGCTCCTGCCGCCGGTGGTCGGCGTCGACGCCGCTCGGGCCGCGACGGCCCTCGTCCACGACGACGTGCCCGGCAACATCGGCGCCCGGCTGGAGCAGAACGTCGGCGACGCCCCCGCGGCCATCGCCGCGGCCCCGCACACCCTCGTCCTCGACCTGACCATCGAGCGCAGCGCCTGCATGCCGATGGAGGGTCGCGGCACCGTTGCCCGCTGGGAACCGGACCTCAACCGGCTGCAGATGTGGACCTCGACCCAGAGCTCGACCGGCGTCCGCGCCGCGGTCGCGGTCAAGCTCGGCCTCGACCTCGGCCAGGTCGACGTGATCACGCCCGACGTCGGCGGCGGCTTCGGCGTGAAGATCAACCACCCCTGGCCCGAGGAGCTGCTGGTGCCGATGGCGGCCCGCGCGCTCGGCAAGACGGTGAAGTTCACCGAGGACCGTCGCGAGCACTTCATCTCGGCCGCGCACGAGCGCGGCCAGGTGCAGCACATCGAGGTCGGCTTCGACGACGACGGTCGCCTGCTGGGCCTCGACGTGGAGTTCTGGCACGACCACGGCGCGTTCACGCCGTACGGCCTGATCGTCCCGATCATCACCTCCACCCAGCTGCTCGGGCCCTACAAGCCGCAGAACTACCGCGTCGTCTTCGAGTCGCTCTACACCAACACCGTGATGGTGACGCCCTACCGCGGCGCCGGCCGCCCCCAGGGCTGCTACGCGATGGAGCGGACCATGGACGCGATCGCGAAGTACCTCGGCAAGGACCGCGCCGACGTCCGCGCCGTGAACTTCATCCAGCCCGACGAGTTCCCCTACGACCAGGGGCTGATCTTCCAGGACGGCCGCGAGCTCGAGTACGACTCGGGCGACTACCCGGCGTCGCTGGTGAAGATCAAGGAGCTGGTCGGCTGGGACGAGTTCCCGGCGTTCCAGGCCGAGATGGCGTCCCAGGGACGGCGGGTCGGCATCGGCCTGGCCTGCTACGTCGAGGGCACCGGCGTGGGCCCCTACGAGGGCGCGCACGTGCACATCGAGACCTCCGGCAAGGTCAAGGTCGCGACCGGCCTGACCACCCAGGGCCAGGGCCACGCGACGGTCTTCGCGCAGCTGGTCGCCGACGAGCTCGGCGTGAAGTTCGAGGACGTCGAGGTCGTCACCGGCGACACCCGGCGGATGCCGTACGCCGTGGGCACGTTCGCGTCCCGGGCGGCGGTGATGAGCGGCTCGGCGATCCACCTGGCCGCCAAGCGGGCCAAGGAGAAGGCGCTCAAGATCGCGGCCGACGCGCTCGAGGCCGACCCGTCCGACCTGCAGATCGTCGACGGCGTCGTGTCGGTCAAGGGCTCGCCCGGCACGTCCATCGACCTCGGCACGGTCTCGGTGCTCTCCAACCCGCTGCGCTACGCCTTCGACGAGGCCTCCAAGGCGGCCACCCAGTTCTCCGTCGGCGACCCGGGCAAGCCTCCGGTGCCCGAGGACGAGGAGCCCGGTCTCGAGGGCCGCGACTTCTACTCGCCCGAGCGCGCGACATTCGCCTCCGGCATGCACGCCGTGATCGTCGAGACCGACCCCGAGACGGCCGAGATCCGGATCTTGAAATATGCCGTCGTCCACGACTGCGGCCACCTGATCAACCCGATGATCGTCGAGGGCCAGATCCACGGCGGCGTCGCGCAGGGCGTCGGGGGAGCGCTCTACGAGCGGATGGCGTACGACGAGTCCGGGCAGCTGCTCAACGCGTCGTTCATGGACTTCCTGATGCCCTACGTCACCGAGATCCCCGACGGCATCGACATCG
>JAOPXG010000078.1 GCA_025965275.1 Nocardioides sp.
GACGCCGGAGAACCTCGTGCTCGCGGGCTTCAAGCAGGTGAAGCGGATCCCGGGTGCGGTCAGCTCGCCGTCCATCAGCGACTGCGACGCCGGCGACGCACCAGGCGCGGTCGATCCGGTGACGGGCGGTACGTCGGGCGCCGTCGACCCGGCGACCGGCGCGGTCGCCGGCGCGTCCGCGACGCCGATCACGCTGGCCGGGGGTCGCACCGGCCAGGCCAAGGCCGCGGCCTGGGTGGCGGCGGTGGCGCTGGCGCTGACCGTGCTCGTGCCGCCGTTCCTGCCGCGCCGCTCCCGGCGGCGTACTTGACGGGTTGTGTCCTGTCATGGGCCCGCCCCAGGGTGGGCCCATGACCGCCTTCATCTCGCACACGACCATCGACGCCCACGACGCCTACGCCCTGTCGGAATGGTGGAAGCCCGTGCTCGGGTACGTCGACATCGAGGGCGACCCCAACCTGCCCGGTCACGAGGAGTGCATGATCCGCGACCCCGAGACCGGCCACCAGCTGCTGTTCGTCGAGGTGCCGGACGAGAAGGTCGTCAAGAACCGGCTGCACCTCGACCTCCGGCCCCGGGCGGCGACCCGCGACGAGGAGCTCGAGACGCTCCTCGCGCACGGCGCGTCGGTCGTCACCGACCACCGCGGCATCGACGGCCCGGGCTCCGGCTGGGTCACCCTCGCCGACCCGGAGGGCAACGAGTTCTGCATCCTGCGCTCCGAGTCGGAGTTGGCCGCCGCATCCGGAGGGGACCCTGACTGAGGCTCAACTCGACGGCGGGCGCCACCCGGTGTGGTGGACGATGCCGATCGCGGCGATCTGGGAGGTGACTTCGAGCTTGGCGAGGATCGACTTCACCTGGGTGCGGACGGTCGCTTCGGAGACCCCGCCGGAAGCGGCTATCTCGTGGACGGTCTGCCCCCGGAACACCAGGTCGAGCACCTCGCCCTCGCGCCGGGTCAGCCGCGCGAGCCGGCGGTGGAGGACCTCCAGCTCGACCCGCCGGGTCTGCCACTGCCGGATCGCAGCGGCGCGCTCGCCCGGGGGTGTCGCCTCGAGCCCCAGGCGGACCCTCCCGACGACGGACAGCATCTCCTGCAGCGACTGCGACTTCAGCAGCACCGCGTGGGCACCCAGGAACAGGCACTGTCCCAGGACGCCCTCGTCCAAGGTCCCGGTGACCACCACGACCGAGATCCCTGCGTCGCTCAACCGAGAGATGAGCTGCACGCCGCTGCCCCATCGGCCGAGGTCGAGGTCGAGGAGCACGATCTGCGGGCGCTGCCGCGTGATGGCCGTGCCGATGGCGCTCAGCGATCCGCCTGACTCCGGCACGGCGATGCGGCGTACGTCGTAGCCCTCCAACGTGAACGCGAGCTCGAGTGACTCGGCGAAGAGCAGATGGTCGTCGAGAATGGCGAGTCGGGCCGCACCCTGCTGCGCACGCCGCACGGGCTCGGGTACTACCATGATGGCACCGGAAATCGCTCGATACGTGCGCCATCATCCAGCGCAGAGGTCAGGGAATGACTGCGATCACATCCCGCCGGCCGTGACTGCAGCTCGACGCCCTTCGTTGAACCTATTTCGGATCCATTCAGCTGGGAAATGAGGCCCGCCATGCGGACTCGACCACCTCGGGACGTCACGACTCCGTACACCGCACCAACCGCAGCCGCCCGCCCGGTGCACGGCATGGGGAACCGCACGAGCGCATCGGCGGGCCGGGCCCCGCTCCGGGGGGACAACGCGGGGCCGACGCACCGCGGGCTCCAACTCGGAACGTGCTGGCCACGGCTGGTGAGAGGCTCCGAACCTAGTGGAACCCACGTCCAACTCTGGGGGCTGGGCCAGCACCTGGCATCACCAATTCTGGGGCATCTGGAGGTGCAGTGAGGAGGGCGGAGGCGCCGGCCCTGCGCACCGTCGTCGCGGGCGATCAGACCCTCGTGGTCGAGGCGGTCGGCAACGCCCTGCGCCTCCACGGCTTGGACGCGCTCACGATGGTCCTCCCCCTGGGCGGGCCCCGAGACGTCACCGCCTACGAGTGCCGGGCGGAGCGGGAGCTGGAAGCCGGTGTCCTGATCTCGTCGTTGGAGACCCCGTCCGACCTCGTCGCGATCGGCCGCCTGGCGCGCATCTCGGTGCCGTGGGTCGTGGTCACCTCGGCTCCGCGTGGACCGTGGTGGGGCGCCGCGCTGCTGGTCGGCGCGGCGGTCGTCGTCGACGACCGCACCTCCGTCGCCGCCCTGACGGCCACGGTGAACCACCTGATCACGGGCCGCGGTGGCGCCGAGCCGCAGGTCTCCGGCGAGCTGGACAGCGTGTGGCAGGTCGCGCGCGAGGAGCACGCCGCGGCATTGGCCCGCGCCGCGGCGCTCGGGCCGCAGGAGCAGGGCCAGCTGGCCCTGCTGTGCGCCGGGGCCGAGACGTCGGTGGACGAACTGCTGCTGCGGGCCCTCGGGATCGCCTGCTCCGACCACCCACGCGCGCCCGGGCTCGACCCGATGGCACCGTCAGACCGCGACCGCGAGTGGTCGCCAGCCGACGTTGTGCGCCAGACCGACCGCCGCGATCTGGGAGGAGACTTCGAGCTTCGCCAGGATTGACTTCACCTGGGTCCGGACGGTCGCCTCCGAGACGAAGCTGCTGATCGCGATCTCGCGCACCGTCTGCCCCTTCATCAGGTGGCCGAGGACGACCTCCTCCCGCGGCGTGAGGAGCTGCAGCCGCTCGTGGATCCCGCGGAGCTCGTGGCGGTGCTGGTGCCACAGCTGGACGAGAGCCTCGCGTTCGGTGCGGTCGATGACCGGCAGGCCTTGGTTGATCCGGCGTACGGTCGCGAGGATCTCGTTGAGCGGACGGGTCTTCGGAAGCACCTTCCGGGCGCCCTGTCGCAGGCAGTCACCCCACCGCGGTGGGTCGACCGAGGCCGTCACCACCACGACCTGGACGCCGGCCGACACGAGCGGTGCGATCATCCGGACGCCGTCACCGCACGGCCCGAGGTTGAGGTCGAGGAGCACGATGCGTGGCCGCATCCGCACCAGGCCCGCGATCATCGCCGCAGTCGAGCCCCCATCCTCGGGCAGCACCGCCCGGCGCACGTCGTAGCCCTCGAGGGTCAGGGCCAGCTCGAGCGACTCGGCGAAGAGGGCGTGGTCCTCGATCAGGACCACCCGGACGGCGCTACGGGCCATGGGTTGGCTCATGGTTGATCCTCTCGGAAGGCTGGTCGTGCCGGGCGTGGATGGCGACGTGTCAGATGACGCCGGCGGCGGCGAGGCGCGGTGCTCAGGAGCGCGCGGGACGGCGGCGGACACGTCCCGGCGCTCGACGCGCCCGGCCCGGTCGACGCGCATCTCGACGCTCACCTCAGTCATCTGGTCGTTCCCACGTCCCCAATATCGGGCGATGGGCCGTCGGCCGTCACGAAATGGGGGCGTGATACCAAATGTTGGGGACGATATCCATAACTGAATTACGTGACAGCGGCGGTATCCGTCGTTATTGTGCGAATTTTCTTTCTTTTCCGGGAGTCGCAGTCCCTAATGGCGCCTGCTCGCGCCGTAGTAGTAAGGCTTACCTCAGTAACATGGCGAGATGCCTGGAGCCACCGACCTCGTCGTCACGTCCGCCGAACGCCGCAGCCCAGCCCTGGTGCGCGTGCGGTTCCGCACCGACGACCTCTCCGCCTTCGCCGACAGCGTGTTCACCGACCGCTACGTGAAGCTCGTGATCCCCACCGACGACGGCGAGGTGGTGCGCACCTACACGGCGCTCGAGCCCGACCTCGACGCGCGGACCCTCGCGATCGACTTCGTCGTCCATGGCGACGAGGGCGTCGCGGGCCCCTGGGCGGCCACCGCGGCGCCGGGGGACCTGCTGACCGTGCGCGGCCCGGGCGGCGCCTACACCCCCGACCCCGACGCCGACTGGCACCTGCTCGCCGGCGACGAGTCGGCGATCCCGGCGATCGGGGCCGCGATCGAGGCGCTCCCGGCCGGAGCGACGGCGTACGTCCTCATCGAGGTCAGCAGCCCTGACCACCAGGTCGACCTCCCCGTCCGAGACGGCGTCGAGGTCACCTGGCTGCACCGCGGCGCCAGCTCCCACGCCGTCGGCGACGAGGGCGCCGGCCTCGAGGCGCCACTGGTGGGCGCCGTCCGCGACCTGCCCTGGCGCGAGGGCCGGGTGCAGGCGTTCGTGCACGGTGAGGCGGCCGCCGTCATGCACGGCATCCGCCCCTACCTGCTGAAGGAGCGCGGCCTGCCGCGTGCGGACGTCTCGATCTCGGGCTACTGGCGACGGGGCCGCACCGAAGAGGCCTTCCGCGCTTGGAAGTCCGAGCTCGCGGCGGCCGAGACCGCGCGCTGACCGGCGTACCTCTCCTGGATCCCCGGTGAACCGGGGATCCTCCGCTACTGACCCGTTCGGGCCGTGCGACGGTGGTCCGGCATGACCCGGACGGGCCATGCCGGGGCCGATCGACTGACATGTTGGGGAATGGCGGCTCCGCTGTTCGCCACGCGTTCACCGTCGTAGAGCCGTTCGTTTCGGTGGCCTCCTGACACTTCTGGCGTTTCACCCATCCGCTCCCCGGAGCGATCGCCAGAGAGCTACGAGTGACCACCCTTCCTGTGCAGGACGCGTCCACCGACGTACGTCCCCGCAGGATCTCCCGCAAGGGGGCGGGCTGTGGAACGAGGTCAAGGACCGGCTCGACGCCCCCGGCGGTGGCCTGTCCGGTGGCCAGCAGCAGCGGCTGTGCATCGCCCGCTCGTTGGCCATCAAGCCCCGGGTGCTGCTCATGGACGAGCCCTGCTCGGCGCTCGACCCGACGTCGACCCGGGT
>JAOPXG010000107.1 GCA_025965275.1 Nocardioides sp.
TCCCAGAACTCCTCGATCTCGGCGCGGGTGTAGTGCTGGTTCAGGGGCGCGTTCATCAATCCTCCAGTGAGAGAGCCATAGCAGGGCAGTACTTGACGGCCCGGACGACCTGCTCACGCAGGTCCACGGGCGGGTGCGGATCGAGCAGCACGACCTGGTCGGCGTCCTCGTCGTAGCCGAAGACGTCCGGCGCCTCGAACTGGCACATCTGATGTCCCTGGCAGAGCTCGAGGTCTGCGGTGACGTTCATGACGTACGCCGTCGGTAGCGGACGGCTGCGGGCCGGGCGAGCTGGATGACCATCTTCGAGGTGTCGTCGCGGTAGGTCTCCGAGGGCTGCGTCATCTCGAAGGTGTAGTCGCGAAGCAGGACCGAGAAGATCGCCTTGAGCTGCATCATCGCGAAGGCATTGCCCACGCAGCGGTGCTTGCCTGCGCCGAACGGGATCCAGGTCCAGCGGTTCTGCAGGTCCGCCTGGTTCGGGTCCAGGTAGCGACCCGGATCGAAGGCGTCCGGGTTCGGGAAGTCCTCCGCGATCCGGTTGGAGACCCGCGGGCTGGAGCCGACCATCGTGCCGGCCGGCAGCAGGTGGCCACCGATCTCGAACTCCTCCTGGGCGACCCGGAGGAGCAGGATCAGCGGCGGGTGCAGCCGCAGCGTCTCCTTGAGCGCAGCCTCCAGGTTCGGGATCGAGCGCAGCGCCTGGAAGGACACGTCAGACCCGTCCGCATACAGGTCGTCGAGCTCGGCGACGACGTCCTTCATGACCTCCGGGTTGCGCATCAGCTCGATCAGCGCCCAGGACGCCGTACCGGACGACGTGTGGTGGCCCGCGAACATCATCGAGATGAAGATGCCGGTGATGTAGTCGGCGGTCATGTCGATCGAGATGAGGACGTCCAGCAGGTCGCGGTCCTCGCGGGCGACCTTGCCGCGGGCGATCCGCTTGTCGATGATCCCCTGCACCAGCTCGACGAGCTTCTCGCGGGCCGCGTCGCGCCGGCGGAAGGACTCGATGTCGGCGTACGGGTCGACGTACGCGATCGCGTCGGTGCCCTGCTCGAGCTCGTGGTAGTGCTTCGCGAACGACGAGTCGAGCTCCTCGCGGAAGGGCTTGCCGATCAGGCAGGCCGAGGTGGTGTAGATCGTCAGCTCCGCGAACCAGTCGAGCAGGTCGATCTCGCCCTCGTCGCCCCAGTCGGCGACCATCCGGTTGATCTCGTTCTCGATCGTGGTGGCGTGGCCGCGCATCATGTCGCCGCGCAGCGCCTGGTTCTTCAGCATCTGCTGGCGCTCCTCGGGCGAGGCGTCGAAGACGACGCCCTTGCCGAAGATCGGGGTCATGAAGGGGTACGCCGCGGCCTGGTCGAGCGTCGAGTCCGGCGCCCGGAAGAACTGCTCGTTGGCCTCCGCGCCCGACACGAGCACGACGTCCTTGTCGGCCAGCCGGAAGCGGCCGATCTCGCCGCACTCGGCGCGCACCCTCTCGAAGAGGCCGATCGGGTCGACCCGCATCTCGGCCAGGTGGCCCCAATCATGGGCAGGGTCGTCGTCAGGCACGACGTACGAGACCTCGTGGATGTCGGTCATCGATCCTCCACGGGAGCTTCGGGTGAGACTTCGATCAGGTTGAGGTGCACGCCGCGCGGGGCGCTGACCACGGTGGTGATCGCGTCGGCGAGAGCCGCGGGCTTGAGGAAGTGCGGGTGCCGGGCGAGCCCGAAGCGCACCCACTGGTTGAGCACGAACGCCGCCTGCTCGACGTCCCAGTCCGTGCCCATCTCGCTCCAGGTCGGGCCGGGCCGGACGATCGAGGCGCGCACGCCCGTGCCCTCGAGCTCCATCTGGACGGCGCTGGCGAGGCCCTCGAGGCCCCACTTGCCGGCGGCGTACGACGACATGAACGGCCGGGCGCGCACCGCCACATCGCTGGAGACGAAGACGAAGTCGCCGCGCTGGCGCTCGACCATGCCGGGCACGAACGCCCGCACCAGTCGCTGCGCACCGACCAGGTTGAGATCGATCTCCTGGGCGAACCGCTCCGGGTCGACCTCGTGGACGGTGCCGGGCGCGACCGCACCGGCGTTGCTGACCACGATCTCGATGTCGCCGAGGTCGGAGGCCACGGCCTTGGCGAACTCGGTCACCGAATCGCTGTCGGTGACGTCGAGGGCGTGCACGACGGCCTCGCCACCGGCGTCGCGGATCGCGGTCGCGACCTCGTCGCATCTGTCCGTACGCCGTGCGCCCAGTGCGACCGGGTAGCCCGCCGCGGCCAGCGCGAGCGCGGTCGCGGCGCCGATGCCCGACGAGGCGCCGGTGACGACGGCCGGGCGGCGGTCGGGCTGCGCGTATTTTCCGCTGGTCGAGCTTGTCGAGACCCTCATCGAACCTCCATCCGGACCGGCACCGAGGCGAAGCCGCGGACGTTGATGGAGTGCACCCGCCGACAGGCGTCGTGGTCGACGTCGACGGTGCCGACCCGGCGTACCACCTCGCGCAGCGCGATCTGTGCCTCGAGTCGGGCGAGGTTGGCGCCGAGGCAGAAGTGCCGGCCGCCGCCGAAGCTGAGCAGCTGCCCGACCTCGTCCTTGTCCCGGAAGATGTCGTAGTCGTCGGGACGGCTGAAGACCCGGTCGTCGCGGTTGGCGGAGCCGATCACGAGCAGCAGCTTCGACCCGGCCGGGGCGACGATGCCCTCGATCTCGACGTCCTCCAGCAGGTGCCGGGCGACCATCTGGCTGGACGTGTCGAAGCGCAGCGTCTCCTCGATCCACGGCACCACCAGGTCGTCGGGCTGCGCAGGATCCGCGAAGACCCGGTCGTACTGCTCGGG
>JAOPXG010000108.1 GCA_025965275.1 Nocardioides sp.
CATCGGACCCGCCGCGGTCTGGGAGGGCGAGCTGCCCATCGCCGGCGACGGCGCACCCCTGGTCGCCGAGTTCTGCGTCGCCGAGTTCGCCCTCGCCATCGGCAAGTCCACCGACGCCGGCCGGGCCTACCTGGGTGAGGCCGTCGAGGTCCGCTACCGGCTCCCCAAGACCTGGGCGCACGTCGTGGCCGGCCGGGTGCCGGTGTGGAAGGCCCGCCAGATCGCCAAGGCCACCCTGTCCCTGCCGTTCGACGGTGCCGGGTTCGTGGACACCCACGTCGCGCCCGTCGCCGCGAAGCTCTCGTTCGCCCAGCTCGAACGCGTCGTCGAGGAAGCCCGGGTCCGGTTCGACCCGGCCGAAGCCGAAGCCCGCCGCCAGGCGGCCGCCGATGGCCGGTGCTTCGACGTCGACACCGGACAGGTCTCCTACGACGGAACCGTCGACGTCCGCGGCACCCTCGACCTGGCCGACGCGCTCGACCTCAACGACGCCATCACCACCGGTGCCCAGAGGCTCGCCGACCTCGGCTGCGAGGAGTCGTTGGACGTACGACGGTCCATGGCCGCCGGCGACCTCGCCCGCCACCAAGGGACCCTCGAGTTCCCGCGCCGTCAGGTGGTCATGAACGTGCACACCGACGGCGGACCCTTCGCCAAGCTGGAGAACACCCGCAGCTTCCACTCCATGGACCAGGTCCGCGACTGGTGCCAGGGCGCCAGCGTGCACACCCGACAGGTCATCGACCTCAACGAACACCGCTGGAACCAGGGCCACGACCCCACCCCGCTGCTGCGCGAGCAGGTGAACCTGACGCACCCGACCTGCGTCTTCATGCACTGCACCCGACCCTCACGCTCCTGCGACGGCGACCACATCATCGGCTACGACTCCGGTGGCCCGACCTGCTCGTGCAACCTCGCCCCGTTGTGCCGCCACCACCACCGGTACAAGACCCACGGCGGCTGGACCTACGACCGCATCGCACCCCGCATCTTCCGCTGGACCAGCCCACTCGGGCACGTCTACATCAACGACCTCACCCACCAACGACATACCTGACCACCCGACCCCGCCGGCCACGGCCCGCGGGGCCAGCGGCATGCCCGGCCGGGTCGTGGCAATCTGGTGGCATGGAACGTGTGCTGGGGATCGGTGGCTACTTCCTGCGGGCAGCGGACCCGGACGCGCTCAGCACGTGGTACCGCGAGAGCCTCGGCCTGGAGGCCGACGAGCACGGCCTGTGGCGTCAAGGAGACGGGCCGACGGTGTTCGCGACGTTCGAGTCCGGGACCGACTACTTCGGGGCCACCGCCCAGCAGACCATGCTCAACTTCCGGGTCCGTGACCTCGACGCGATGCTCGCCCAGCTGCGCGCGGCCGGAGCGGACGTGGCGGACGAGACCCAGGAGATGGAGGGCGTCGGCCGGTTCGGCTGGGTCACCGATCCCGAGGGCAACCGGGTCGAGCTGTGGCAGCCTGCGTGACCACGGCGTCGCGGGCCTAGGCTTCGGGCCATGGAGTTCCTGAGGCACCTGCTGCTCGTCATCCACATGCTCGGCTTCGCCGCGCTGCTCGGCGGCCTGCTCGTCCAGGCACGTGAGCCGGAGAAGTCCGTCAACGGCCTGATGCGCGACGGCGCCGGTACGGCGTTCCTCGCCGGCCTGCTCCTCGTCGGGGTGATCCAGGCCGACGACGGAGACCTCAACAACACGAAGATCGCGGTCAAGGGCGTGATCGGACTGGTCATCCTCGTGCTCGTGATGGCCAACCTCCGCCGGGAGCGGATCGCCACCGGGCTCTGGACGCTGCTGCTGCTCCTGACCGTCGCGAACATCTGCGTCGCGGTCTTCTGGTCCTCCGCACACGTGTAACGGTTCTCGGGACCGTCTCAGGTCTGCTCCCGCATCGCCGATCACCTCTCGTACGACACACGACGAGAGGCCCGCCGGTGGATGAGATCGACGAGATCGTCCAGGAGTTCCTCGTGGAGAGCCACGAGAACCTGGATCAGCTCGACCGCGACCTGGTCGCGCTCGAGCGGGAGCCGGACTCCCGCGACCTCCTGGGCAGCATCTTCCGCACCATCCACACGATCAAGGGCACCAGCGGGTTCCTCGCCTTCGGCAATCTGGAGTCGGTGACGCACGTCGGCGAGAACCTCCTGGCCCGGCTGCGCGACGGCAAGATGTCGATGACGCCCCAGACCACCGACGTACTGCTCGCGATGGTCGACACGGTGCGCGAGCTGCTCGCGGCGATCGAGGCCCAGGGCACCGAGGGGAGCGTCGACGTCACCGCCGTCGTGCAGCGGATCTCCTCGATCCTGGACGGTACGACGACCCCCGACCCCGAGCCGACCGCCGTCGCCGAGGTCGTGCCTGGGCTCCCGGCGGAGCCCGTCGCCGAGCCGGTCGAGGAGGTCGTCGCCCGCCGCAACGTGGCTGACTCCTCCATCCGCGTCGACGTCGAGCTGCTCGACACCCTGATGCGCCTGGTCGGTGAGCTGGTGCTGACCCGCAACCAGATCGTGCGCCAGGCCGGCGAGCAGGAGGGTCTCGAGCTGGTGCGCTCCGCCCAGCGCCTGAACCTGATCGCGACCGAGCTGCAGGAGGGGGTCATGAGCACCCGCATGCAGCCGATCGACCACCTGTGGTCGAAGCTCCCACGCGTCGTCCGCGACCTCGGTGCGACCTGCGGCAAGCAGGTCTCGCTCGCCATGGTCGGCCGCGAGACCGAGCTCGACCGCTCGCTCCTGGAGTCCGTCAAGGACCCGCTCACCCACCTCGTCCGCAACGCCGTCGACCACGGGCTCGAGAGCCCGGAGGACCGCGTTGCCGCGGGCAAGCCCGCCGAGGGCGTCCTCACCCTGCGCGCCTACCACGAGGGCGGCCAGGTCGTCGTCGAGGTCTGTGACGACGGCGCCGGCATCGATCCCGAGCGGATCGCCGCGAAGGCGATCGACAAGGGCCTGCGTACGGCGGCCCAGCTCGCCCAGCTCGCCCCCACCGACGTGCTCCAGCTGATCTTCCTGCCCGGCTTCTCGACCGCGGCGGCCGTGACCAACGTGTCCGGCCGCGGCGTCGGCATGGACGTCGTGAAGACCAACATCGAAAGCATCGGCGGCACCATCGAGGTCGAGTCCGTCGTCGGTCGCGGCACCACCTGTCGGCTCCGGATCCCGCTCACCCTGGCGATCGTCCCGGCGCTGACGGTCGAGTGCGCCGGCGACCGCTACGCCATCCCGCAGGTGAGCCTGCTGGAGCTGGTCGCGCTCGACGCCGACCGTGCGGCCACGGCCGTCGAGGACGTCAACGGTGCGTCGGTCTACCGCCTGCGCGGTGCCCTGCTCCCGCTGGTGCGGCTCACCGACGTGCTCGGCGTCGAGTCCGACCGTTCCGACGGCCACGTGCTGATCGCCGTCCTCCATGCCGAGGGCAAGCGCTTCGGGCTGGTCATCGACCGGGTCCTGAGCACCGAGGAGATCGTCGTCAAGCCGCTGGGCGCCCGGCTCAAGGCGCTCGGCACCTACTCCGGCGCGACGATCCTCGGCGACGGCCGGGTCGCGCTGATCCTCGACGTGCAGGCACTCGCGCGCCGCGCCCTGACGGCCGAGGCCCTCGAACGGGGTGCCGCGAGCGCCGTCGCCGAGACCCAGCGGGCGACGGGGGAGCACCTCCGGATGCTGGTCGCCGGCATCGGCGGCGGTCGTCGCGTGGCGATCCCGCTCTCGTCGGTCACCCGGCTCGAGAACATCGCCGCCTCGTCGGTCGAGCTGGTCGGCAGCCGTGAGGTCGTGCAGTACCGCGGCGCGATCCTGCCGCTGCTCCGCCTCGACCGCCACCTGGGCGCGATCAGCGAGCGCGACGGTGACGACCTCGTGGTGGTCGTGTACTCCGCCGGCTCGCGGAGCGTCGCGATCGTCGTCGACGAGATCATCGACATCGTCGACGAGGAGGCCGACGTCCACAGCGACGTCGACGACCACGGACTGCTCGGCTCGGCGCTGATCCGCGACCGGATCGTCGAGGTCCTCGACGTCCGCGCGGCCATCCTGGCGGCCGACCCGAAGTTCTACACCGCCCCCGAGCTCGAGGCCGGGCTCCACGACCAGCTCCAGCAGGCGGTGTGAGCACCCGCATGGTCACCTTCACCCTGGCCGGGCACCTGTACGGCGTCGACGTCGACGCCGTCCAGGAGGTGCTGCGAGGGCTGCCCCGCACCCGGATCCCGCTCGCCCCGGGCGGCCTGGCGGGCCTGATCAACCTGCGAGGCCAGGTGCTCAGCGCCGTCGACCTGCGGGCCCAGCTCGACCTGCCGTCCCGCGACGCCGACCAGGAGCCGATGCTCGTGGTCATCCGGGTGGCCGGCGAGCCCGTGGCCCTGCTCGTGGACACCATCGGGTCGGTCGTCGACGTCGACGCCGACCAGTTCGAACCGCCGCCGGACACCCTGTCCGGCACGTCGAGGGAGGTCCTGCTCGGGACCTACAAGCTGGAGCACCAGCTGTTGCTCGCCCTCGACGTCGAGCGGGCCGTCGCGGCCTGACCGCCCCACCCGAAAGCATCGCCATGAAGTCACCCATCACCTGGACCGTCGGTCGTCGCCTCGCGGCGATCGCCGGGATCGGCGCCATCACCGCACTCGTCGTCGGCGGCGTCGCCATCTCCGGCATCCGCACCCTGGACGCCCACGCGACGGAGCTCGCCAAGTACGAGGACGCGCGCTCGCTGATGCACGCCCTCGACACCCGGTCGAGCGAGCTCAAGGTCGACGGCCTCAAGGCACTCACCGTCCCGGACAACTCGACCATCCCGCAGGACGTCGTCGACGACACCGCGACGATCGCCGACCTGATGGACCAGCTCGACGCCGTCGATGTCAGCGTGACTGCGGAGCAGAAGGAGACCTTCGAGGCGGCGTGGGCGACGTACGAGGCGAGGATCGCCACGTTCGTCGACGCCGCGGTCGCCGACCGCAAGGCGATGCTGCCGAAGGCCGACAAGATCCAGAAGGCGAACGACGCCATGGACGAGCTCCTCGGCGGCGCCATCGACGCGATGGAGAAGTCGGCCGCTGCCAAGCAGAAGGAGGCGGACGAGACCCGGAGCAGGGTGACCTCCCTGATCGTCCTGGCCGCGGTGCTCGGCCTGGTCACCCTCGTGGCGCTGGCGTTCGTGATCGCCCGGTCGATCACGCGACCGCTGCGCGGCAGCGTCGACGTCCTCCAGGCGTTCGCCGACGGCGACCTGACGCAGCGAGCCCCGGAGCGCTCCACCGCCGAGCTCGGCGAGCTCGAGCAGGCCCTGAACCGGTCCATGGACTCCGTCGGCCAGATCATCACCTCGGTGGTCGGATCCGCGGATGCGGTGGCTGCGGCGTCGGAAGAGCTGTCGGCGTCGTCGCAGCAGATCGCCGCGGGCGCCGAGGAGACCTCGGTGCAGGCGGGCGTGGTCTCGGGTGCCGCCGACGAGGTGTCGCGCAACGTGCAGACGGTGGCCGCCGGTTCGGAGCAGATGGGCGCCTCGATCCGGGAGATCGCGCACTCGGCCAACGAGGCCGCCCGGGTCGCGTCGCAGGCCGTGTCGATGGTGGACAGCACCAACGAGACGGTGGCCAAGCTCGGCACCAGCAGCCAGGAGATCGGCAACGTGGTCAAGGTGATCACCTCGATCGCCGAGCAGACCAACCTGCTGGCGTTGAACGCCACCATCGAGGCCGCGCGTGCCGGTGAGGCCGGCAAGGGCTTCGCGGTGGTGGCCAACGAGGTCAAGGAGCTCGCCCAGGAGACCGCCCGGGCGACCGAGGACATCGCCCGCCGGGTGGAGGCGATCCAGGGCGACACCGGTGGCGCAGTGGCGGCGATCGGCGAGATCGCGGCGATCATCACGTCGATCAACGACTACCAGCTCACGATCGCCTCGGCGGTCGAGGAGCAGACGGCGACGACGAACGAGATGTCCCGCAACGTGGCCGAGGCGTCGACCGGCTCCGGTGAGATCGCGACGAACATCTCCGGCGTGGCCGCGGCCGCGGACACCACCACCCAGGCGGTCAACCAGACCCTGACCGCCATCGAGGAGCTGGCTCGGATGTCCCACGAGCTGCGGGCCGAGATCTCGCGGTTCCGCCGGGTCTGACGCCGCGGCCCGGCGACCGTTAGCGTCGGCTGGTGCCGTACTCCGTCGTCGGTGGTCCCGCGCTCGGCTTCGACCTGGCCCGCCTCGCCGGCGGTGACCAGGTCGCCGCCGTGCTCCGGGCCGCGCTCGCCGCGGGACCCGACGAGCTCGAGCGGCTCGCCGCGTGTCACCCGGGCGCGACGCCCCGGGCCGCGTGGGCCCGGGCCTGCGCCGCGGTCCCGGGCGGGGCCTCCTATGACGACACCACCGGCGGTGAGACCGCCCTGCTGCGACGGCTGGAGACGAGCCTCCTGGGCGACGAGCACGCGCTCGACCGGTTCGTCCGGCGCGACGTGCTCGACTGGACCTGGCTGCACAGCGGGCCGATGGCCGTCCAGGACCCGGCCGCCGCCGACGCCGCCGACGTCCTCACCGACGCGGCCGTCGGCGGCTACCTGCGCGGCCGGCTGAGCGACGACGACCGCCGGGCGATGGCGGCGCCGTTCGTGCGCGCCGGCCTTCCTGCCCGCGACGACGCGGCGCCGACCGGCATCGCGGAGGTCGACCGGCTGCTCGACGTCCTCGCCGGCGCCGACGAGCCCGCGCGCCGAGCCTGGCGCGACGTCGTCGACGGCTTCCGCCTCCACACCGCGCAGTGGGCGCCCGCCATGCACCAGGCGACCTGGGCGCTCTCGATGACCGAGCGGCTCCGCCTCTCCTGCGACGTCCACCTGTCCGGTGTCCTGGCCTTCCGCCGGGCCGGCTTCACGGCGCGGGACGCGGCGTACGGCGTCTGGAACGCGGTCGCGGGCGTCCTCCAGGCGACCGCCGTCGGCGACCTCCTGCCCGCCCCCGAGGCCGAGGTGCTGCTCCGCCCGTGGCGCCGCGTGTACGGCACGCTCTAGCGGTCCTCTCAGGTCGGGCGCCGCGCCGCCGATCAACCCCGCATGACCATCCGGGTGCTCGTCGTTGACGACTCGGTCGTCATCCGCAGGCTCGTGTCCGGCCTGCTCTCCGAGGACCCCGACATCGAGGTCGTCGGCACCGCCGTCAACGGCCGTGCCGGCTTGCAGAAGATCGCGCAGCTCGAGCCGGACCTCGTGACCATGGACATCGAGATGCCCGAGCTGGACGGCATCGAGACGGTCCGCAGTCTGCGGGCCTCGGGCAACCGGGTGCCCGTGATCATGTTCAGCACCCTCACCGAGCGCGGAGCCGCCGCGACCCTGGACGCCCTCGCTGCCGGTGCCTCCGACTACGTCCCGAAGCCGGCCAACGTCGGCAGCGTCGGCCGCTCGATGGAGCTGGTGCGCGAGGCGCTGATCCCGCGCATCAAGTCGCTGGTCCCGCGCGGTTCTTCGCTCCCCGGCCCGCCCGGCCGGGTCGCTTCCGCCCTGGCGCCGCCGCCGCTACGCAGCCCCACCGCGCCCCCCGCCGGTGGACACCGGCTGCTCGTGATCGGCAGCTCGACCGGCGGCCCGGAGGCGCTCAGCACGCTCTTCTCCTTCGTGCCGACGCTCCCCGTCCCGGTGGCCATCGTCCAGCACATGCCGCCGCTCTTCACCCGCCAGTTCGCCGCGCGCCTCGACCGCCAGTTCGGCTTCGAGGTCGTCGAGGCCACGCACGGCCAGCTCCTCCGGCCGGGCACGGTCAGCATCGCGCCCGGCGACTTCCACCTCGAGGTCGTCCCGGAAGCGCGCGGCCTCGTCGCGCGGCTGACCCAGGCACCGCCGGAGAACTACTGCCGGCCCGCCGTCGACGTGCTCTTCCGCAGCGCGGCGGCGGCGGTCGGCCCCGCGGTCCTCGGCGTCGTGCTCACGGGCATGGGCTCGGACGGCTGCCGCGGTGCGCAGGAGATCGTCGAGCGCGGCGGCAGCGTGCTCGCCCAGGACCAGGCCAGCTCCGTCGTCTGGGGCATGCCCGGCGCCGTCGCGAACGCCGGCCTCGCCGAGCAGGTCCTGCCGCTCCGCGAGATCGGGCCGCAGCTGCTCCGTCGCCTCGCACCCCCGCGGACCCCACTCACCATGACGGGAGCTCGGTCATGACCATCAGTCCAGACGCCTTCACCTTCGTCCGCGAGCTCGTGCGCGCGGAGAGCGCGATCGTGCTCGAGCCCGGCAAGGAGTACCTCGTCGAGTCGCGGCTCGTCCCCCTGGCGCGTACGGCGGGACATCCCGACGTCGACGCCTTCGTGAGGGAGCTGTCCACGCGTCGCAACCCGGCCACGCTGCGGCTCGTGGTGGAGGCGCTCACCACGAACGAGACCTCGTGGTTCCGCGACTCCGACCCGTTCACGGCGCTGCGCCAGTCGATCTTCCCGACGCTGGCCAAGACCCGGCCGCACCGGCAGATCCGGGTGTGGGCGGCGGCGTGCTCGAGCGGCCAGGAGCCGTACAGCATCCTGATGACCGCGCAGGACACCCCGGAGCTGGC
Organism: Nocardioides sp.; assembly: GCA_025965275.1. Classification (GTDB taxonomy): domain Bacteria; phylum Actinomycetota; class Actinomycetes; order Propionibacteriales; family Nocardioidaceae; genus Nocardioides. The sequence goes on from JAOPXG010000108.1 coordinate 8,551, forward strand.
GGGCTGGAAGGTCGACATGCTCGCGACCGACCTCTCCCAGGAGATGCTCGACCGGGCTCGCAGCGGTCAGTACTCCCAGCTGGAGGTCAACCGCGGGCTGCCCGCCACGACGCTGGTCCGCCACTTCGAGCGGTCAGGTCTCGGCTGGAGGATCAGCCCGGCGCTCTCGTCGCAGGTGCAGTTCCGCCAGCTCAACCTGATGCGCCCGTTCCCCCCGATGGGGACGTTCGACGTGGTCTTCCTGCGCAACGTGCTCATCTACTTCGACCTGGCGACGAAGCGGGACATCCTGCGCCGGGTCCGTCAGGTGATGGCACCCGACGGCCACCTCTTCCTGGGCGCGGCGGAGATGACCATGGGCGTCGACGACGCCTGGGAACGAGTACCGGCCGGAAGATCTTCGGTCTACCGGATCAGAGAAGAACACCGCTCATGCGTGTCTTGATCGTCGACGACTCGCGGGCGATGCGCCGGATCATCGGTCGCATCCTCAGCGACGCAGGGTTCGAGGTGCTCGAGGCCGGCGACGGCCAGGAGGCCATCGACGTGCTCGAGGCCCAGGTCGAGCTGCCCACGCTGGCCTGCGTGGACTGGAACATGCCCGTGATGGACGGCCTGGCGTTCGTCACCGAGGTCCGCAGGCGACCCGAGTGGCGGGTCATCACGCTGATGATGGTCACCACCGAGAGCGAGTCGGACCGGATCGTGCGAGCCCTGGCCGCCGGCGCCCACGAGTACCTCATCAAGCCGTTCACGGCCGACGCCATGCTCGAGAAGCTCGACCTGCTCGGCCTCCTGCCGATGCCCGTCGGAGACCCGTCGTGACCCTCGTCGCCGCGCCCGACGAGGCGCTCGTCCACGCCGCCATCGAACAGGTCTGGTGCTCGATGCTCTTCTCGTCCGCCGAGCCCTGGCCCGCCGGGGTCGACCCGGAGTTCGAGACCGGCCTCCAGGCGCAGATCGAGCTGCGCGGGGACTGGAACGGCCGCCTGGTGCTGACCTGTGACAGCGGCGTCGCCGCCCAGATCGCCGGCGCCATGCTCGGCGTCGGCCCCGACGAGGCGCTGCCCGAGGACGACGTCCACGACGCCGTGGGCGAGGTCCTCAATGTCGTCGGCGGGAGCGTCAAGGGCGCCCTGGGCGGCGTGCTGGCCCTCGGCCTGCCCGGGGTGAGCGAGACCTCCGCGTCCCCGACGTCCGCCGACTGCCTCGTCGTCTCCTGGCGCGGAGCCCCGGTCTTCGTCCAGGTCGTCCCGGACGCGGCCTGACCCTGCAGCCCGCGTCGTACAACGAGAAACGAAAGAGCCCAGAAATGAAGATCCTCATCGCCGACGACAGCCGCGTGATGCGCCAGATCGTGTTGCGCACCCTGCGCCAGGCCGGCTTCGGCAACCACGACTTCGTGGAGGCCTCCGACGGTGCTGACGCGCTGGACAAGGTCGTGACCGAGGGGCCGGACCTGGTCCTCTCCGACTGGAACATGCCCCACAAGACCGGCATCGAGCTGCTCCGCGACCTCCGCGCCACCGGCAACCAGGTGCCGTTCGGCTTCGTGACCTCGGAGGGGTCGCCGGAGATGCGGCAGACGGCCGAGGCCGCCGGCGCGATGTTCCTGATCGCCAAGCCGTTCACCCCCGAGTCCTTCGAGTCCGCCCTCGCCGGCGTGCTCGGCTGAGGAGCGACCCATGGACCTCCCCGACCGCAAGCAGATCAAGGACATCTTCGAGGGCCTGCTCGGCCGCGACGTGGCGATCGGTGACGGCAGACCCGTGCTGATGGACATCCCGAAGCCGGTCGTCGCGACATACGTCGACGACGCGCACCGCCTGTGCGCCGTGGTGGTGATGGACCTGGCTCTCGCGGCCCACGCCGGCGCCGCGCTGGCCCTCATCCCGAAGGGCGGGGCCGAGGCGGCCGTCGAGGACAAGGACCTCCCGGCGAACCTCTACGAGAACGCCGCGGAGATCCTCAACGTGCTCGCCGCGCCCCTCGGTGAGGCGTCCGGTGTGCACCAGCGGCTCTCGGCGACGTTCGCGCCCACCGACCCGGTCCCGGCGCACGTGCTCGCGTGGGCGGCGACCCTGGGAGCCCGTGACGACGTCAGCCTGGAGATCCAGGGCTACGGCACCGGCTCGCTCTCGGTCGTGGGAGTCCAGGCGGCCTGAGCCGTGGGGTGGGGTGGGGGAGGCCCGCCGTACGCTGGTCCCCAGCATGAGCACCTCCATCCCGCTGCCCGGAATGCCGGCCCACGACCGTACCGAGGAGACCCCGTCCCGGCGGGGCCCCACCCGGGACGAGCTCCTCGCGGGGCTCAACGAGCCGCAGCGCGCGGCCGTGGTCCACGAGGGTGCGCCGCTGCTGGTCGTGGCCGGTGCCGGGTCGGGCAAGACCCGGGTGCTCACCCGCCGGATCGCGTGGCTGATCTCCGAGCGCAAGGCGCACCCCGGGTCGATCCTCGCGATCACCTTCACCAACAAGGCCGCGGCCGAGATGAAGGAGCGGGTCGAGGACCTGGTCGGCAAGCGCGCCCGGATCATGTGGGTCTCGACGTTCCACTCCGCCTGCGTGCGGATCCTGCGCAAGGAGATCGACAAGCTGGGCTACAAGTCCAACTTCTCCATCTACGACGCCGCCGACCAGAAGCGGCTGATGGCGCTCGTCGCCAAGGACCTCGATCTCGACCCGAAGCGCTACCAGCCGGGGGCGCTGCTGCACTGGGTGTCCAACCACAAGAACGAGCTCCGCGACGCCGAGGACGCCACCAAGGACGCGCACAACAAGCTCGAGGAGACCTACGCCGCGGCGTACACCCTCTACGCGCGCCGGCTCCGCGAGGCCAACGCGCTCGACTTCGACGACCTGATCATGCTCACGGTGCACCTCTTCCAGCAGTTCCCCGAGGTGCGCGAGACCTACCGGCGGCGGTTCCGCCACGTCCTGGTCGACGAGTACCAGGACACCAACCACGCGCAGTACGCCCTGATCCACCAGCTCTGCGCGGACACCCTGGAGGAGACGACCGCCGCCGGCGACCAGCCGACGGAGCGGGTCGACCCGGCCGAGCTGATGGTGGTCGGTGACGCCGACCAGTCGATCTATGCCTTCCGCGGGGCCAACATCCGCAACATCCTCGACTTCGAGCAGGACTTCCCGAACGCCACGTCGATCCTGCTCGAGCAGAACTACCGTTCGACCCAGACGATCCTCACCGCCGCCAACTCCGTGATCGGCCACAACAAGGGTCGCAAGCCCAAGAAGCTGTGGTCGGACGCGGGCGACGGGCCCCGGATCGTCGGCTACGTCGCCGACGACGAGCGCGACGAGGCCCGCTTCGTCTCCGAGGAGATCGACAAGCTCACCGACGACGTCGGGCTGCGGCCGGCCGACGTCGCCATCTTCTACCGGACCAACGCGCAGTCCCGCGTATTCGAAGAGGTGTTCATCCGGCTCGGCATGCCCTACAAGGTGGTCGGCGGGGTGCGCTTCTACGAGCGCCGCGAGGTCCGCGACGCGCTCGCCTACCTGCGGATGCTGGTCAACCCGGCCGACCAGGTCTCGCTGCGCCGGATCCTCAACACCCCCAAGCGCGGCATCGGCGACCGGGCCGTCGAGTGCGTGCAGGCGCTGTCCGACCGGGAGCAGATCACGTTCTGGGAGGCGCTGCGGCGGGCCGAGGACGCCCCGGGGCTGGCCACCCGCTCCCTGACGGCCATCCAGGGCTTCGTCGCCATGGTCGAGGAGCTCCAGTCGATGGTCGACGCGGGGGAGCGGGCCGACGTGGTGCTCGAGAGCGTGCTCGCGCGCTCCGGCTACGTCGCCGAGCTCGAGGCCTCCGACGACCCCCAGGACGAGACCCGGGTCGAGAACCTCGCCGAGCTGGTCGCGGTCGCCCGGGAGTTCTCCGACGACCCCGTGGCCGGGCCGTCGGCCGACCCGACCGACGTCGACGCCGGCATCGTGGCCCCCGGGCTCTCCGACTTCCTCGAGCGGGTCGCGCTGGTCGCCGACACCGACCAGATCCCCGACGCCACCGACGACGCCGGCGTGGTCACCCTGATGACGCTCCACACCGCCAAGGGCCTCGAGTTCCCGGTCGTGTTCCTGACCGGCCTCGAGGACGGCGTCTTCCCCCACGCCCGGGCGCTCGGGGACCAGCCGGAGCTCGAGGAGGAGCGCCGCCTGGCGTACGTCGGGGTCACCCGGGCTCGCGAGCGGCTCTACATCTCGCGCGCCGTGGTGCGCTCCGCCTGGGGCGCGCCGTCCCACAACCCCGGGTCGCGCTTCCTCGACGAGCTCCCGGTCGATCTGGTCGACTGGCGTCGCACCGAGGCCGCCCAGACCCGCTGGGGGCGCCCCGACCTCGCCAGTGGGTCGCCCGCCGCCGCGCGGCTGGGCACTCCGACCGAGGCCGGTCGGCGCAACTTCTCCTCGGCTGCGCTGCGCGCCGACGCCGCCGCCCGGGCCAAGCCCGCGCGCGAGATCCCGAGCCTCGAGCCCGGTGACCGGGTCGTCCACGACTCGTTCGGCATGGGCACCGTGGTCGCGCTCGAGGGCGTCGCCGACAAGACCGTGGCGTCGATCGACTTCGGGTCGGAGGGCGTGAAGCGGCTGCTGCTCCGCTATGCGCCCGTAGAGAAGCTCTGACAGCGAAGCTGTCAGAGCTTCTGATGGTGGTCGAGCGAGCCGTCGTCGCCGAGCCTGCGAGGCGGCGAACCGGCGTGTCGAGACCTGGTGAGCCAAGCGGCTACCTGGTGTGGGCCCTCGTCCGCGCGTACGTCACCGGGTCTCGATACGCCGGTCGCGACCTCGTTCCTCGGTCGCGCGGCTACTCGACCTCGCCGTTGGCGCGAGCCCGCTGACGCGACCTCGCTACGGCTGAAGCCCGTGCACCACGAGGGCTTCGTAGGGGTCGACCGGGTCACCGGCGCCCGGGCGGACCTCGAGGTGGAGGTGCGGACCGGTCACGTTGCCGGTCGAGCCGACGTAGCCGATCAGGTCGCCGGCGTGGACCTCCTGGCCCGCGCTGACGGTGTACGACGTCTGGTGGCAGAACCACAGCTCGGTGCCGTCGTCGAGGGTGATCACGGTCTTGTTGCCGTAGGCGCCGTCGTAGCCGACGGACGTCACGACGCCGTTGGCGATCGCGTGGATCTCGGTGCCGCTGGGCGCCGCGAAGTCCAGACCCGTGTGGTAGTGCGACCAGAGGCCGCTGTACTCGCCGAAGCCGGCGGTGAGGTGGTAGCCGGAGACCGGCAGCACCCACTGGTTGAGGCGGAGCTTGGCGGCCTGCTGCTCGGCCTGCTGGGCGAACTTGGCGAGCGCGGCGTTGCGCTGCTCGAGCTGGTCCTCGGCCTGGGCGACGAGCTTGGCGTCGGCAGCGTCGGCGAGCGCGTCACGGCGGGAGTCACGGCTGACGGTCTCGCGGTCGAGCGTGGTCACCCGGGAGACGTCGCTGGCGCCGCTGAGGGCGCTGGCCTGGCTGAAGCGGGGGGCGTCGTCGGCACCGAGACCGCCGTTGGCCGCGGAGAGGGCTCCGCCGGCCGAGATCGCCAGGGCGGCGACGCCGAGGAGGATCGGCGGGGACGGGAGGCCGCGGAAGAGCGGGCCGCGGGCCGCCGTGTGGCGGTTGGCCACGCGGGCACCGGCGCGGACGGCCTTGGCGGGCGCTGCGGCGACGCGGGCGGCCGCCTTGACGACCGGGGCCGACCCCTCCGGAACGGGAGCCGGGGCGGGCGTGTCGGCGGTCCTCACGGGCTTGGCGGACTTCACGGGCTTCTCGGCCCGGCGTTTGCCGCCGACGGGGGCGGGTACCGCGGGGACGAGCGGGGTCGAGAGGTCCGAGGGACGGCGGCCGGGGCCGCGACGTTCCGCTCGGTGGTTACCCATGAATATTTACTCCGCTGCTCGGGGTTCAGACGGCGAGGACCGACTGTAACGGACAGATCACGGCCCGGAGAAACCTTCGGCAGATTCCTGTGGATTCTTTGCCGTTCCGAAGCGTCCGCCGAGTGACGTCCCGGAGTTCTCCTGGGCGCGTCGTGCCGCCCGGAAACCCCACGGGGACGGTCTACCAGGGGCCCGCCGACGTGGCGAGGCTCACGCCGTCGGCTAGCCTGCGTGCATGGCCTCGACAGTCTCGACCCAGCGGATCCGGATCGTGGTCGGCAAGCCCGGTCTGGACGGTCACGACCGGGGCGCCAAGATCGTCGCCCGGGCCCTGCGCGACGCCGGCCACGAGGTCGTCTACACGGGTCTGCACCAGACGCCGGAGCAGATCGTGGAGACCGCGATCCAGGAGGACGCCGACCTGATCGGCCTCTCGGTGCTCTCCGGCGCCCACATGACGCTCTTCCGCAAGCTCGTCGACCTGCTGGCGGAGCGCGACGCCTCCGACATCGTGGTCTTCGGCGGCGGGATCATCCCCGAGGAGGACATCCCGGTCCTCGAGGAGATCGGGGTCGCCAAGGTGTTCACGCCCGGGGCGACGACCACCGACATCACCGGCTGGGTCGCCGAGCGCTTCGCCGACTGAGGCACCTCCGACGGGCGCGAGCAGTGCGTCACGTCACGTCCACCCGCCCTCGTCGTACGCCGTGGCACGGGACTAAGGTGCCAAGGACACCCCTCGAGCACGTGGCGGCGTCTTGCGCGCCCGCCCGCTCCGACAACAGGACATGGTGGATCTGTGGATCTGATGGAATTCCAGGCGAAGGAACTCTTCGCCAAGCACGGCGTCCCGGGCACCCCCGGCATCGTCGCCAACACGCCTGAGGAGGCGAAGGCCGCCGCCGAGAAGCTCGGCGTCTGCGTCGTCAAGGCCCAGGTCAAGGCCGGCGGCCGCGGCAAGGCCGGTGGCGTGAAGCTCGCGAAGACGCCCGACGAGGCGTTCGAGCACGCGACGAACATCCTGGGCATGGAGATCAAGGGCCTGACGGTGAACCGGGTGCTCATCGCCCCCGCCGCGAGCATCGAGGAGGAGTACTACTTCTCGTTCCTGCTCGACCGCGCGAACCGTCGGTACCTCTGCATCGCCAGCGTCGAGGGTGGTGTCGAGATCGAGGAGGTCGCGAAGACCAACCCCGACGCCGTGAAGCAGATCCCGATCGACCCCGGCACCGGTGTCGACGAGGCCAAGGCCCGCGAGATCGTGGCCGAGGCCGCCTTCCCCGAGGCGCTGACCGAGCAGGCCGTGCAGACCGTGCTGGCCCTGTGGGCGGTCTTCGTCGAGGAGGACGCCACCCTGGTGGAGGTCAACCCGCTGGCCCGGCTGGCCGGCGACAAGCTCGAGGCGCTGGACGGCAAGGTCTCGCTCGACGAGAACGCCGAGTTCCGCCACCCCGAGCACGCCGAGTTCGAGGACAAGGCCGCGGCCGACCCCCTCGAGGCCAAGGCCAAGGAGAAGGGCCTCAACTACGTGAAGCTCGACGGCTCCGTCGGCATCATCGGCAACGGCGCGGGACTGGTCATGTCGACCCTCGACGTCGTCGCGTACGCCGGTGAGGCGCACGGAGGCGTGAAGCCGGCGAACTTCCTCGACATCGGTGGCGGGGCGTCCGCCCAGGTGATGGCCGACGGTCTCGACGTGATCCTGAACGACCAGCAGGTCAAGAGCGTCTTCGTGAACGTCTTCGGCGGCATCACGTCCTGTGACGCGGTCGCCAACGGCATCGTCGGTGCGCTCGACATCCTCGGCGACGAGGCCAGCAAGCCGCTCGTCGTGCGCCTCGACGGCAACAACGTGGAGGAGGGCCGCCGGATCCTGAACGAGAAGAACCACCCGCTGGTGACCCTGGTCGACACGATGGACGGTGCGGCCGACAAGGCCGCCGAGCTCGCGAACGCGTAAGGGACGAAGACATGTCGATCTTTCTGAACAAGGACTCCAAGGTCATCGTCCAGGGCATCACCGGCGGTGAAGGCACCAAGCACACCGCCCTGATGCTCAAGGCCGGGACCCAGGTCGTCGGTGGCGTCAACGCCCGCAAGGCCGGGACCACCGTCAGCCACGTCGACGCGTCCGGTGCGACCGTCGAGCTGCCCGTCTTCGCCTCCGTCAAGGAGGCGATGGCCGAGACCGGTGCCGACGTCTCGGTGGCCTTCGTGCCGCCGGCGTTCACCAAGGACGACGTCATCGAGGCCATCGACGCCGAGATCGGGCTCCTGGTGATCATCACCGAGGGCGTGCCGGTGCAGGACAGCGCCGAGTTCTGGGCCTACGCCCAGGGCAAGCAGACCCGCATCATCGGCCCGAACTGCCCCGGCATCATCACGCCGGGCGAGGCGCTCGCGGGCATCACGCCGGCGACCATCGCCGGCAAGGGCCCGGTCGGGCTGGTGTCGAAGTCGGGCACGCTGACCTACCAGATGATGTTCGAGCTGCGTGACTACGGCTTCTCGACCGCCATCGGCATCGGCGGCGACCCGATCATCGGGACCACCCACATCGACGCCCTCGCGGCGTTCGAGGCGGACCCCGAGACCAAGGCGATCGTGATGATCGGCGAGATCGGTGGCGACGCCGAGGAGAAGGCCGCGGCCTACATCCAGGAGCACGTCACCAAGCCCGTCGTCGGCTACGTCGCCGGCTTCACCGCTCCCGAGGGCAAGACCATGGGCCACGCCGGCGCCATCGTCGCCGACGGTGCGGGCACCGCGCAGGGCAAGAAGGAGGCCCTCGAGGCCGCCGGGGTCAAGGTCGGCAAGACGCCGTCCGAGACCGCCGAGCTGATGCGAGAGATCCTCAAGAACCTCTGAGCTCAGTCTGGTTGTCGACCCGTCCACCGGTTGGTGGGCGGGTCGACGTCATTTCAGCTGACGCTCCATCGCGGCCACCACGCCGGCGATCTGGTGTGCGGTCCTGCGGCGCTCACGTGCGGCCTCGTGTGCGGGGTGCGGGCCTGCGCCACCCTCGTTGTACGTCGACGCCAGCAGCACGGCCGTCCCGACCCGGACCACGTGCGTGACCATCAGTCCGGGCCGTGGGGAGCCTCGGTAGGTGTACGTCGTGGTGATGATCCCCGCGGCGTCGCCGAGGTCGCCGTGCTGCACTGCGTTGTGCCCGGTGTCGTTCCGTGGCCCCTCGCGCGGGCAGTCGCGGTAGAGGTCGAGCAGTCGCCTGGCGTAGGCCCGCGCCCGGCGGATGTGGGCGAAGTCCACGAGTTGGCGCTGGCGGTAGTCCTCGGGGTTGGTCCAGCTGCCCCGCAGCCAGTCCTCGTGCGCGGGCACCGTCACCCGCTGGCGGCACGCCGCGGGCACCATCGGCTCCATCGACCGGCTGGGGCCCTCGCGGCCGTCCTGAGCGGTCTCGGCCTCGCCGTCGGGCGGGTAGCCCGTCAGAAGTGGGAAGCCGGCCGGGATCGGGCGGCCGGTCGGCGGCACGCTCGCCGTCGCCAGCCGTGCGCGTTGGTCGCCGCACCCGGTGAGGACGAGCAGGACCGCCACGATGCCCAGGAGCACTCTCATGCCCGTGGGACGCGGTCTCGGCCGGTTCTGTTGCCTGCAGACATGGGTGTGGCCCCGCGGGCCGTGGCCGGCGGGGTCGGTGGGGTCGGGTGGTCAGGTATGTCGTTGGTGGGTGAGGTCGTTGATGTAGACGTGTCCGTGGGGGCTGGTCCAGCGGAAGATGCGGGGTGCGATGCGTTCGTAGGTCCAGCCGCCGTGGGTCTTGTACCGGTGGTGGTGGCGGCACAGGGGTGCGAGGTTGCAGGAGCAGGTCGGGCCGCCGGAGTCGTAGCCGATGATGTGG
>JAOPXG010000127.1 GCA_025965275.1 Nocardioides sp.
CGAACTCGAGCTGCCGGTGTTCTACGCGAGCGACGCCGCCACCCCGTGCGCCATCGACTGCGAGCCGCTCGCGCTCGCGCGCGTCGAGGTCTACAAGATGGGCGGTGCGGTGATCCCCGACCCCGGCTTCCCGGAGATCGGCCCACCCTGCCGGGGTGCGAACAAGTCACTCAGCCGCACGATGCAGAAGCTGGCGGCGCACCGCTGCTGATGTCCTGAGTGGGTGAGCCTGGGTCTCGACACGCCCGTCGGCCGGGTTCGCAGGCTCACCCACCCGGGGCCCGCTCGACCTCCCTCGCGACGCAGCTCGCTCGCTGCGCTCGCGACCTGCTGCTCAGGAGAACTCAGCGCTGGCCCGCTTCGCCATCTCCAGGAACGACTGGCGGGAGACGAGGTTCTCCTCGAGCTCCTTGACCAGCTTCTGGTTGCCGGCTGCCTTCGCCCGGGCGAGGTCGGCCTCGACGTCGGCGATGGCCGCCTCGAGCTTGGCGACCATGTCGTCGGCGCGGGCGGACTTCTCGGGGTCGGACCGCTTCCACTGGTCCTCCTCGACGCCGCGGATCTCCTGCTCGACCTTGCGGATCCGGCCCTCGAGCTCCTTCATCCGGTCGCGGGGGACCTTGCCGGCGGCGTCCCAGCGGTCGGCGATGTCGCGGAAGGCCTTCTTCGCGGCGTCGAGGTCGGTGACGGGCAGCAGCGCCTCGGCCTCGGCCAGGATCCCCTCCTTGACCTGGGCGTTGGCGGCGAACTCCTGGTCCTGCTCGGCCGCCGCCGCGTCACGGGCGCCGAAGAAGGCGTCCTGGGCCCCGCGGAAGCGCTTCCAGAGCGCGTCGTCGACCTCGCGCGGCGCCGGGCCGGCGGCCTTCCAGTCGCGCATCAGGTCGCGGTAGCGGCCAGCGGTCGGGCCCCAGTCGGTCGAGCCGGCGAGCTCCTCGGCCTCCGTGGCCAACCGCTCCTTGATGGCGCGGGCGGCGTCCCGCTTCTCGTGCTGCTCGGAGAAGTGCGACTTGCGGCGCCGGGTGTAGGCGGTGCGCGCGGTGGAGAAGCGGCGCCAGAGGGCGTCGTCGGAGGCCCGGTCGATGCGGGGGAGCGCCTTCCACTCGTCGAGCAGCTCGCGCATGCGGTTGGCCCCGTTGCGCCAGTCGGAACCCTCGGCGAGCTTCTCCGCCTCGGCGACGATCTTCTCCTTGCTGGCCTTGGACTCGGCGGTGCGCTGGGCCCGCTCGGCCTTGCGCGCCTCGCGCTGGGTCTCGAGCACGGGGCCGAGCGCCTCCAGCCGGGCCGCGAGCGAGGCCAGGTCACCGACGGCGTTGGCCTCGGCGACCTGCGTCTGCACGGTGCGGACCGAGGCGGTCGCCTCCTCCGGGGACATCACGCCGGACCTGATCCGCTGCTCGAGGAGGTCGACCTCGAACGCGAGCGCGTCGTACCGCTCGGTGAAGAACGTCAGTGCCTCCTCGGGCGTGCCCTCGGGGTACTGGCCCACGGAGCGTTCGCCGTCGGCGGTCTTCACGTAGACGGTCCCGTCGTCGTCGACTCGACCCCACTGATGACTCGTCACTGGTGCACTCCGCTCGATCCTCGGCCTCGACCTGCTGGCGGCCCCGTCGGGACGCAGGCCACCATGCTAGTCAAGTCGAGGGACACCCCTGTGCGCGCGGGCCAGCACCGATGAGACGGTCGCCCGGTCGGCTCGATAGTCTGCCGGGGTGTTGATCGCCGGTTTCCCCGCGGGCCCGTGGGGCACGAACTGCTACGTGGCCGCGACGGGTCCCGGGAGCGAGTGCGTCGTCATCGACCCCGGGAAGGACGCCGCCGACGGTGTCGCCGAGGTCGTCCGTGAGCACCGCCTGAAGCCGGTCGCCGTGCTGGTGACCCACGGCCACATCGACCACATGTGGTCCGTCGCCCCGGTCGCCGGCACGTACGACGCGACCGCGTGGATCCACCCGAACGACCGGCACCTGCTGGCCGACCCGATGGCAGGGATGTCCCGCGAGACCTCGCAGATGCTGCTCGGCGGCAACTACGAGTTCGCCGAGCCGGACGACGTCCGGGAGCTGGAGGACCTGCAGGAGCTCGAGCTCGCCGGCCTGCGGTTCGTGGTCGACCACACCCCCGGCCACACCGAGGGCTCCGTGACCTTCCGGTCGCCGTACGCGCGCGACGACATCTCCGAGGTGATGTTCTCGGGCGACCTGCTCTTCGCGGGCTCGATCGGGCGCACCGACCTGCCCGGTGGCGACCATCCGACGATGCTGCGCAGCCTCGCCTCCAAGGTGCTGCCGCTGGCCGACGACATCGTGGTGCTCCCCGGGCACGGCGAGCAGACGTCGATCGGCCGCGAGCGCGCCACCAACCCGTACTTGATTCCACTGAGCATCCAGGATCTGTGACATGGCCAAGCCGACCCCGCTGAGCGGGTTCCCCGAGCTGCTGCCCGAGCAACGCTTCGTCGAGCAGCAGGTCGTCGACACCCTGCGGCACACCTTCGAGCTGCACGGCTTCGCGGGCATCGAGACCCGCGCCGTCGAGCCGCTCGACCAGCTGTTGCGCAAGGGCGACACGTCCAAGGAGGTCTACCTCCTGCGCCGCCTGCACGAGGAGTCGGCCGAGGGCCACGCCGGCATCGGCCTGCACTTCGACCTCACGGTGCCGTTCGCGCGCTACGTGCTGGAGAACGCCGGCAAGCTCGAGTTCCCGTTCCGGCGCTACCAGATCCAGAAGGCGTGGCGGGGGGAGCGGCCGCAGGAAGGCCGCTTCCGGGAGTTCACCCAGGCCGACATCGACATCATCGGTCGCGACGAGCTGCCGTTCCACCACGACGTCGAGGTCACCCGCGTCATGGTCGACGCGCTGACCCGCCTGGACTTCCTGCCGGGATTCCGGGTGCAGGTCAACAACCGCAAGCTGATCCAGGGCTTCTACGCCGGCCTCGGGATCGACGACACCGACGAGGTGATGCGGGTCGTCGACAAGCTCGACAAGGTGCCCGTCGACAAGGTCCGCGACCTGCTCGTCGCGGAGGCCGGGCTCGACGAGAAGACCGCCGACCGCGTGCTGTCGCTCGCCACGATCCGCGCGACCGACGACTCCTTCGTCGAGGACGTGCGAGCCCTCGGCGTCGAGCACGAGCTGCTCGACGAGGGACTGGCCGAGCTGGCCGAGCTGGTCAGCGCGTGCGCCGACCTGGTCACCGACCGGGTCCGGCTCGAGGCCGACCTCTCCATCGCGCGCGGGCTCGACTACTACACCGGCACCGTCTTCGAGACCCGGCTCGACGGCTACGAGTCGATGGGCTCGATCTGCTCGGGCGGTCGCTACGACGCCCTCGCGACCGACGGCCGGTCGACGTACCCCGGCGTCGGGATCTCGCTCGGCGTGAGCCGGGTCGTCGTACCCCTGCTGGCCCGCACCGGCCTGACCGCGTCGCGCAAGGTCCCGAGCGTCGTGCTCGTCGCCGTCGTCGACGAGGAGTCGCGCGCCGACAGCAACGCCATCGCCAGCGCCCTGCGCTCGCGCGACATCCCGTGCGAGGTCGTCGCCAGCGCGCAGAAGTTCGGCAAGCAGATCCGCTACGCCGAACGGCGCGGCATCCCCTACGTCTGGTTCACGAACGCCGACGGGGGCCACGAGATCAAGGACATCCGATCGGGGGATCAGGTGGCCGCAGACCCGGCCGCGTGGACCCCACCCAGCGAGGACCTGCGACCGCAGGTCCTCATGAAGGAGACAGAGCTGTGATCCGCACCCAGGACGCCGGTGCCCTCCGCGCCGAGCACGTCGGCCAGACCGTCACCCTCGCCGGGTGGGTCGCCAACCGTCGCGACCACGGCGGAGTGGCCTTCATCGACCTGCGCGAGGCCAGCGGCGTGGTCCAGGTCGTGATCCGCGACGAGGAAGTGGCGCACGCGCTGCGCGCCGAGTACTGCCTCAAGGTCACCGGAGAGGTGACCTTGCGCAAGGAGGGCAACGAGAACCCCAACCTCGCGACCGGTGCGATCGAGGTCGTCGCCAGCGACGTCGAGGTGCTCAACCCGTCCGCACCGCTGCCGTTCCCGATCAGTGATCACATCGACGTGGGAGAGGAGGCGCGGCTCAAGCACCGCTATCTCGACCTGCGCCGGACCGGTCCCAACCAAGCCCTGCGCCTGCGCAGCAAGGTCAACAGGGCCGCGCGCGACGTCCTCGACAGCCACGACTTCGTCGAGATCGAGACACCGACGCTGACCCGCTCCACCCCGGAGGGTGCCCGCGACTTCCTGGTGCCCGCGCGGCTCCAGCCGGGCAGCTGGTACGCCCTGCCACAGAGCCCGCAGCTCTTCAAGCAGCTGCTGATGGTCGCCGGCATGGAGCGCTACTTCCAGATCGCGCGCTGCTACCGCGACGAGGACTTCCGCGCCGACCGCCAGCCCGAGTTCACCCAGCTCGACATCGAGATGAGCTTCGTCGAGCAGGACGACGTCCTGGCGGTGGCCGAGGAGATCCTGGTCGCGCTGTGGAAGCTCGTCGGGTACGACGTGCCCACGCCACTCCCGCGGATGACCTACGCGGAGTCGATGGCCCGCTACGGCTCCGACAAGCCGGACCTGCGGATGGGCCTCGAGCTCGTCGATTGCACCGACTACTTCAAGGACACGCCCTTCCGGGTCTTCCAGGCGCCGTACGTCGGTGCCGTGGTCATGCCCGGGGGAGCGAGCCAGCCCCGCAAGCAGCTGGATGCCTGGCAGGACTGGGCCAAGCAGCGCGGCGCCAAGGGCCTGGCCTACGTGCTGGTCCAGGAGGACGGCGAGCTCGGTGGTCCGGTCGCCAAGAACATCACCGACGAGGAGAAGGCCGGCCTGGCCGCGCACGTGGGTGCCCAGCCGGGCGACTGCATCTTCTTCGCAGCCGGCGCTGCCAAGCCGAGCCGTGCCCTGCTGGGAGCCGCACGTCTGGAGATCGGTCGCCGCGGCGAGCTGATCGACGAGAGCGCCTTCGCCTTCACCTGGGTCGTCGACGCCCCGATGTTCGAGCCGAGCTCCGAGGCCGTCGCGAGCGGTGACGTCGCCGTGGGTGCGGGCGCCTGGACCGCGGTGCACCACGCGTTCACCGGGCCCAAGCCCGAGTTCGCGGACACCTTCGACACCGACCCCGGCAGCGCCCTGGCGTACGCCTACGACATCGTCTGCAACGGCAACGAGCTCGGC
>JAOPXG010000136.1 GCA_025965275.1 Nocardioides sp.
ACCGGGATGGCCACCCAGATCCTCGCCGCCGCGCTCGCCCGCGTCGGCGCCGGCCCCGAGGTCGACGAGCGGCCGCCGGCGGTGACGCTGCGATGACGCTGAAGCTCGGGCGGCACGAGTTCGCCGACGACGCGACGCTGATGATGGCGATCGTCAACCGGACACCGGACTCCTTCTACGACCAGGGCGCCACCTGGGCCGAGGACAAGGCGTTCGACCGGGTGGCCCTGGTGGTCGAGCAGGGCGCCGAGATCGTCGACATCGGCGGCATCAAGGCCGCGCCCGGCGTCGAGATCGGCCCGGACGAGGAGAAGTCGCGGGTGGTCGACTTCGTCGCCCGGGTGCGCGAGACCTACCCCGGCCTGGTGATCTCCGTCGACACCTGGCGCGCCGAGGTCGGGCGGGCCGCCTGCGCCGCCGGCGCCGACGTGCTCAACGACGCGTGGGGCGGGGCCGACCCCGAGCTGGTCGACGCCGCGGCCGAGCACGACGCCGCGATCATCTGCACCCACACCGGCGGCGTGACGCCGCGGACCCGCCCCTACCGGATCGAGTACGACGACGTCGTCGCGGCCGCGATCGCCGACACCGTCGCGTACGCCGAGCGCGCCATCGCCGCCGGCGTCGACCCCCGCTCGGTGGTCATCGACCCCGCCCACGACTTCGGCAAGAACACCTTCCACTCCCTCGAGCTGACCCGCCGTCTCGGCGAGATGGTCGCGACCGGCTACCCCGTCCTCGTGTCGCTCTCCAACAAGGACTTCGTCGGCGAGACCCTCGACCTCCCGGTGGGCGAGCGGCTCACCGGCACCCTCGCCGCCACCGCCGTGTCCGCCCTCGCCGGCGCCCGGGTCTACCGCGTCCACGAGGTCATCGAAACCCGCCAGGTCGTCGACATGGTCAACACGATCGCCGGCCGTCGACCGCCCCGGCGTGCGATCCGGGGCCTCCAGTGACCCGCGTCGTGCTGGTCCCGGGCGTGCTCGCGCTGCTGCCCGAGTACGCCGGCCTCACCGACCCGGTCGCCGAGCTGCGCGCGGCGTGCCTGGAGGCGGTGGCCTGGCTGGGGGAGGACGTGACGGTGGTGGCCGATACCCAGGGAGAGCGGGTGGCACGGGCTCTGCTGTCGGCCGTGGGTGGTTTCGAGGCTCAGGCGCCAGGGCGCCTTCGCACCTCAACCACCGAGCCGGTGGCCGAGGTGCGAGGAGCACCTCAGGGGGAACGGGTGGCACAGGCTTTGCTGTCGGCTGCGGGGGTCTCGGCACGCTCAGGCCCCCAGGGGGCCTTCGCTGCTCGACCAACGGTCGTGGTCGGCAACGGCAGCGCGTGCCGGACCGAGAAGGCGCCGGGCTTCCTCGACGAACGGGCCGCGGCCTTCGACGACGACCTGCGCTCGGCCCTGGTCTCCGGTGACGTCTCCGGTGTCGACCTGGCCCTCGGTCGCGAGCTGCTGGCGTCCCTCGACGGGATCAGCCGGTTGGGTGAGATCCTGGCCCCCGGCGGTGACGTGACCATCGACTACGACGACGCACCGTTCGGGGTGCAGTACTGGGTGATGAGGTGGGAGTCGTGAGCCTGCGCGTCCTGGTCGGTCCCGAGACCGACGACCTCGCCGAGCTGTACGCCGTACCCCGCACGCCGTGGCTGCGGGCCAACATGGTCAGCACGGTCGACGGCGCCGCCACCGGCGAGAGCGGCAAGAGCGGCTCGATCAACAACGCCGCCGACAAGCGGGTCTTCGACCAGCTGCGTGCGTCCGCGGACGCGATCGTGGTCGGGGCCGGGACCGCGCGCACCGAGGGCTACCGCCCGACCTCGAGACCCATCGTGGTCGTCAGCCGCAGGGCTGCGGTGCCGGAGACGCTGCGCGGCGCCCCGGCCGGGTCCGTGCTGATGGCGACCTGCAGCGGTGCCGAGCGCCTCGGCGAGGCCCGCGAGCTCCTCGGCGACCACCAGGTCCTCGTGCTCGGCTCGCACCGCGTCGACCTCCCGCTCCTCAAGCAGGTGCTCGCCGACCGGGGCTGGACCGAGGTGCTGTCCGAGGGTGGCCCGCACCTCCTGCGCGACCTGCTGGCCTCGGGTGCGGCCGACGAGGTCTGTGCGACGGTCGTGCCGCGGGTGCTCGCCGGGGAGCACCCCCGGATCACCCAGGGCCCGCCGGTCGACGTGCCTCTCGACCTGCACACCCTGATCGAGTCCGAGGGCACGCTGCTCGGCCGCTGGTTCGTCGCCCGGTCCTAGGCACCGCCGAGATCGCGTCTTAGAGTGCAAAGACCGGACCGACACCGGTCCGGTTCACCGAGGGAGACCCCCATGCCCCGCCCGCTCAGGACCGTCGCCGCGTTCGCCGCCCTGGCGCTCGCTGCCGCCGTGCTCCCGCTCGCCTGGTCGACGGCCGACGCCGCGCAGGACGACGCGATGTACCGCCCGCTCAGCAACTTCAAGCCGACCGGGCCCAAGGTCCGCGTCGAGCCCAGGAGCTACGCCGCCGTCCGCGTCGACACCGACCAGGTGCGCGACGCGCTCGCGGGAGCGCCGGCGCTCGGCGCCGCCACCTCGCAGGTCTTCCGCGTACCCACGCCGTCCGGCGGCACGGAGCGGTTCGCCGTGCAGCGCACCCAGGTCATGCAGGCCGGGCTCGCCGCGGAGCACCCCGACATCGCGACCTGGGCCGGGCGCTCGCTCGACCACCCCGGGACGACCATCGCGATGGACGTCACCGCGATGGGCTTCCACGCCTCGGTGCGCGGCCCCAACGGCCAGGGTGCCTGGTACGTCGACCCGGCGTACAACAAGCCCGGCACCGACGTGGTGCTCAGCTACTACGGCGACACCCTCAAGCAGCAGCACGGCGACCGCGTCGAGCGGGAGATGCCGGCCATCGAGCGGTCGCTCGCCCACCAGCGCGCGCAGGCCAAGGCGGCGCCGGGCGTGCAGCAGCGGGTCTACCGGCTCGCCCTGCTCAACGACCCGACATACGCCGACTACTTCGGCACCGAGAACGTGACCGACGAGAAGGCGACCCTGATGGTGCGGGTCAACCAGCTCTACAACGACGACCTCGCGATCAACATGGTCCTCGTCGACGGCACCGACGAGCTGAACTTCGACACCGTCGAGAAGGCCACCGGCCCGAACGGCCCGTGTGGCCTGCACTCCTGCTACACGCTCGACCCCGACTCGCCCGACTACGTCCAGGGCCAGCTCTCCTACTGCGACGTCGGCACCCTCGAGCGCAACCAGATCGTGCTCGGCCAGATCATCGGCGCCTCCAACTACGACATCGGCCACATCGCGCTCGGCACCAACGGCGGCGGCATCGCCGGCCTCGGGGTGGTCGGCAGCATCGAGAAGGGCATGGGCTGCACGGGCATCCCCGACCCGGTCGGCGACTTCTACGCGATCGACTACGTCGCCCACGAGATGGGCCACCAGTTCGGTGGCAACCACACCTTCAACGGCAACCAGTGGAACTGCTCGGGCGGCAACCGCAACCAGGGCACGTCCGTCGAGCCCGGCTCGGGCACCTCGATCATGGCGTACGCCGGCATCTGCCGGCAGGACAACACCCAGCCGCACAGCGACCCGTACTTCTCGCAGCGCTCGCTCACCGAGATCACGCGCTACACCGGCGGTGGCCCGGCGCCGCAGCCGGTCGAGGTGCAGGACGTCGCGTTCACCGGCTTCGACACCGACGGCGACACGGTCACGATCGGCTACCCGGGATCGGCGGCGCCGGCGGTCACGCTGACCCGCGGCGGCACCGGCGACACGGCCTACAACGCGGCCAACATCGAGGCGGCCGTCGAGGCGCTCACCGGTGAGGACGTCACGGTCGCCGGCTGGGGCTACGACCCGTACGCCGGGATCTACTCCTCCCCGGAGGTCTACCCCGCCGCGTTGACGGCTCCCGACGATGCCGGCTTCCAGGTGATGTTCGCCGGTGACGCCGACCCGTACACCGCGGACAGCGACCGCGCCGACATGCACGCGCTGAAGGTGACGGCGACCCCCGGAGTCACGGTCAACGTCGGCGAGACCGCCAAGGGCGGGCCGGCCGACAATGCGGGCGCCGCCCACACCACCGGCAACCACGCGCCGGTGGTCCGGGCGCCGGCCAACAAGACGATCCCGCTGCGGACGCCGTTCACACTCCGCGGCTCGGGCACCGACCCGGACGGCGACCACCTCACCTTCCTGTGGGAGCAGAACGACATCGGCGGCAGCAACGGCACCGCGCTCGTCGACAACACCAAGAAGAACGGTCCGCTCTTCCGCGTCTTCGGCAGCTACGCCGACGTCTCGGACCAGGACGCCTCCCACAGCCCGGCCCCCGGCCAGAACCACGCCAGGGGCAGCGCGCTGCGCAACTTCCCGGACCTCGGCCAGATCCTGTCCGGCAACACCAATGCCCGGTCGGGCAGGTGCCCGAAGGCGCCGGCCAACGACCCGGACACCTACGTCGTGGTCCCGGTCCCGATCGTGAACTGCTTCTCGGAGTTCCTGCCGACCAAGGGCTATGTCGGCACGGCCGGCTCGAAGACACCGGCCCTGCACTTCCGGCTGACGGCTCGCGACGACGTCCCCGGCGGCGGCGGGGTCAGCCACGACGACGTGACGCTCCGGATCTCCCAGACCGCCGGACCGTTCCTGGTCAGCTCGTTCGCGAAGGGTGGCGCGGTCAAGGGCGGCACGACCAAGACGATCACCTGGAAGGTCAACGGCACCCGCAAGCTGTCCAAGCGGGTGAAGATCTTCCTCTCGGTCGACAACGGCCAGTCGTGGAAGAAGCTCGCCGCGACCGCCAACGACGGCAAGGCCGCGGTGACGTTCCCGAAGGCGAAGGCCGCCAAGGCCCGGATCATGGTCCGGGCGGCGAGCAACTACTTCTTCGACGTGAACGACCACACGTTCCGGATCAGGTAGCCGGGGCAGGCACCGGCAGGTCGAGCGCACAGATCGACGCCGCGAGGCCGGTCACCGACGAGTCGGTGGCCGGCCCGCGCGGGGATCAGCCGTCGGTGTCGCCGGGGTCGCCGGGGTCGCCGGGGCCGGCCAGGCCCGCGTGCTCGTCGCGCAGCCGGCGCTTGAGGATCTTGCCGCTCGGGTTCTTCGGCAGCGCGTCGGCGACCACGACGTACTTGGGTGTCTTGTAGGCCGCCAGCGCGCTCCGGCTGTGCTCGATCACCTGCTCGGAGGTCAGGGTGGCGCCCGGCTTGGGGACGACGACCGCGGCGACCGCCTCGACCCACCGCGGGTGGCTGATGCCGAACACCGCGACCTCGGCGACGCCCTCGAGCTGGTAGATCGCCTCCTCGACCTCGCGGCTGGCGACGTTCTCCCCGCCGGTCTTGATCATGTCCTTCTTGCGGTCGACGACGTAGAGCCGGCCGTCCTCGTCGACGTAGCCGAGGTCGCCGGAGTGGAACCAGCCGCCCCGGAAGGCCTCCGCGGTCTTGGCGTGGTCGTGGTAGTAGCCGAGCGTCGCGTGCGGCGAGCGGTGCACGATCTCGCCGACGGTCCCGGCCGGCACCTGCTGGTCGAGGTCGTCGACGATCCGGGTCTCGACGTTGAGGGCCGCCCGGCCGGCCGAGCCGGCGTGGGAGAGCTGCTCACCGGGGCCGAGGATCGTGGCCAGGGGCGCCATCTCGGTCTGGCCGTAGAAGTTCCAGAGGTCGACGTCGGGCAGCCGCTCCTGGATCTCCTTGAGGATCTCGACGGGCATCGGCGAGGCGCCGTAGTAGCCCTTCGCCAGCGACGACAGGTCGGCCTCGTCGAAGCCGGGTGCGCGGAGCAGGCCGATCCAGACCGTGGGTGGTGCGAAGAACTTGGTCACCCGGTGCTCCTCGATCGCGCGCAGGATCGCCGCCGGGTCGGGGCCGGGCAGGATCACGCTGGTCGCGCCGAGGTAGACGTCGACGCCGAGGAAGCAGTCGAGCTGGGCGCAGTGGTAGAGCGGCAGCGTGTGCAGCTCGACGTCGTCCGCGCCCATGGAGCCGTCGACGACGCAGGAGACGTACTGCCACAGCAGCGACCGGCTGGTCAGCAGCGCGCCCTTGGGCCGCGACTCCGTGCCGGAGGTGAACATCATCCGCACCGGGTCGTCGTCGGCCACGGGCACACCGGGGTCCGCGCCGTCGTGGTCGAGCCAGTCCTGGAGGTCGCGCCACCCCTCGGCGACGTCACCGCCGTGCAGTCGTACGACGAGTCGCTGGCGGACACCACCGCCGGACGCCGCCACCGCCTGCTCGGCCACCGGCAGCAGCGCGTCCTCGGCGACGAACGCGGTCGCGCCGCTGTGGTCGAGGATGTAGGCGATCTCGTCGCCGCCGAGCATGAAGTTGACCGGCACCAGCACGACGCCGGCCCGCGCGGCCGCGAAGTTCAGCACCACGAACTGCCAGCAGTTGTGGCAGAGCAACGCCAGACGGTCGCCCTTCGCCAGCCCCGCGTCGTGCATCGCGGCCGCGGTGCGGTCGACGAGGGCGTCCAGCTCCGCGAACGTCAGCCGGGTGTCGCCGTCCACGATCGCGAGCTTGTCGGGCACCCGCCTCGCCGTACGCCGGGGCAGATCTCCCAGGGACTGTTGGCGCGCCTGGTCCACGAGTGCCGAGGTCATGACAGCAGACTATGCAGCGTGGACGTTGGCATGACGTTGCCCGTGATGGAGCCCGACCTGTGGGCCGACGGCGCCGCGACGCTCGAGGCCTGGTCGCGGGCGATCGACGAGGGGCCCTTCTCCTCGCTGTGCTTCGGCGAGCGGATGGCCTTCGACAACCCGGACGCGCTGACCCTGCTGGGTGCCGTGGCGGCCTGGACGTCCCGCGCCCGGCTGACGACGACGGTGCTGGTCCCGCAGCTGCACGACCCGGTGGTGCTGGCGAAGGCGCTCGCGACCGGCGACCAGCTCAGCGGCGGGCGGTTGAGCGTCGGCCTCGGCGTCGGGGGCCGCGACGAGGACTACCGGGCCGCGGGCGCCGACCCGGCCACCAAGACCATGGCGGGCATGGCCGAGCGGGTCGCGGTGATGAAGCGGGTCTGGGCCGGCGAGCGGGTGACCGACGCCGTCCGCCCGGTCGGCCCGCCGCCGGTGCAGCCCGGCGGCCCCGAGCTGCTGGTCGGCACCCTGGGCCCGCGCACCATCCGCAGCGCCGCCGCGTGGGCGGACGGCCTGGCCGGGATGTCGCTCGACGTCGACCTGGCCGAGATGGAGCGGGTCTTCGGGCTGACCCGCGACGCGTGGCGCGAGGCCGACCGCCCGGCGCCGCGGGTCACCACCTCGTTCTGGTTCGCCCTCGGCGACCCGGTGGCCGCGCGCGTGCAGGTGCACCGGCACCTGCGCCACTACATGAACTGGATCCCCGAGCAGTACGTCGACGCGATGGCCGCCACGGCCGGATTCGCCGGCACCGAGGCCGAGCTGCGCGACCAGCTGAAACGGATCGAGGACCTCGGGGCGGACGAGGTGCAGCTGATCCCGACCGGCTCCGACGTGGACCAGGTGCGCCGGGTCGCCGAGCTGCTGGTCTGAGCCCCTGGTCTGATCCTGGGGCACCCGAAGGGTGAGGACCCCGACATTCCCGGGTCAGAGCCCGGACGAGCATCTACGGTGTGCTCGTGCGCATGGACTGGTTGCCTGTCTCGGCGGCCCTGCTCCTCACCGGAGCACTGGCGCTGTGCCTCGGTGCGTTCCTGCTGCCCTCGTCGGACGACGCCACCGACACCCTCAACATCGTGCAGGACCAGGGCGGCCAGTGGCTCACCGTCGCGGTGATCCTCTTCATCGCCTCGGTCTGCCTGACGCTGGGCCTGCCGACGATCCTCACGCTCTTCGTGCGTCGCGGCCGCTCGCTGGGGCTCATCAGTGCGATCGTCCTGGAGGTCGGCTTCATCGGCACCGCCGGCTTCGCGATGCTGATGGTGTTCTTCCGGGCCCTGGTCGTCTCCCACGCGCTCCGGGACAACGGCCTCAACGACGCCGCCTCCGAAGCCGGCCTGACCGCGTTCCTCTACGTCTGGATCGCCGGGCTCTACCTCGGCGAGCTGCTGCTCGGCATCGCGCTGCTGCGGGCCAGGACCACCCCGCGCTGGGTCCCGGTGGCACTGGTCCTGCACGCGCTCTCGTTCACCGTCTCGTCGGTCCTGCCCGAGTTCCTCGGCAAGGCGATGATCCTGCTGATGGTCGCCGGGTACGCCGGCATCGCCATCCAGGCGACCTCGCCCGCGTCCCGCCGCCGGTTCATCTGAGGGCGGTCGCCAGGTCGCCGAGCTGGTCGAGCGGCACGTCGTATCCCGGGAAGTAGGCGCACACCCGCTCGGCCACGTCGCCGAACCGGCGTCGGATCTCGGCCGCGCACTCCTCGGGCGTGCCGCGCACGGCCAGCGTCTCGAGCATCTCGTCGCTGACCAGCTCGAACATCGCCGCGAAGTCGCCCTGCTTGGACAGCCGGTTCAGCTCGGGCTGGACGTCGGCCCAGCCCTCCACCTCGAGCACCGGGACGTACGCCGGGGTGGAGCCGTAGAACGCCAGCAGCCCGCGCACGCCGGCCGACGCCGCCGCGAGCTCCGCGTCGGTGCGCCCCATCGCGACGATCGCCTGCGGCAGGATCGCGAAGCCCTCACGGGTCCGGCCGGCGCGGCCGAGCCCCTCGTCGAGCGCGGGCAGGGTCCGCTCGCGGAAGTGCCGGTGGCTGTGGAACGGCATCACGAGCAGCCCGTCGGCCACCTCGGCGGCGGTCCGGGTCATCACCGGCCCGAGCGCGCCGAGCAGCACGGGCGGCACGCCGTACGGGTTGGGCCCGGGGACGAACGTCGGCGGCATCAGCGTGTGGCGGGTGAACTCGCCCTCGAAGCGCAGGGGGGTCCCGTCCTGCCAGGAGCCGAGGATCGCCTTGACCGCGAGCACGATCTCGCGCATCCGCGCCGCCGGTGGCGACCACGTCGCGCCGTACCGCTTCTCGATGTGCGGCTTGATCTGCGACCCGAGCCCGAGCCGGAACCGGCCCTTCGTCATCAGCTGGAGGTCGTACGCCGTGTTCGCCAGGTGCATGGGGCTGCGCGGCATCGCGATCGCGACGTTGGTCATCAGGTCGGTCTCGACCACGCCGGCGGCCGCCGCGAGCGGCAGGAAGACGTCGTGCGGGCCCTCGAACGTGAACAGGCCGGCGACGCCGGCTCCGGTCAGCTCGAGGGCACGGGCGGAGGCGAGGTCGGGGCGGGCGTCGAGCTGGACGTCGAGGAGCACCTGCCGATCATGGCCGAAGCGGCGCGACCTGTCCGGCGGTGGGGCGCCGGTCCAGGACGACGGCGCCCAGCGCGGCCACCACGAAGAGCGACGACACGGTCAGCAGCGTCGCCCGGAAGCCGTGGTCGCCGCCGCCGTAGACCGCCATCAGCGCGACGCTCAGGGCGCTGCCGATCGTGAACCCCAGGTAGCGCAGCACCTGGTTGAACGCCACCGCGCTGCCCACCTCCGCCTGGGGCAGGTGCGGCACCATCAGCACCGCCAGCGACGAGAAGGTGAACCCGCTGCCCACGCCGCCGAGCGCCATCACCAGCAGGAGCTGCCAGAGGTGCTCGTGGACCACGGCGAGCAGCACGGTCGACAGCAGGAACATCAGGCAGCCCGCGGGCAGCAGCAGGGTCTGCCCCAGCCGCGTCCGCACGACCTGGGCCAGCCGGTTGCCGAGCACGCTCATCAGGGAGTACGGCACCAGCATCAGCCCGGCGGCCAGGACCGGGAGCCCCAACCCGAAACCGGGCTCGTCGGCGCGCACCAGCACCACCGACAGGGTGAGCAGGCAGTACATGCCCAGGCCGGCCACGAAGGCGACCAGGTTGGGCGCCGCGATGCCGGGCCGCGCGGCCATCCGCAGGTCGACCAGCGGGGTCGGGCTGCGCAGCGTCCACCCGCCCCAGACGACCAGCGTCGCCAGGCCGGCCAGGCCGACCGTGAGCGTGAGGGGCGCGGCCCAGCCCCAGACCTCGCCCTCGCTGACGGCCAGCAGCACGGCGAGCATCCCGAGGCTGAGGAGCGCGGCGCCGGCCCAGTCGACCCGCATCGGTGCGACCGCGTCGGACCCGGGCACGTAGCGCCAGCACATCGCCAGCGTCGTGCCCGCGAGCACGGTGCCGAGCCCGTACGCCGCGGGGAGCCCGCCGACCTCGGCCAGCAGCGCGGTCACCGGGTAGCCGAGCCCGGCCCCGGCCACGGTCGTGACGGACAGGAGCGCGATGGCGCGACTCATCGGCTCGCCGTGCAGGGCGTCGCGCGCCACGGCGATCGCGAGCGGCAGCAGCGCCATGCCGATCCCCTGCATGGCGCGACCGGCCACGAGCACGCCGTACGTCGTCGGCACGGCCGCGAGCGCGCAGCCGGTCGTCACGATCACCAGCCCGGCCAGGATCGTCGGCCGCCGCAGCCGCCCGCTGGCGAACCGGCCGATCACCGGGGTCGCGACGGTCCCGCTGAGCAGCGCGGCGGTCAGCGACCACTGCGCGGTGGTGAGGCGGACGTCGTACGCCTGGGCGATCGACGGCACCAGGGGTGCGCCGAGGCTGCTGATCACCGCGGTGATCGAGGTGAGCAGGGCCAGGGTGGGCAGCAGCAGTCGCTGCTGCCTCTCCCGCCCCCTCAACGGACTACTTGCTCGCCTTACGCGCTCGGCTCGCGATCTTGGCGCGCTCGTTGGCGTCGAGGATGACCTTGCGGATGCGCACCGCGTCGGGCGTGACCTCGACGCACTCGTCGTCGCGGCAGAACTCCAGGCTCTGCTCCAGCGACAGCTTCTTCGCCGGGATCAGCTTCTCGAAGTTGTCGGAGGTGGCGGACCGGATGTTGGTCTGCTGCTTCTCCTAGGTGATGTTGACGTCCATGTCGTCGTTGCG
>JAOPXG010000192.1 GCA_025965275.1 Nocardioides sp.
ACCGCCTCTTCGACCCGCTCATCGAGGCCGCCTCGGCCCTCGGCGCCGGGCTCGACTGGAAGACCTCGCTCCAGGAGCTGTCCGCCGAGCACGGTCTCGGCGTCCCCGAGTACGTCATCGAGGACGACGGCCCCGACCACCAGAAGACCTTCACCGCCCAGGTGCGGGTGGGCGAGGGCCTCTACGGCAACGGCGTCGGCCGCTCCAAGAAGGAAGCCGAGCAGGCCGCCGCGGAGACGGCGTACGGCGAGATCGCCACCAGCCTCGGTGTCGAGGACCCCGCCGTCGGCGTGGTCGCCGAGATCGCCTTCCGCAAGCACTGAGTCGTTGCCCGAGCTCCCCGAGGTCGAGGTCGTCCGCGCCGGGCTGGAGCGCCACGTCCTCGGCGCCACCATCACGCGGGTCGACGTCCTGCACCCGCGCCCCGTGCGCCGTGACGTGCGCGGACCCCTGGGTTTCGTGGAGGTGCTGACCGGCCGTCGCATCGAGGCCGCCCGCCGGCGCGGCAAGTACCTCTGGCTGCCTCTCGACAACGGCGACGCGCTCCTCGGCCACCTCGGCATGAGTGGCCAGATCCTGGTCCAGCCGCCGGACGCCCCCGACGAGCGGCACCTGCGCGTCCGGTTCTCCCTCGACGGCGCCGACGAGGGGCGCGAGATGCGCTTCGTCGACCAGCGGATGTTCGGGGGCCTGTCGGTCTCCGCGAGCGGCGCTGAGCTGCCGTCCGAGATCGCCCACATCGCCCGCGATCCGCTCGACCCCGAGTTCGACGACGACGCGTTCGTCCGCAAGGTCCGCAAGCGCGGCTCGGGCGTGAAGCGCCAGCTGCTCGACCAGAACCTGGTCTCGGGCGTCGGCAACATCTACGCCGACGAGGCGCTGTGGCGCGCCCAGATCCACGGTGACCGGCCGGGGGAGCGGCTGACCGCGACCCAGGTGCGCGAGCTGCTCCGGCACGCGCGCGAGGTGATGGTCGCGGCGCTCGGCGAGGGCGGCACGTCCTTCGACGCGCTCTACGTCAACGTCAACGGCGAGTCGGGCTACTTCGACCGCGCACTGCACGCCTACGGGCGCGAGGGCGAGCCGTGCGAGCGGTGCGGTGCGCCGATCCGGCGGATCGCGTTCATGAACCGCTCGTCGTACTTCTGCCCGGTCTGCCAGCCGGCCCCGCGGAAGCGTCGTGCGACCCCGACGGGGTTTCGAGACGGCTCCCTCGGTCCGTCGCACGCTCCGGACTGAGCCGAGGCCTCCTCGACCTCCTCGCTGATCGGGAACCTCGCACGCTCGGTTCCCGCACTCGGAGATTGACCGGCGGCGTCCCGGGTGGGACTCTTGAAGACGGTCCACCCTTGTGGCCCGACCCCCAAATACCGGAGGCTCATCCATGGCCAAGGCGCTGATCGGATACATGAACAGCGACCTGCGGACCCCCGCCCGACTCGTAGCCGAGAACGACCGGCTGCGCTCGCGCGTGCACGAGCTCGAAGCGCTCGTGCTCCGCCTCACCGAGGAGAACGACAAGCTGACCGCCGCCCAGGCCGTCTCCATGCTCGACCTCGAGAGCGCGTCGATGCAGGAGATGCAGCCAGCCTGACCTCCGTGACGGGGACGACGGCACGTCGTTGACCCGACATGAGATCGCTCGCCGTCACCTCGGCCCGCGTCGTCGCGGCGCTGTCCATCGCGACCCTGGCCCTCGGCCTCGGGTCCGGTTCCGCCTCTGCTGAGGACGAGAACCCGCTCGGCGGCGTGCTCGCCAGCGCCAACGTCGCCCACCTCGGCTCGTACCCCTCCCAGGTCGGCATCTCCAGCTGCTTCCTGCAGACCGCCCCGGTCCTGGTCACCAGCGGGGTCGACTCGGTGCGCGTCTGGGACGTCAGCGACGCGGCCCACCCCGCGGTCGTCGGGGTCCTGGCGAGTGCCCAGTTCGAGAACGAGGCGATGAACTGCGGTGAGCGGCGCACGCCCGACGGCGTACGCCGGTTCGCGCTGATCGGCATCGACTCGGTCCAGGCGTCGCCCGGCGACGTCCAGCACGCCAACGTCGGCGGCGGGGAGCTCGTCGTCGTCGACGTCACCGACCCGACCGCGCCGACGATCCTCTCCCGCGCACCCGGCACCACCAGCACCCACACCGTCGCCTGTGTCGACCAGGCGAACTGCACGTACGCCTACTCCGCCGGCGACGACGGGCACTTCTCGATCTTCGACCTGCGCGACCTGACCCGCCCGCACGAGGTCGACGCCGTGCGCGGCGAGGACGGCGTCCAGCCGTTCCCGTCGCCGACCGCCGGCCACAAGTGGAACTTCGACGCAGCCGGCATCGGCACCCACACCGGGTGGGGCGGCGCCTCCATGTGGGACACCTCGAAACCGGCGAAGCCGCGCCTGATCACCACCACCGGCAAGGCGGGCCGGGGCGCCGACCCGAAGCACCCGGGCTGGAACGACTTCATCCTCCACAACTCCTTCCGGCCCAACGCCGTCGCGTTCAAGCCGCGCAGCAGCCC
Organism: Nocardioides sp.; assembly: GCA_025965275.1. Lineage (GTDB taxonomy): Bacteria > Actinomycetota > Actinomycetes > Propionibacteriales > Nocardioidaceae > Nocardioides. Next base: position 2,511 of record JAOPXG010000192.1, read on the forward strand.
GTCGTTCGCGCACGGCAACGTGCTCCTCGTGACCGAGGAGGACTACGAGCAGACCGACTGCACCCAGGCCGGGTCGTTCCAGACCTGGTGGGTCAAGCGGCTGGACGGCACGAAGTCGGCGATCGTCCCGCTCGACAAGGTCGAGCTCTCCGACCTCGGCAGCTTCCCGCTGCCACAGGGCGCCTTCTGCTCCTCGCACTGGTTCGACGACCACGGCGACGGCATCGTCGCGGTCGGCTTCTACGGCGGCGGCACGCAGCTGATCGACGCCCGGCACCCGCGTCACCTCAAGCCCTACGGGCATGCGCTGTGGCCGGGATCCGAGGTGTGGGACGACATGTGGGTGCCGGCGTACGACGCCCGCGGCCGCCAGACCGGCGAGAAGACCAACGTCCTCTACGCGATCGACCTGGTCCGCGGCCTCGACGTCTACGCCGTCGACGTCCCCGGCGACGGGATCGGCGCGTTGCCGTCGACCGGGGCCTCGCCCTCGCGGAGCCTGGGCGACCGGGTGTCCGACGGCGTCGTCCCGGTCGGCCTGGTCGGGGGAGCCATGGCCTTCGCGATCGCGCTGCGCCGGCGGATGCGCCCCGCACCGTAAATCCGGTGCCACCCGGGGTCGGCGACGACTAGCGTCACCCACTTGTGAGCCGGATCCTCGAGACAGTCGCGCCGCGCCGTTTCGGCGCCGGCTTCCGCTGGCTGCTCGCGTCGTCCTGGGTCTCCAACCTCGGCGACGGGATCTCGCTCGCCGCCGGACCGCTGCTCGTCGCCTCGCAGACCCACGACCCGTTCTTCGTGGCGCTCGCCGCGCTCCTGCAGTGGCTGCCGCCGCTGGTCTTCGGGCTGTACGCCGGCGCGCTCGCCGACCGGCTGAACCGCAAGGCGATCGTGGTGACCGTCGACCTCCTGCGGGCCGTCGTCCTCGTGCTGCTGACCGTCTCGATCGCGACCGACGTGGTGTCGATCGCGCTGGTGCTGGTCGCGATGTTCCTGCTCGGGACGGCCGAGGTGTTCGCCGACAACACCTCCAGCACGCTGCTGCCGATGCTGGTGCACCGCGACGACCTGGCCATCGCCAACTCCCGCCTCTCGACCGGCTTCATCACGGTCAACCAGCTCGCCGGGCCGCCCATTGGCGCCGCGCTCTTCGCGGCCGGCCACGCCGTGCCGTTCGTGGCCCAGGCGGTCGTCGTCGCGATGGGAGCGGTGCTCGCCTCCCGGATCGTGCTCCCGCCGCACGGCCGCGGCCGCGGCGAGCGCACGTACCTCCGCCACGACATCGCCGAGGCGTTCCGGTGGGTGCTCCACAACGCGGCGGTGCGCACGCTGGTGCTGACGATCTTCGTCTTCAACATCACCTTCGGCGCGGCGTGGTCGATCCTCGTCCTCTACGCCACGCAGCGGCTCGGCATGGGCCCGCTCGGCTTCGGCCTGCTGACCACGGTCTCGGCCGTGGGCGGCCTGGTGGGCACGCTCTCGTACGGCTGGATCACCCGCCGGATCAGCCTCGGCGACATCATGCGGATCGGGCTGGTCTTCGAGACCTTCACCCACCTCGCGCTCGCGCTGACCACGACCCCGTGGGTGGCGATGTGCATCTTCTTCGTCTTCGGCGCGCACGCGTTCATCTGGGGGACGACCTCGATCACGGTGCGCCAGCGGGCGGTGCCGACCGAGCTGCAGGGCCGCGTCGGCAGCGTGAACCTGGTCGGCGTCTTCGGCGGCCTGGTCGTCGGCTCCGGCATCGGCGGCCTGCTCGCCCAGCACTGGGGTGTGACCGCGCCCTTCTGGTTCGCGTTCGTCGGCTCGGCGATCTTCGTGGTGCTCATCTGGGGACAGCTCTCCCACATCGCGCACGCCGATGAGGCTGCCGCCCCGGCGCCGGCGTAGCCGGATTGTCAGACAGAAAAGGTCTGCGGATTGGTCCCAAACCGCACGTCTCGGCGCCGAAATCGTGCGGTTTGGGACCAAACCGCGTGATCGGACCTGCCGGGCCCGGGTCCGGGTCAGCCCCGGGGGCGCTTGTGTCGAGACCCGCCCCCGGGGTTCCACGGAACGGGGGTGGTCCCCGGTAGTGTGAGCCGCGCCGAGCTTCCCCCACGGCCGGCTGCGATGATGCAACCTTCGTGTCAGTGATCCCGACCCGACCGCTGGGAGCCCCGCGTTGTACCTGAAGAGCCTGACCCTGAAGGGGTTCAAGTCCTTCGCCTCGTCGACCACGCTCCAGCTCGAGCCCGGCATCACGTGCATCGTCGGGCCCAACGGCTCCGGCAAGTCGAACGTCGTCGATGCGCTCGCCTGGGTGATGGGCGAGGCCAGCGCCAAGTCGCTGCGCGGCGGCAAGATGGACGACGTCATCTTCGCCGGCACGTCCGGACGTCCGCCCCTCGGCCGAGCCGAGGTGCTGCTGACCATCGACAACTCCGACGGCGCGCTGCCGATCGAGTACGCCGAGGTCACGATCAGCCGGACCATGTTCCGCAGCGGCGGCTCCGAGTACGCCATCAACGGCAACTCGTGCCGCCTGCTCGACGTCCAGGAGCTGCTCTCCGACTCCGGCATCGGCCGCGAGATGCACGTGATCGTCGGCCAGGGCCAGCTCGACACGATCCTGCACGCGACCCCCGAGGACCGGCGCGGCTTCATCGAGGAGGCCGCGGGCGTCCTCAAGCACCGCAAGCGCAAGGAGAAGGCGCTCCGCAAGCTCGACTCCACCGAGGGCAACCTCACCCGGCTCAACGACCTGCTCACCGAGATCCGGCGCCAGCTCAAGCCGCTCGGCCGCCAGGCCGAGGTCGCCCGCAAGGCCCAGAGCGTGCAGGCCGACGTGCGCGACGCCCGGGCCCGGCTGCTCGCCGCCGACCTGGTCGCCGCACGCACGGCCCTCCAGCAGGAGATCGCCGACGAGTCGATCCTGGTCGAGCGTCGCGAGCAGGTGGAGGCCCAGACCAAGACCGCCCGCGAGCAGGAGGCCGCCCTCGAGGCGGCCCTGCGCGAGGACCTCCCCGCCCTGTCGGCGGCCCAGGAGACCTGGTTCGCCCTGTCCGGGCTGCGCGAGCGGCTCCGCGGCACCCAGTCGCTGGCCGCCGAGCGGGTCCGCAACGCCGCCGGCACGGCCGACGTCGAGGAGGCGCGCTCCGGCCGCGACCCCGAGCAGCTCGAGGCCGAGGCCGAGCAGGTCCGCGTGCAGGAGCAGAAGATCGCCGCCGAGGTCGACGGCCACCGGGTCGCGCTCGAGCAGGCGGTGACCGCGCGCCGTACCTCCGAGGAGGCCGCGGCCGAGGAGGAGCGCCGGATCACCGGGCTCCAGCGCGCCGCTGCCGACCGTCGCGAGGGCCTCGCCCGCCTGCACGGCCAGGTCAACGCGCTCAAGTCCCGCGCCGCCGCCGCCGACGACGAGGTCGGCCGGCTCGGCCTGGCCCGCGAGGAGGCCGTCGCCCGCGCCGAGCGCGCCCAGCGCGACTTCACCTCGCTCGAGACCAAGGTCGCCGGGCTCGACGCCGGCGAGGAGGGCCTCGACGCCGAGCACGAGGCCGCCGTCGGCGCGCTCGACGACATCGAGGAGCGGCTGGCCAAGGCCCGCGACGAGGCCACCCAGGCCGACCGCGACCGCTCGTCGCTCGCGGCCCGCAAGGACGCCCTCGAGATGGGCCTCAACCGCAAGGACGGCGCGGGCGCCCTGCTCGCCGCCTCCGACTCCGTCTCTGGCCTGATGGGCTCCGTCGCAGCGCTGCTCGCCGTCCGCAGCGGCTACGAGACCGCCGTCGCCGGTGCCCTCGGCTCGGCCGCGGACGCCGTGGCGGTCACCGACGCCGACGCCGCCGTGCGCGCGATCGGCCACCTCAAGGGCGACGACCTCGGCCGTGCCGGCCTGCTGCTGGGGGGCGGCGCGGTGACCGCCCGCGACTGGCCCGGACTGCCGAGCCACGCGACGTACGCCGTCGACGTCATCGAGTGCCCCGACACCCTGCGCCCGGCGCTCGACCGGCTGCTGTTCAAGGTGGCCGTGGTCGACGACCTCGACGCCGCGCGTGCCCTCGTGGCCGACCTCGCCGACGTCACCGCGGTGACCCGCGAGGGCGACGTGCTCGGAGCCCACTTCGCGTCCGGCGGGTCGTCGGCGCAGCCGAGCCTGATCGAGGTCCAGGCGGCGGTCGACGAGGCCACCGAGCAGCTCGCCGAGGCGGTCGCGTCCTCCGAGCGGCTCGGCTTCGACATGTCCCGGCTGGAGAGCGAGCGGCTCGAGGCGCAGAAGCGCGTCGACGTCGCGCTCGCCAAGCTGCACGAGTCCGACGCCACGCTGGCCGCGGTCGCCGAGGAGCTCGGGCAGTACGGATCCCAGGCCCGCTCGGCTCGCGGCGAGGCCGACCGCCTCGCCCAGGCGATCGAGAAGGCCGAGGCCGCCCGCGCCGAGGCCGTCGCCGGGCTGGCCGACCTCGAGGCGCGCCTCGCGTCGGCCGAGGACGCGCCCGACGAGGAGCCCGACACCTCCGTCCGCGAGCGGCTGGTCGAGGAGGCCCGTGCCGCCCGCCAGGCCGAGATGGACTCCCGCCTGGCGCTGCGCACCTCCGAGGAGCGCGCCCGGGCCCTGCACGGCCGCGCCGACTCCCTGGTCCGCGCCGCCCGGGCGGAGCGCGAGGCCCGCGCCCGCGCCGCCGAG
>JAOPXG010000226.1 GCA_025965275.1 Nocardioides sp.
CCGGGCAGGTCGCAGAAGCGGACGTCGACCATCTCGACGCCTTCGTCCTTGACGTACTTGAGCAGCTCGTCGCTGTTCTGGAACATTCGTCCTCCTTGGCTGCGCGACGGAGGCGCCAGCCCACAAAACGTGCGAATGAGAGCCCGGTGCGGCGCTGCGCCGGACGAGCCCGAAACTATGCACGGACCGTTTCTTGACCGTATCGGTTTTGTTTCACCGATGTAACGGGTGGCCCGCTCCGTGGGCCTCCCGGGCAGGGATCTACGCTGACGCGGTGACCGCGCCACCCCCGTCCGTCGAGCTGGAGACCGCGTCCTGGGGACGCCGGATGCTGGCCCTGATCGTCGACTGGTTCGGGTCGATCCTGGTCGTCAGCCTCTTCACGCCGGTGTTCGGCACCACCGGGGGACCAGGCAGCTTCATCGTCCTGGTCGTCTTCGTCGTCGAGTCCGCGATCGGGACGGCGACGGTCGGCGGCTCCTTCGGCAAGATGCTGACCCGCCTCCGGGTCGTGCGCGTCGCGGACGGCGGGCGGCTCGACCCGCTGCGGTCGCTCGCCCGCGCGGTCCTCGTCGCCCTGGTGATCCCGCCGCTGGTCTACCGCCCCGACCGCCGCGGCCTCCACGACGTGCTCGCCGGGTCGGCCACGGTCACGCTCGAGACGCTGCGTTCTCCTCAGGCCTGAAGACCCGCGTTTCGACCGTTGGTACGCCGGGGGATGCTGGAGGCATGACTCGCCTGATCTCGGTACGCCGCGGCCTCGCGGCCCTCGCCGTCACCCCCGTCCTGCTGACCGGCCTCGTCGCCTGCGGCGGTGGCGACGACGGCGGCTCGGCCGCCACCGACCCGGTTGCGTCGTCGGGGTCGTCCGAGTCGTCCGCGCCGGCCGACGGCGGTCTCGAGGCCGGTGACAGCGTCGAGCCGGCGGACTTCGCCGACCGGATGGCCGAGGGTTTCGCATCCATGACCACCGCCCACGCGACGATGTCCGGCGACCTCGGGAGCCAGATGCACGGCGAGGGCGACGTCGACTACGGGGGAGACTCACCCTCGTCGGCGATGACGGTGAGCGGGATGATGGGCGCCGGAGACACCGACGTGCGCCTGATCGACGGCGTCATGTACATGAACCTCGGCCAGCTGAGCAAGGGCAAGTTCTGGAAGATCGACCTCAACGACCCGAACAGCCCCTTCGGCTCGCTCGGCTCGCAGCTCGACGTGAAGTCGTCGGTGGAGCTGCTCGAGAAGGGCATGACCTCGGTCGAGTACGTCGGGGCCGAGGACGGGCTCGACCACTTCACGGCGACGGTCGACCCGTCGGTCCTGCTCGAGGCGATGGGACCGGAGGCGTCCTCGGGGGCGTCCACGCTGCCGAAGTCGCTCGACTACGACATCTGGCTGGACGAGGACAACCGCGTCAACAAGCTCTCGTTCACCCTGGGCAAGCTCGGGACGCTCGAGATGACGCTGTCCGACTTCGGCAAGGACGTCACGATCGAGGCACCGCCGGCCGATCAGGTCACGGACATGCCGGACATGTTCTCGAGCCCGGGCGACCCGGCTGCGTGACTAACGCCCCCGCATGTTCTGGCGCTGGCCCTTCATGCTGGTCGGCATCGGGCCCTTCGGCAGCGGGATGTTCGACCGGTTGGCGTCGAGCGCCTTGAGCCGGTTGAGGATGTCGGTCATCTCGGCCGGCTTCACCGAGCGGCCCAGCTTCTGGATGTGCCGCGTCAGCTTGGGCAGCGGCACCTGACCCTCGCCGTTGCCGCAGACGACCTCGTGGATCGGGACCTCGGAGGCGACCCGCTCGTGCTTGCGGCGCTCGCCGGTCATCAGCTGGCGCAGTCGGTGCGGGTTGCCTTCGCCCACCAGGACGATGCCGGGAGGGCCGACGACGCGGTGCACGATGTCCTGCTGCTTGGTGAACGCGATGACCGGGTCGGACTTCCACCCGCGGCGCAGCATCCGCAGGGCCGCCGCGGCCGCACCGGGCTGCCCCTCCATCTGCGCGTACGCCGCCTTCTGGGCGCGCCGCCCGAAGACGATCATCGCCAGCAGCGTGCCCAGCAGGAGCGCGCCGACGACCGAGAGGATGATGTGCAGGATCCCGCTGCTCGGGAGCAGCCAGAAGATGACGAAACCGACGGCGCCGCCGAGCAGCAACGAGCCCAGGATCCAGAGGCCGAGCCGGGGGTCCGACTTCCTGGCCATCCGGTAGGTCTCGATGAACTGCTTGGTCCGGCTCATCTTGTCCGGGTCGACGGGCTGGGAGTCCTTCGCCATGGTCTGCTGCTGCCTCGTTCTACTCAGGGTTCAACTCAGGGGTTCAGACGGTGACGCCCGCGCGGGCGTCCATGGCCTGACGGTACAACCGACCGGCGCGGTACGACGAACGCACGAGCGGGCCGGACAGGACACCGGAGAAGCCGATCTCCTCGGCCTCGGCCGCCATCTCGACGAACTCCTCGGGCTTCACCCAGCGCTCGACGGGGTGGTGCCGCGCGGAGGGCCGGAGGTACTGCGTGATGGTGATCAGCTCGCAGCCGGCCGCGTGCAGGTCGCGCAGCGCCTGGTGGATCTCCTCGCGGGTCTCGCCCATGCCGAGGATCAGGTTCGACTTGGTGACCAGGCCGAAGTCGCGGGCCTGGGTGATCACGTCGAGCGAGCGCTCGTAGGTGAACGCCGGGCGGATCCGCTTGAAGATCCGCGGCACCGTCTCGACGTTGTGGGCGAGCACCTCGGGCCGCGACTCGAACACCTCGCGCAGCAGGCCGGGCTTGCCGTTGAAGTCGGGGATCAGGTTCTCGACGCCCGTGTCGGGGTTCAGCTCGTGGATGGCGCGCACGGTCTCGGCGTACAGCCACGCGCCGCCGTCGTGGAGGTCGTCGCGCGCGACACCGGTGATGGTGGCGTAGCGCAGCTCCATCTTCTGCACCGACTCGGCGACCCGGCGCGGCTCGTCGCGGTCGAGCGGTTGCGGCTTGCCGGTGTCGATCTGGCAGAAGTCGCAGCGGCGGGTGCACTGGTCACCGCCGATGAGGAACGTTGCCTCGCGGTCCTCCCAGCACTCGAAGATGTTGGGACAACCGGCCTCCTGGCACACCGTGTGGAGTCCCTCGGACTTCACCAGGCTCTGGAGGTGCTTGTACTCGGGGCCCATCTTGGCCCTCGTCTTGATCCACTCCGGCTTGCGCTCGATCGGGGTCTCCGCGTTGCGCACTTCGAGTCGGAGCAGCTTGCGTCCTTCTGGGGCGGGAGCTTGCGTCACGGGAGCCAGCCTACGCGGGGTCCCCAGCACGGCTCAGGGCACGTCTCGTCGGCGGAACGACACCACCGACGCACCCATCACGGCGACCAGTGCGACGCCGTAGTAGCCGACGCCATCCCACGGCGAGAGGTCCCGCTGCTCGTCGCACTCGGAGTTGGGCTCCGGCTCGCTCGACCGGGGTCGGGAGTAGCACGACTGGGGGACGTTGACGTAGTACGTCGTGCCGTTCTTCACGATCGCGGCGACGTTCTTCTGGGGCTGCCAGTGCTCGCTGAGGCCGAGCAGCGCGATCAGCAGCCCGCCCGCGACCGACACCACGAACAGCACGCCGATCGTGGCCACCGTGCTGCGGAAGAGCATCGTCAGCGCGTAGCCACCCAGCGCGGCCGCGGCGGCGAAGGCGGCGCCGCGCAGGCCGTAGGCGAGCGAGTCGGTGAACGAGCCGTCGACGATCGGCAGGTCGCGGACCTTCACGGTCATCCAGATGCTGAGCCAGTACGCCGTGCTGACGACGGCCGCGGTCACCAGCGCGACGATCGTGACCGCGAGCGCCTTGGCGGTCCAGATCCGGCCGCGACGCGGCTCGAAGAGCAGCTGGTTGCTCATCGACCCGCTGGCCCAGTCGTGGCCGACGAAGGTGGTGGCCGCGACGAGCATGATGGCGGCCAGGACGGCGACGATGCCCATCCCGGCGCCGCCGGTGCGCTCGCGGGCGAGCGAGAGCTTCTCGCGCCCGGTGTACCAGCTGACGATCTGGTCGGTGCACTGCTGCTCGGTCGAGTTCCGCGGCAGGCCCATCCGGTGCGGGTGGTCGACGCACTGGGAGATCTGCTGGGCGTTGGAGTCGATGACGGACTGGATCTCGGACTCGGACACCGGACGGGTCGACCAGATCCGGGCGAGCGCGATCACGGCGGGCAGCACGACCGCGGCGATCAGCAGGATCAGCACGGCGCGCCGCCAGCGCAGGCGGGTGAGCTCGACGAGGAGCAGCCGCGGGCTCATCGGTCGCCGCCCAGCTCGGTGCCGGCGGTCAGCTCGAGGAAGACCGCCTCCAGGTCGCGGCGTACCGGCGTCAGCTCGGTCAGCCAGATCCCCGCGGCTCCGAGCGCCTGGGTGACCTCGGCCGGCCGGTCGGTGTCGACCAGGAGCCCGTCGGCGACGCTGAAGCCGGCCTCGGTGAGCACTCGTCGGGCGGCGTCCGGGTCGGGAGCGCCGACGCGGTACGCCGTGCTCGCGCCGACCAGGTCGTCGACCTGGCCGGAGGCGAGCATCCGGCCGTTGCCGATGATCGTCGCGGAGGTACAGACCTGCTGGACCTCGGCGAGGATGTGCGAGCTGAGCAGCACCGTCACACCTGACGCGCCGAGGTCGCGGATGGTCTCCCGGATCTCGCGGATGCCGGCGGGGTCGAGGCCGTTGGTGGGTTCGTCGAGGATCAGCAGGTCGGGCTGCTTGAGCAGCGTCGCCGCGATCGCGAGCCGCTGCTTCATGCCCAGGGAGTAGGACTTGAAGCGGTCCTTGTCGCGGCCGGTGAGACCGACGGTCTCGACGGCCGCGTCGACCTGGCTGGTCGGGGCGCCGATGGTCCGGGCGAGCAGCGTGAGGTTCTGGCGGCCGGTGAAGTGGGGCGAGAACTTCGGGCTCTCCACGACGGCGCCGACCCGGTCGATCACCGAGGGGAGCAGCCGGGGGACCGGCTGACCGAACAGCCTCATCTCGCCGTGGGTCGCCCGGGCCAGGCCGAGCAGCATCCGGATCGTGGTGGTCTTGCCCGACCCGTTGGGCCCGAGGAACCCGTGCACCCCGCCGGCGGGCACCGCCAGGTCGAGGTCCTCGACCGCGACCCGCAGGCCGCGGCGGGAGCGGAACTCCTTGCGCAGGCCCGAGGTCTCGATGACCAGCTCACTCATGAATGGTTCCCCCGAGTCGTCAGGTGGGCGTCGGTCACGACGTACTGACGATCCAAACAGCAGAAAGGTTGCGACCCGGGCCGACGCGCCGTCAGGGGGTGAGCAGCTGGATGCGGGGGTACTTCGCCGGGTCGGGCCGGGCGTCGTAGTCCGGCGTGGCGTCGTACGGCGTCCACGCGAGGTAGTGGCGCAGGTGCCGCTCCACGGCGGGGAGCACCTCGGCCACCGTCACGTCGCGGCCGAGCTCCTGGCTCAGCGAGGTCACGCCGGCGTCGTCGATGCTGCAGGGGACGAACCGGTCGAACCACGCGAGGTCGACGTCGCAGTTGAGGGAGAAGCCGTGCATGGTCACGCCGCGGCTCACCCGGATGCCGAGGGCCGCGATCTTGCGCTCCGGGCCACGGTCGTCGGCGCCCAGCCACACGCCGCTGCGGCCGGGGACGCGCGCGGTGGTGACGCCGAGCTCGGCGCAGACCTGGATCAGCGCCTCCTCGACCCGGCGTACGTAGTCGACGACCTTGACGTGGTCGGGCAGCGCGACGATCGGGTAGCCGACCAGCTGGCCGGGCCCGTGGAACGTGATGGTGCCGCCGCGGTCGACGTCGATGACGGGAGCGCCGTGCGGGTCGGCGGGCCGGTCGTGAGGCTGGGTGCGCTTGCCGGCGGTGAAGACGGCCGGGTGCTCGAGGAGCAGCGTCGTGTCCGCCTGCTCGCCGTCGGCCACCCGCTGGTGCACCTCGCGCTGGAGGTCCCACGCGGCGAGGTAGTCGAGGGTGCCGATGGTGCGGAACTCCAGCTCACTCACGCCTTCGAGCCTACTGCCGCACCCAGGAACGCGAGCTCGTCGGGCAGCATCCGGCGCCAGTAGGCCCGGTCGTGGGCGCCGGGCTCGAAGGTGCTGGTCACGTCGGCATGGTCGGGGAAGCTTGCGACGTAGTCCTGGACGTCGCGGTAGAACGGGTCGCCGGTGCCGCAGTCGACGCGGACGGCGATCCCGGCGAGGTCGTCCTGGTGACCGACGACGGTGTACTTCTCGTACTCCTCGGAGTCGGCGAAGCCGGCGGTCGACGCGGAGCCCGGGTCCTGCCAGATCGCCGGGCTGGCCGCGACCACGGCGGCCACCCGGTCGGCGCCGAGCAGGCCCGCGAGCCGGAGCGCGCCGTACCCGCCCATCGACCAGCCGAGCAGTCCGATCCGGTCGGTGTCGAGACCCTGCGTGCGCAGCAGCGGGAGGAACTCGTCGACGACCATGGCGCCGGCGTCCTCGCCGTCGGGCCGGGGGTGCCAGTACGACGTGCCGCCGTCGGCCGCCGCGATCGCGAACGGCGGGGTCGCGTCGGCGACGGTGGCCGCGAGGTAGCGGTCCAGCCCGAAGGAGGGGTCGACCAGGCTCGCGTGGTCCTCCCCGCGGCCGTGCAGGGCGATGACCAGGGGGAGCCGACCGGTGCTGCCCGGCGGCCGGATGAGCGTCCAGCCGGTCTCGGCGCCGAGTCGCGCCCGCGAGACGAAGCTGCCCGTCTCGACCGGGCCCGGAGCGACGTCGGGGACCTCGCCGGGCTCGCCGTTGAGGCCGAGGTGCGCCTGCAACCACGGGCGCCCCGGGAGCGTGCCCGGCTCGACACCGACCCTGGCGCCGACGACCAGCGCCCCCGCGGTCGCCGTACCCCCGAGGAGGAAGGTCCGGCGGCTCAGCATGGGACCAGTGTCCTGTGGATGACCTGCTGGGAAGTCGGCGGCACGGGTAGGAGACGCCGATGACCGCCTGGTTGTTGTCCCTCTGGCTGTCCCTCTGCGCGCCCGCGGCGCCGCCGCCGGAGGTGCGGGCGGCCGCGATCCTGCACGCGTGGGACGACCGGCGGGCGCAGGCCTGGGCGAGCGCGGACGTCGACGCGCTGGGCGACCTCTACACCGCTGGGTCGCCGACCGGACGGACCGACCAGTCGATGCTCCGGTCCTGGCGCGACCGCGGGTTGCGGGTCGAGGGGCTGGAGACGCAGCTGCTCGGCGTCCGGGTGCGGGACCGGTCGGGCGGTCGGCTCGCCCTGGTCGTCACCGACCGGCTCGCCGGCGGGACGGCCGTCGGTGCCGGCGTACGCGTGCCGCTGCCGAGGGACCAACCGTCGACGCGGCGGGTGGTGCTGCGGCGGGTCGCGGGGGAGTGGCGGGTGAGCTCGGTCAGCTGAGCCCGGTGCGCACGATCTCGTCCACGG
>JAOPXG010000229.1 GCA_025965275.1 Nocardioides sp.
TCGAGTAGTGGCTGAGCTTCTCCTGGGCGTGCTCGTAGTGGCGCAGGTTGTCGGGGTCGATGCCGAGGTCGACGTACCACTTCGTGCGCTCGTCGATCCAGTACTGGTGCCACTCCTCGTCCTCGCCCGGCTTGACGAAGAACTCCATCTCCATCTGCTCGAACTCGCGGGTGCGGAAGATGAAGTTGCCGGGCGTGATCTCGTTGCGGAAGCTCTTGCCGATCTGGGCGATGCCGAACGGCGGCTTCTGGCGGCTCGAGGTCACGACGTTCGCGAAGTTGATGAAGATGCCCTGCGCCGTCTCGGGGCGCAGGTAGTGGAGGCCGGACTCGTCCTCGGTGACACCGAGGTAGGTCTTGAGCAGGCCGGAGAACTGGCGCGGCTCGGTCCACGCACCGCGGGTGCCGCAGTTGGGGCAGGCGACGGTGGACATGTCGACCGTGTCCGGGTCGTCGATGCCCTTCTTCTCGGCGTACTCCTCCTGCAGGTGGTCGGCCCGGTAGCGCTTGTGGCACGACTGGCACTCGGTCAGCGGGTCCGTGAACGTGTCGACGTGGCCGCTGGCCTCCCACACCTGACGCGGCAGGATGATGCTCGAGTCGAGCCCGACCATGTCGTCGCGCATCTGCACCATGGACTTCCACCACTGGCGCTTGATGTTCTCCTTGAGCTCGACACCGAGCGGGCCGTAGTCCCAGGCCGACCGGGTGCCGCCGTAGATCTCACCGCACGGGTAGACGAAGCCCCGACGCTTGGCGAGGGAGACGACGTGGTCGACGGTGGACGGGGGCGGCTTGGCCACGGTGGAGCTCCTCTGTCATGACCGGCTGGCTGCAGGTCAGGCGTGTGTTGGTCGAACGATCAGCCTAACGACCTGGCCGACTCGATATTGAGGGTGGTGCCGGGACCCGCGGGCTCGTACGCCGACGGCTCCTCGATCGCCCGGCTGAGCACCATGACGGCGCGCAGCTTCACGTCGTACGACGAGAGTGCGCGGCGATAGCTGCCCACGTTCTCCCACCGGGTCGTGAGCACCCACAGCTCCGGGTCGTCGACGTTGCGCCCGATCTCACCGTCGACGTACCCGACGCACGCGGCGAGGGCGACGTGGGCGGTCTCGAGGTCGGCCCGGAAGGTCTCGCCCTCCTCGAGGGGGACGCGGAACCTGTTCACGACCAGCACCTCGTCAGCGTACGGCCCGGGGGATGGCACTGGGGCGCTGTCGTCGGTTTCACCTGCAGTAGGCCGCCCGCCCACAGTTTGACAATGATTCTCAACTCTCTGAGAATCATTCTCATGAAGAGCCTCATCGTCGCGGCCTCCGGTGCCGCCCTGGCGCTCCCTCTCGCTCTGGGCGGCTGCGCGGCGTTCACCGACGACTCCGCCACCTCCGCCGACGGGATCCAGATCGCGGCGGCGTTCTACCCGCTCCAGTACGTCGCCGACCGGGTCGCCACCGGCGACGCCGCCGTCGACAACCTCACCGCCCCCGGCGGCGAGCCGCACGACCTGGAGCTCGACCCGAAGGAGACCGCGAGGGTCGCCCGCGCGGACCTCATCGTCTACGAGCGCGGCTTCCAGCCCGCGGTCGACGACGCGGTCGACGAGAACGCGTCGGGCGCCGTCCTCGATGTCGCCGACGTGGTCGACCTGGTGCCCTTCCGCGACCACGGCGTCGACTCCGACGAGGACGACCCGCACTTCTGGCAGGACCCGCTGCTGCTCGCCGACGTCGGCGACGCCGTCGCCGACCAACTCGCCGAGATCGACCCCGACCACGCGGGCGACTACCGAGACAACGCCGCGGCACTGCGGAGCGACCTCGAGTCGGTCGACGCGGCGTACGCCGAGGGCCTGACCGGCTGCGCACGCACCACGATCGTCGTCAGCCACGACGCGTTCGGCTACCTGCAGCGCTACGGCCTGACCATGGACGCCATCCTCGGCCTCTCCCCCGACTCCGAGCCCACCCCGGCAGACCTGGCCCGGCTCCAGGACGTGATCGACGAGGACGGCATCACCACGGTCTTCTCCGAGACCCTCGCGAGCCCCGAGGCCGCCGACGCGCTCGCCCACGACATGGGCGTGCGCAGCGAGGTGCTCGACCCGATCGAGGGCCTCTCCGACGAGACGGCGGACGAGGACTACCTTTCCCTCATGCGCTCCAACCTCGCCGCCCTCGAGGAGGCGAACGGCTGTTGAGCACGCCTGTCATCGACCTGCAGAACGGCGCCGTCGCGATCGCCGGCCGCCCGATCCTGCGCGGCATCGACCTCTCCGTGGGCTCGGGCGAGTTCGTCGCGCTGATGGGCGCCAACGGCTCCGGCAAGTCGACCCTGGTCCGCGCGCTGACCGGCCTGCTGCCGCTCGCGACGGGCACGCTCACCCTCTTCGGCACGCCGTTCGGCGACTTCCACGACTGGCAACGCGTCGGCTTCGTCCCCCAGCGCGGCGGCGCCGGCTCGGGCGTCCCCGCCTCGGTCTGGGAGGTCGTCGCCTCGGGCCGCCTCCCCCGGCGCCGGCTCCTGCGTCCTCTCGGCCGCCAGGACCGGGCCGCGATCGCCGACGCGCTCGACGTGGTAGGGCTGGCCCACCGGGCCCGCGACGGCGTCACGGCGCTCTCCGGCGGCCAGCAGCAGCGAGTGCTGATCGCCCGGGCGCTCGCCGGCGAGCCGGAGCTGTTCTTCCTCGACGAGCCGACCGCGGGCGTCGACCTCCCCAACCAGCAGGTTCTCGCCGACACCCTCGAGACCCTCTCCCAGCGCGGCTCCACCATCGTGCTCGTCGCTCACGAGCTCGGCCCGATGGCCCCGCTCATCGACCGGGCCGTGGTGATGCGCGACGGCCGGATCGCGTACGACGGTCCGCCGCTGGCCAGCGACCAGGTCGCCACCGCCCACCTCGACCTCCACGACCACGGGCACCACCATCACCCCGAGCCACCGCACCACGACCACGCGCCGCACGTCTCCTCACCGCTGGAGGGTGGCCGATGAAGGAGTACCTCGACCTGCTCGGCCTGCCGTTCATGCAGAAGGCGATCATCGCCGCCGTGTTCACCGGCCTCGCCGCGCCCGCCGTCGGCACCTACCTGGTCCAGCGCCGCCAGGCGCTGATGGGCGACGGCATCGGCCACGTCGCGGTCACCGGGGTCGCCCTGGGCCTCCTCACCGGCACCTCCCCGACCTGGACCGCCGTCATCGTGGCCGTCCTCGGCGCCATCGTGATCGAGGTGATCCGCGAGCGGGGCCACACGAACGGCGACGTCGCCCTCGCCCTGCTGTTCTACGGCGGCCTCGCCGGCGGCGTGCTGCTCACGGGCCTCGCCGGCCAGAGCGGCGCCTACCTGCAGCGGTACCTCTTCGGGTCGATCACCACGCTCTCGGTGACCGACCTGTGGGCGACGATGGTCTTGGCAGCGGTCGTGGTGCTGGTGTGCGTCGGCCTGTCACCGCAGCTCTTCGCGGTCGCCCAGGACCAGGAGTTCGCCCGGGTCGCGGGCCTCAACATCCGCTACTACAACCTGATGGTCGCCGTGCTGGCCGCACTCAGCGTGACCATCGCGATGCGCACCGTCGGCCTGCTGCTGGTCTCGGCGCTCATGGTCGTGCCGGTCGCGACCTCGCAGCAGGTGACCCGGTCGTTCCGCACGACGCTCGGGGCGGCAATGGTGCTCGGCACGTTCGCCTCGGTCGGTGGCCTGCTGCTCTCGGCATACGCCTCCTTCCACGCCCGGGTGGCGCCCGGCCCCACGATCGTGCTGCTGGCCCTCGCAGGCTTCGTCGCCGCCTGGCCGGTCGGTCTCTGGCTGCGGTCCCGGCGCCGGCTCCGGCAGCCGTTCCCGGTCGTCGAGGCGGCCGTGCACGACACCATCGAGGAGCACCCGCACGAGCACGGTGACGACTGCGGGCACGTCGCCGTACCGCACGGCGACCACGTCGACTACGTCCACGGCGGTCACCGCCACGCCGTCCACGGGCAGCACTATGACGAGCACTGACCAGCACGGGGCCGCGACCCCGCCGCTCCGCCCGACCCGCCAACGCAGGGCGGTCATCGACGCGCTGGAGTCGTTCGCGGACTTCCGCTCAGCCCAGGAGATCCACGAGCTGCTCGGTGACCGTGGCGAGACCGTCGGCCTCGCCACCGTCTACCGCACCCTGCAGCGGCTCGCCGAGGCCGGCGAAGTCGACCTGTTGCGCACCGAGGACGGCGAGGCGATCTACCGGCGCTGCTCCGACACCCACCACCATCACCTGGTCTGCCGCTCCTGCGGCGCGACCGTCGAGGTCGAGGGACCGGCCGTCGAGCGGTGGACCCGCGCGATCGCCGCCGAGCACGGGTACGACGAGGTCAGCCACACCTTGGAGATCTTCGGCACCTGCCGCGACTGCGGCTGACGACCGCGGCTACTGGGCGATCGGCAGCCGCACCCGGAACTCGCTGCCCTGGCCGAGCTCGCTCTCGACCTCGATGCGCCCGCCGTGGCTCTCCACGATCGCCTTGGTGATGCTCAGGCCCAGTCCCACCCCCTGGATGGAGCGCTCCTCGGCCTGCCGGCTCCGGAAGAACCGGGTGAACAGGCGGTCCCGGTCGGAGGCCGAGATGCCGATGCCGGTGTCGGCGACGCTGAGCTCTACCCGGTTGCCGTCGAGGGCGATCGTGACCCGCACCCGCCCACCCGCACCGGTGTACTTGATCGCGTTCGAGACCAGGTTGTCGACGACCTGCGCCATCCGCTGCGGGTCGGCCATCACCATCAGCGAGACGGGCGCGTCGACCTCGATCCGCACGCCGGCCCGCTCCGCGGCGGGCGTGGCCGCCTGCACGCTGTCGCGCACGATCGCACCGAGGTCGGTCTTGGAGCGGACCACGCGCATCGGCCCGTCGTCAACCTGGGCGGTGTGCAGCAGGTCGGCGACGAGCCGGTTGAGCCGATCGGTGTTGCGGGCGACCACGTCGAGCTGGGCGACGACGTCCGGCGGCAGGTCCGGCCGCTCCCGAAGGATGTCGACGTAGCCGACGATCGAGGTGAGCGGCGTCCGCAGCTCGTGCGAGACGGACGCGACGAACTCGTCCTTGACCTTGAGCGCGTGCATGAACTCCGTGACGTCCTTGTAGGCGAGGGCGGCACCCGCGAAGTCGCCCTGGTCGTGCACGGACCGCGCGGACACCGAGATCGCCCGGCGGGTCAGCGGGTCGGTGCCGATCCAGAGGCGGCAGTCGTCGAACTCCTCGCCCTGGCTGGCGCGGTACGTCGGTGTCTCCTCCGGGCCGAGCGGCGTGACGCCGTCGGCGGCGTAGACCTGGCCGACCTGACCCGCACGACCGCTGTGCCCGTCGGGGTAGCCGATCCGTATGAAGGCTTCGTGCCGCTTGTTCATCGACCGGTAGGTGCCGTCGGCGTCGAGGAGCACCAGCCCCACGTCGACGGTGTCGAGGATCGCCTCGGAGAAGGCACGCTGCTCCTCGATGACGGCCAGCGCGGCGGCGAGCTCGCGTCGACCGCGCTCGGCCGTCTCGCGGTTGCCCTCCGAGCGCTCCAGCGCCGAGGAGATCGCCAGCGCCGCCCACGCGACCGTGCACAGGATGAGCACCGAGCGGGAGAGGTTGACGCCGGAAGCACCGAGGTAGACCAGGTCCGGGACGACGATCAGGACGGCCGCGCCCACCACCGCGACCTGGACGCCCCGCATGCCGAACTTGCGACCGAGCCAGAGCGCGGGGAGCACGGCGAGCAGACCCGCGCCCGCACCCGCGGTGTCCACCCGGGAGAGCCCCAGGGCCGCCATGTCGAGCAGCGGCACGGCGGCGACGGCCCAGCGCGGCAGCGTCGCCCAGGGCGCCGCGGCCGCGACCACGCCGACGATCCCGACCAGCGCCAGCCCGACGAGCGGCCCGGGGCCGAACGGCGTACCGCCCCCGCCGACGGCCCGCAGCACCAGGTCGATCACGTAGAGCGCGACGAAGAGTGCCTGGATCACCCCGGGGTGCGGGTCCTCGGTGAGGAGGATCCGGCGGGCGGTTCCCGTGGCTCGCCCGAGAGTCGCCATCCACCCTCCTCCCCTCCGTCGGTGGTCCTCAGGATGGCAGAGAGCACGGTCCAGGACCGGGAGTCCGGCTAGACCGGGACGAGTGGGACGAGCGGGAATCGCACCCGGTCCACCGACGACCCGACCGTCAGGAGCCGGGGTTGGGGACCGCTCCGCCGTACCGGCGGTCGCGCCGCGCGTAGCGGTCGATGGCGTCCCACAGGTGCCGACGGTCCACGTCGGGCCAGAGCACGTCGGTGAAGACCAGCTCGGAGTACGCCGCCTGCCAGAGCATGAAGTTGGAGAGCCGCTGCTCCCCCGACGTCCGCCAGACCAGGTCGGCGTCGGACTGCTCGGGCACGTAGAGGTGGCGGGCGAAGGTCCTCTCGTCGACCTTCTCGGGGTCCAGCCGCCCGGCAGCGACCTCGCGGGCGATGCTGCGCGCGGTGTCGGCGAGCTCGGCCCGGCCGCCGTAGTTGACGCACATGGTCAGGGTGAGGACGTCGTTCTTCCTGGTCAGCTCCTCGGCGACCTGGAGCTCCTTGATCACGGACTTCCAGAGTCGCGGGGCTCGGCCGGCCCACCGGACCCGGACACCCAGCTCGTGCATCTCGTCGCGTCGGCGGCGGATCACGTCGCGGTTGAAGCCCATCAGGAACTTGACCTCGTCGGGTGAGCGCGACCAGTTCTCGGTCGAGAAGGCGTACGCCGAGATCGCCTTCACGCCGATCTCGATCCCGCCCTCGACCACGTCGAAGAGCGAGTGCTCGCCCTGCTCGTGCCCCTTGGTCCGCGGCAGCCCGCGCTCCTTGGCCCAGCGCCCGTTGCCGTCCATCACGATGGCGACGTGCTTCGGCACCAGGTCCTTCGGGATCGCCGGCGGCCGCGCCCCCGAGGGGTGCGGGGTGGGCTGACGGACGGCTCGCTTCACGGAGTCACCCTGTCACCGCTCGACGTAGGCCAGCGACTTGAGGCCGCGCTCGAGGTGCCAGGCGAGGTAGGCCGCGACGAGCGTGCTCGCCTCGCGCAGGTGGCGCGGGTCGGCGACGTCGACGACCGGCCAGTCGCCCGCGAGCAGCGCGCCCATCACGGCCACGGTCTCGGCGGCCGGGCCGGCCGAGCCCGGCACCCGGCAGGTCACGCAGAGCATGCCGCCCATCGACGGGTTGAACCAGCGGTGCGGGCCCTCGTCACCACAGCGGGCGCAGTGCTCGAACGACGGCGCGTAGCCGGCGACGGCCAGGGAGCGGAGCAGGTAGGAGTCGAGCACCTGGCCCGGGCCGCGCTCGCCCGAGGACAGCACCCGCAGCCCGCCGACGAGCAGGAGGAAGTGCTGGAGCGACGGCTGCTTCTCCTCGTCGACCAGCCGGTCGGCGGTCTCGAGCATCACGGTGCCGGCGGTGTAGCGGTCGTAGTCGAGGCCCAGCCCGGCGTGGAAGAGGGTCAGCGTCTCGGCCTGGGTGATGGTGTCGAGGCTGCGTCCCTCGGCCAGCTGGAGGTCGACGTGGGTGAACGGCTCGAGCCGCGAGCCGAAGCGCGAGGTGGTGCGGCGTACGCCCTTCGCGACCGCGCGGACCCGCCCGTGGTGGCGGGTCAGCAGGGTGATGATGCGGTCGGCCTCGCCCAGCTTGTGGGTGCGCAGCACGATCGCCTCGTCGCGGTAGAGAGGCACCCGCCCATTGTGCCTGAGCAGGGGCGTGCGACGTAGGAGCCCGCACCGTGGCGATGGCAGGTCGAGCAAGCCCCGCGACCGAGGTACGAGGTCGCGACGGGCGGGTCGAGACCAACGGGTGGAACCTCGAAATCAGGCTCCAGTACGGCGTCGGCGGCGGGGTGTCTTCCAGCAGGTGGTGGCGAGTTCGACGGCCGCCTGGTCCAGCCGCTCCGGCCGGAGCCGCCACTCGAGGGCGGAGCGGGATCGCAGCAGGGTCGCCCGCGGGATCTCGTCGGCGAGCATCGCGGCGTCGGCGAAGGGGTGGACCGGGTCGAGCGGGTGGCCGACGACCAGCGCCGGGACGGAGATCCGGCGGCGCTCGCGCGACGAGGGCGCGGCGCGTCCGAAGAACAGCCCGTGCAGCAGGGCGGCCATCGCGTCGGCACGCTGGTCGCAGGTGTCGAGCGCGACCCCGGCCCAGAACGGCACGATGCCGCGCGGGATCGGCCGGGTGGCCCGGCGCAGGGCGGTCACCGTCAGCGGCAGGAAGCGGGCGGCCAGCAGCAGCGGGCCGAAGGCGACGATCCCCGACTCCACGCCGTTGTCGAGGATCGGCGCCTCGAGCAGCAGGCCGCGGACCCGGTCGGCGGCGATCGCCGCGGTCTCGAGGGCGATGTTGGCGCCCAGCGACGTGCCGCCGACGACCGCCTGGGCGGCGCCGACGTGGTCGAGGAGCGCCACGACCTGCTCGGCGAAGGCGGTCACGGAGTAGGCGTGCGGGTCGGCCGGTCGGTCGGACCGGCCGTGCCCGAGCGGGTCGAGCGTGACCACGTGGAAGCCCTCGGCGGCCAGCACGCGGGCCAGCGGCTGCTGCATCCGGCGCGGCATCAGCTGGCCGGGCAGGAGCACCACCCAGGCGTCCCCGGAGCCGTACTCGGTGTACTCGAGGCGGTCGCGACCCGCGTCGCCCTCGACGAAGAACTGCCCGATCCGCTCTGACACCAACATGTCGACAACCTAACCCGCGCCTGCGGCCGCGTGGGGGCTCGCCCTCCGGCCCGGACTACACAACACTTCACCCATGTCGAACTCGGGTCGCGGGTACATCGGACTGCCTGCGGCCCTCCTGCTCCTCGCCGCCGTGCTGGCCGCCGGGTTGACGGTCGTGCTGCTGGCACCGGCCGGCGCTCCGGCTGCGCCCTGGTGGCCGGCCGCGGGCATCGCCGTCGCCCTGCTCGGCCTGGTGCCGCGGCGCTGGTGGTGGTGGCTCGTGCCGGCGATCGCCGTGACGACGGCCGTGGCCAACATCGGCGGTGGGCGCGCCGTCGACCTGGCCTGCTGGTACGCCGTCGGCAACGCGACCGAGGCGCTGGTGGTCGCGGCCCTGCTCCGCCGGGGGCGCGACACCCTCCCCGAGCTCGCTGACCTCGACACGTTCCTGCGACTGGTGGCCGCCGCGGTCGTGGGAGGTGCGACGTTCGCGACGATCGCGTCCTCCGGCGTGGTCGTCCTCACCGACAGCCCGTTCGTGAACGCCTGGCGGTCCCTGTCGGTCTCCCACGCGGCCTCGACCCTGTTGATCCTGCCGCTGGCGATGGCCCCGGCCATCAGGCGGCCCGGGCGGTGGACCGGGGAGCTCCTGCTGCAGCTGCTGGCACTGACCGCGGTGACGCTCGTCGTCTTCGGGCCGGGCCAGACCTTGTCGTTGGAGTTCCTCCCCCTGCCGCTGCTGATGTGGGCAGCGCTCCGTTTCGACGTGCGGATCGTCGCCGGTGAGCTGATCGGGTTCGCCGTCGTGACCGTGCTCCTGAGCGCCCGCGCGAGCGGGCCGTTCGGCTTCGACCTGCATCGCGGGGCGTTGACCGCGTTCGGGATCGGTGCGGTGGTGCAGGCCTACGTCCTCACGAGCCTCGTCATGGCGCTGGCGTTGGCGATCGGCCTCGAGCAGCGCCGACGGCTGCTCGACCGGACCGCCAGCAGCGAGCGGCTCTTCCGCCGCAACTTCACCGAGTCCGTGGTCGGCATGCTCCTGCTGCGCAGCACCGAGGAGAACCTGCTCGAGATCACCGAGAAGAACGACGCCGCCGCCCGCCTGCTCGGCGGCGGGCCGTCGATCGTGGGCCGCGGACTCGGCGAGGTGCTCGCCACGGAGGAGCCACTGGACCTCGTGGTCGCCCAGATGCTGTCCGGCACCCTCGAGGGCTGGAAGGCGGAAGCCGGCCTGCGCGCCCGGCCCGACGCGCGGGTGGAGGTGCTGGTCTCGCTGCTCTCACGAGAGCCGGAGCCGACCTTCGCCGCGCAGCTGCTCGACGTCACCGCGCAGTTCGAGGCGCGCCGCCGCATCGAGGCCGCCGAGAAGCTGACCAGCGCGACCCTCGACACCACCCCCGCGCTGATCATCGTGTGCGACCTGTACGGCGAGGTGGTGCGCGTCAACGGCGCGACCACCGTGCTCACCGGCTTCGCCGAGGACGAGCTGGTCGGCACGGAGGTCTGGGACCTCCCGTTCGCCCCACCCGGCTCGACCGGCTACCCCACCGGCATTCCTCCCGACGCCTTCTCCCAGGTGAGCCGAGAGACCGACCTCGTCACGAGCACCGGCCAACGCCGGCGGGTCCTCTGGAACACCGGCTACGTGCGCGACGAGCGGGACCGCCCGACGTACATCGTGATGACCGGCACCGACCTGACCGGCGAACGCACGGCGGCCGGGCTCAACCGGCACCTGCTGGAGGCGGCCATCACCACCGCCCTCATCGGCATCGACCCACACGGCAGGATCACGGTCTTCAACGCCGGTGCGGTGAACCTGCTCGGCTACGACGCCCAGGACATGGTCGGGACGCCGTTCGTCGACCTGCTCGACCCCGCCCAGCTCGCCGACCGCTTCCCGGGAGCGACCCCCGACGAGGCGTTCGACCGTCTCGTGGCCGGGGACGACGCCGACGCGACCGTGCCGCGGGACTGGACCTGGATCAGCAGCGACGGGCGCCCCCACACGATCTCGATGGCGGTCACCGTCGCCGCCGACACGGTCGCGGCGCGACTCGGCTACCTCTGTGTGGGCCGCGACGTCACCGAGGCCCGGGCCAGCCAGGACATGCTGGTCGCGGCGCTCGACAAGGAGCGGCTGGCGGTCGAGCGGATGCGCCAGCTCGACGAGGCCAAGAACGAGTTCATCTCGACGGTGAGCCACGAGCTGCGCACGCCCGTGACCAGCATCGTCGGCTACACCGAGATCCTCGAGGACGGGTCGGTGGTCGACCCGGCGCCCGAGCAGCGGCCGCTGCTCGACAGCATCGCGCGCAACGCCCAGCGGCTGATCGCGCTGTGCAACGACCTGCTGACGCTCGGCGGCCTCGACTCGGGCGCGACGCACTGGGCCCGCGAGACGATCGACCTGGCCTCGATCCTGACCGAGGCCGAGGACGCCGTCCGGCCGATGGCCGCGGGCCGCGACATCACCGTGTCGTTCAGCAGCGACCCGGACCCGGTCCTCGTGCTCGGCGACCGGGTCCAGCTCGAGCGGGTGGTGGTCAACCTGGTCGGCAACGCCATCAAGTTCACCGAGAACGGCGGCAGCGTCGAGTGCCGGGTGGAGCGCCTCGACGGCGAGGCGTGGCTCGTCGTCAGCGACACCGGCATCGGCATCCCCGACGACGAGCAGGCCCAGCTCTTCCAGCGGTTCTTCCGGTCGTCGACCGCCCAGCAGATGGCCATCCAGGGCACCGGCCTCGGCCTGTCGATCGTCGCCGCGATCGTGGCCGCCCACGGTGGGCGGGTCGACGTACGCTCCGCCCACCGCGAGGGCACCACGTTCACGGTGCGGCTCCCGCTGACCCGCGTCAGGCGCGGTTGACCGCGCTGATCACTGCCTTGAGCGAGGCCGTGACGATGTTCGCGTCCACGCCCACACCCCAGTAGATCCGGTCGTGCACCGAGCACTCGACGTACGCCGCGGCGAGCGCGTCGCCACCGGCGGTGAGCGCGTGCTCGGCGTAGTCGAGGATCCGCACGTCGAAGTCGTTCGGGAGCCCGTTGATCGCGTTGCAGAACGCCGAGAGCGGGCCGTTGCCCTCGCCGTGGAGGGAGTGGATCTCGCCGTCGACGTAGACGTTCACGTCGAGCGCGTCCTTCTCCCCCGCGGCCGACGACGTGTGGACCGAGTTGAGCTTGAGCGGCGTCTCGCGGGTGAGGTACTCGCTCGAGAAGACGTCCCAGATCGCCTCGGGCGTCATCTCGCCGCCCTCGGTGTCGGTGCGCTCCTGGATCACCCGGCTGAACTCGATCTGCGCACGCCGCGGCAGGTCGAGCTTGTGCTCGGCCTTGAGGATGTAGGCGACGCCGCCCTTGCCGGACTGGCTGTTGACCCGGATCACGGCCTCGTAGGTGCGGCCGACGTCCTTCGGGTCGATCGGGAGGTACGGCGCCTCCCACGGCAGCTCGCCGACGGGCACGCCCTGCTCGGCGGCCTGGCGGTCGAGGTCCTCGAGACCCTTCTTGATGGCGTCCTGGTGGGAGCCGGAGAAGGCGGTGTAGACGAGGTCGCCCGCGTAGGGGTGGCGCGGGTGGACCGGCAGCTGGGTGCAGTACTCGACGGTGCGACGGATCTCGTCGATGTCGGAGATGTCGACCATCGGGTCGATGCCCTGGCTGAAGAGGTTCATGGCGAGGGTGACCAGGTCGACGTTGCCGGTGCGCTCGCCGTGGCCGAAGAGGCAGCCCTCGACCCGGTCGGCGCCGGCCATCATGGCGAGCTCGGTCGCGGCGACCGCCGTACCCCGGTCGTTGTGGGGGTGCAGGGAGATCACGGTGTTCTCGCGACGGGTGAGCTGGCGGGAGAACCACTCGATCTGGTCGGCATAGACGTTCGGCGTCGCGGACTCGACCGTGGCCGGCAGGTTGAGGATGATCTCGCGGCCGTCCTCGGGCTGCCACACGTCGGAGACGGCCTCGCAGACCTCGAGGCTGAACGGCAGCTCGGTCGAGGTGAAGATCTCGGGGCTGTACTCGTAGCCGATCACGGTCATGTCGAGGTGGTTCTCACCGTGCTTCATGACCAGCTCGGTGCCGCGGGTGGCGATGTCCTTGATCTCGTCTTTGCCGGCGTGGAAGACCACGCGGCGGAAGAGCGGGGCGAGCGCGTTGTAGAGGTGGATGTTGGCCCGCCCCACGCCCACCAGGGACTGCACGCTGCGCTCGATGAGGTCCTCGCGGGCCTGGGTCAGCACCGAGATCGTCACGTCGTCGGGGATCCGGTCGCCCTCGATGAGCTGGCGGACGAAGGAGAAGTCGGTCTCGCTGGCCGACGGGAAGCCGACCTCGATCTCCTTGTAGCCCATCTTCACGAGGAGGTCGAACATCTTCATCTTGCG